>DAIDJG010000396.1 GCA_027451445.1 Singulisphaera sp.
CCGATCTTGTCCAAAGTTCCGCTCATGAGTCCATGATCCTCTTCGAAGCACGTTCCGTGATGCGATCAGAGACTCAAGCGTTGCAGCCGACCGAAGCGTCTCGCAAACCACTCCTTTGGAAGCTGAGTTCGATCCCCTGGGTGTGAGCCCACTGACCAGCCTAAGAGGGTACACGATCCAAGCTCCCGTGAAAATGCGTAATCCTGGTCGAGTTGACTGGATTCTCCAAAAACGCCGCACTATATGAGGATACGGGTCAGGGACGGATCACGGTGCCGTCGCGCCGCCGGGTACCGCCCCAGCGATGATCGAACGTCGGCGAATCGGGGAAGGGGAACTTGGCGGCGAGCTTCTCGTCGATGTCGATACCGAAGCCGGGAGAGTCGTTGGCGTAGAGGTAGCCGTTTTTCACCTCAGGACAACCTGGGAAGACCGCGCGGGTGTCGGGCGAAAAGAGCGACCCTTCGTGAATCCCGAAGTTGTGCGATGCCAGTTCCAGGTGCAGACCCGCAGCGTGTCCCACCGGCGAGACGTCACCCGGACCATGCCATGCCGTCTTCACGCCGAAGAACTCGCACAGGGCCGCCACCTTGCGCGCCATGCTCAGGCCGCCAATCTGCGAAATGTGGATGCGAATGAAGTCGATCAGCCGACCGGCGATCAGCGGCAGATATTCCTGCTGCGTGTTGAACAGCTCTCCCATGGCGAGGGGAATGCTGGTTTGCGCACGCAGGTGGGCGAAGTGGTCCTTATCCTCGGGCGAGAGCGGATCCTCCAGGAAGAAGAGGCGGTATTTCTCCAGGTCCTTGCAAAGCTGGATCGCCTGACTGGGCGAGATGCGTTCATGGACGTCGTGCAGCAATTCGACGTCGTCGCCGACGGTCGACCGCAAATGCTCGAACAGCTTGGGGACCGCGCGGACGTACTTGGCCGGTTCCCAGACGTATTCCGGATGCGTGGGCTCGCTCACCGCCGGCGCTTTCGGTTCCTCGATCGATGCCGCCGCCCCATAAGTCGCCTGGCCCGGAATGGCCACCTGAACGCGGACGTGGCGGTAGCCGTCCGCCAAGGCCTTGCGAACGCCGTCTTCCACTTCTTTCACGTCGTTGCCGCGGACATGCCGGTAAAGCTCCGCCGCGAACCGGCATTTGCCGCCGAGGAGCTGGTAAACCGGCATCCCCGCGCGCTTGCCCTTGATGTCCCAAAGCGCCATGTCCACGCCGCTCATCGCGTTGAATAGCACGGGCCCGTTCCGCCAGTACGAGCTGACATACGACGACTGCCAGATGTCCTCGATCTCGTCCGGGTCGCGCCCAATCAGGAGGGGCTTGAGGTACTTTTCCACGGCGGTTTGAACCGTGTAGGCCCGCTGCGTGAACGTAGCGCAGCCGAGCCCGTAGAGTCCCGGCTCGCTGGTTGTGACCTTGACCACAACAAGGCGAATCTTATTCGGGGCGGTCAGGATCGTCGTAATGTCGGCGATTTTCAGGCGTGGGCGTCCCTTTGATGGTGCCGCCTTCTCCTCAGCGGCCACAGCGCCAGGCAACAAGCCTCCGAGCAAGGCACCCGCCGGCAAGCCGCACAACACCTCGCGCCGATTCATGATGTCGCTCCCCGCACCAACGTTGGCTACGGCCGAGATGGAGAGGCGATCTCCGGGACAGCCTCGGCAGCGTTGCAGGCTATCGGGAAGCGTTTGCAGTTGCAACGAGGCGGGGCGTTCGCGTCTCGGTCACAGACTCATTGGCATCGACGCTTACCAGCGCACGGGGCTGGCCAGTGGGTCCATAGGAGGGTTACAATACTGCGAAGTCGATTTCTCACGGCGGACCTCCGGTCGACGACCACCTTACGATATGGGGTGGAGGTGGGACGCAATCCTCTCCTCCGACAACGGTTAGTGATCGCGTCTTCATCCGACTTCGACGACATTTCAGTTCGCCCCGAGTCCATGTCAAAAGGAGGGAAAGGTGGCCGCCTCAGTTGACGACCTCCGCGCGTTTCACGATTTCGTCGCGCGCAAGCTTGCCGAGGGCGGAAGCCAACCGCCAACGCCGGAGGAGTGTCTCGACCTGTGGTTCGTCGAGAACCAGACGCCGGAGGAACGAGCCGACGACCTGGCCGCGATTCAGGAAGGTCTTGACGACATGGATGCCGGGCGAACCCGGCCGGTCGACGACGTGCTTCAGGAGTTGCGCCAAAAGTACAACCTCCCCTTGTCGCAATGAGATACCGTGTCGTTATGACGACACGGGCCGAAGCCGACCTGAACCGCATCTTGGCCGCGCATTCCCGCGTGTCAATTCCAAGGGCCGTGCGGCTTTTTACGCGTTTCCAGGCCGGGGTCGCTCGTCTCGAACGCGCTCCGCTCACGTGTGGTTTTGCGTATGAGAACCTCTTGTTCAGAGAGGAACTCCGTCATCTGTTGTTTGGAACCAGTTCGAAACGAAAACACCGAGCACTTTTCGTCGTTCGGAAGCATGAAGTTGTCGTTGTCGCGATCCGCGCTCCAGGCGAACGGCCGATCAGCCCCGATCAAGTCGGTTTGAACTAAGCGACGTCGCAGTCGCGATGTGTCGGCCCCCAAAGGTCGGGATGCACAATCCTTGAACGAGCAATCCATTGCCAATGGCCGCCAATCCCCAGGGTAACGGCGAGGGCACAGACCGGGACACTCGCGATTACGAGCTAATCGCCCTGCGCGCCCTCTCCGGCCGATTCCCCGACATCGACTCAGCCGTGGCCGAGATCGCCCGCCTGGGCGCTGTGCTGACGTTGCCCAAGGGGACGATCCACGTCATCAGCGACATTCACGGCGAGGCCAAAAAACTCCGCCACGTGATCAACAACGCCTCCGGTACGCTTCGGCCGCTCGTGCAGCGGTTGTTCGCCTCACGCATGACCCCGGAGGAGTTCCAGGAATTCCTCACACTGATCTTCTACCCCGCGGAGGTGGTCGAGCGACTGGAGCAAACCCTCGTTGACCGCGACGCACTGCGTACCTTCTGCATCAAATCGCTCCGCCACGAGTTCGAGCTCGTTCGCGTCCTGGCGACTCGCTACAGTCTCCGACGGGCGATGGAGGTGTTCCCTCGTGAGTACCGCGAGCTCATGTCCGAGATGCTCCACGAGCCCACCACCGAACGCGACAAGGCGTTCATCGAGGCGATCGTCGACGAGCTACTTCGGCGCGGCCGGGCCCTTCACCTCGTACACATCACCGCGCGACTCGTCCGAAACCTGGCGATCTACGAGCTGATCATCGGCGGCGACTGCTGGGACCGCGGGCCCCGAGGCGACGAGGTCGTCGACTACCTCCGCCATCAGCCCAACGTCTCGTTCATCTGGGGCAACCACGATGCCGCGTGGCTCGGTGCGTCGCTCGGTCACGAAGCCTTGATCTGTCACGTCCTGCGCGTTTCACTCCGCTATCGCCGCCTCGGCCAGCTCGACGAAGGCTACAGCATCCCCTTGACCCCGCTCGAACACCTCGCGCACACCGTCTACCACGGCGACCCCGCCACGAGCTTTATGCCCAGGGAAAGCGGCATGCGCCCGGACGTGATCGTCGCCCGCATGCAAAAGGCCGCGGCGATCATGCAGTTCAAGCTCGAGGGCCAGGTGATCGCGCGGAACCCACGATGGGAGATGGAACACCGGCGCCTGCTACATCGTATCGATCACAAAACCGGCACCGTCGAAGTCGACGGTGTGCGCTACCCACTCGTCGACACGCGACTCCCTACCATCGACCCCGCCAATCCCTACCAGCTCACGGATGACGAGCGCCGGTGCATGGACCGCCTCCGCGGCTCGTTCCTCGCGAGTCAGAAGCTGTACGAGCACATGGAGTACCTCGTCGGCCGAGGATCGATGTACCTCGTCCGCGACGGCAGCCTCATCTTCCACGGCTGTGTACCCGTCGATCGGGATGGACGGTTTCTCCCGATGTATATCGATGGCGAAGCGCTGGGAGGCCGGGCCCTCTTTGATGCGATCGACCAGCTTATCCTCCGCGCCCTTGAGCGCAAGGCAACCAAGGACCTGGATGTGCTTTGGTATCTCTGGAGCGGCGACTGTTCACCCCTGTTTGGCAAGGACCGGATCACCACGTTCGAGCGAGACTTCATCGCCGATGCAGCGACACACCACGAGACCAAGAATCCTTACTTCGAGTTGATCCACGATCCCGCGTTCTGCGACGCGATCCTCAACGAGTTCGGCGTTGATCCCAGCGACGGCCTGATCGTGAACGGTCACGTGCCGGTCAAGATCGAAAAGGGGGAGAACCCGATCAAGCGAAGCGGTAAGGCCATCACGATCGACGGCGCCTTCTCCGAAGCCTACGGCGATCACGGCTACACGCTGGTTCTGGAAGCCGACCGGACGATCCTCGCCGAACACTCCCACTTCGAGTCGGTCGAGGCGGCCGTCCGCGATGGCGTGGACATCATCCCCAAGGTTACCATCGTGCGCCAGTGGGCTCGCCCTCGACGCATGGCCGACACCGAACGAGGCGCCCAGATCCGCTGCGAGATCCGTCTCCTCGAGCGGCTGATTGAGGCGTATCGCAACAACGACATTCGCGCTCCCGCCATCTGGCCCGGAGCGCCGCGATAGCGTCGAACGCTCTCCTCGGAAATCCGATCTGAAGGTTCCTGCCAACGCTGAGTCGCACCCCTCCCTGAATGCGACTCGGACGTGGGAAGCGGTCAGAACTGTTTGAAGAACTTGCCGATGTTCATCCGGTAGAACTCGACCTCGAGATACTCGAGCACGAGCACGAAGTTGATGATCATCTGGTCGTTCGCATCATCGACCTGGTTGACGTTGTACGTAAACGGTGGGCCGCCGTTGAGGCTCACGATGAAGGGTCCCACGGCTTGCTGAATCTGCTCCGGCGGGATCGGCGTCGCGACGCCGGGCTGAATGAGATTGGCCTTGGCCGAAGGCGCGATGGCGCTGTCGAGCAACGTGTTCAGGAATCCGGTGTGCTGCGCCTCGACGGCCGTGATGCCCGCCGCCGTGAGGAAATAGTCGTGATGCCCCCCCTCACTGATGGCGTTCAGCCCCTGCAAATAGGAGCCGACGCCACCATTCTCAATCATCGCCGCCATCATCACAAACTCTTGCGGCGTGCTCGCCAGTAAGTTCTGAAACGTTGGCATCGGCCGAGGGTTGTCCGCCAGCCTGGTGAGCTGGACGATGTGGTCTTCTTCGTCTTGAAGAATCTCCAGGAACGTATTGAGGTTCTGGTTCGGGAAGAGGTCCGGCAGCCGTTTGCCGCCACCACCCCCATTGCGGCCTGGGCCGCCCGCGCGGCTCGATCCCGAAAGCGCCACGACGGCACCGGGAACTGCCGCAGCTTTGGCCGATCGGATCAGAAACGATCGGCGTGAGGTCCCCGGCGCGGGGTTGGTCTGTTCGTTGTTGTCCGGTTGGTTCCGTTGCATCGTTCCAAAAGCTCCAGGGAAGGTTGGGCGCGGACGGCGAACCGTCCTGACGGCCCAGGATCAAGCGTTTGGGGGAAGAGTGTACGCACTCACCGCCAGCCGACGTTACGGCAGGGCGCCACATCCGCGGTTGGCCGACAATGCACAGTATGCCGGTCGCGCTCGGTATCGAACTCGACGGATTACTCCTGGCAGACTCGGCCGCGGAGGGCGGGCTGCGTTACGGGTGAAAGTCCGATCATAGCATCTGCCATGACTTCCACCGTACACTTCATCTAAGAGAGCCCGAATGCGTCGACGGTTACTCTTTTTTCGTCCGGGGCTCGTTTTTGGACTAACCGTCCCTTGGCCTTCGACACCTCGTTCGCTGGTGTCTCAATGTAACCTGTCGCAAGTCGGCACCGAGTCCGGTCACTCGTCATTTCGACCGAGTGAGGCGCTCAGCACAGACGAGAGACCGTCCCTCGAGCGGACCGTGAGGGTTTCCGTGAGGAAGGTTCGACCACGGGTTTGCGTGTCACTCGGCGCCAGTCAGCGCAGCGTGGAACCCGTTCATGTAGACTTCACCCCGATACGGAGGATTGGCTTCGGCCTGCGTCCAGACTTCCTTCCCGTCCAGGTCACCCATGAGCGCAGCGCCACTGACGCGGGCGAACCCATAATGGTAAAGGGGAGGCGCCGAGCCAACCGAGCGCGACTCGATCACCAGGAGTGCCTCGGGGTTCGTGCCGGTGGCGAACGCGAAGATGGCCCCATCATGAATGCCCGATGTCGGATCCTCGAAGCGTTGGATCGCCGTGGACATCAGACGCAACTGGATTTTCCCCCTCACCGGTCCGGCATCCTCGCGCACGCCGAACCTCCGGGTGAGCTCCTTCATCTGGCGCAGACGCGCTGCTTGCGAATCGGCGGGCGCGGTGGCGTTCGGGATAACGCGGGGAATCAGACCCGGCTTGGTCGACTGCCAGGTCGTGCCGTCGTCCCAGGAGACCGCGATCGGGCCCGGCGCGAGCGACACCACTCCGTGAACCCACTGTCGCCCAACCGGGCGAGAAGGATTGACTTCCATCTCCAGAATGGCCGATGGCCGCCCCTTGGTTCCGAACGCCCAGAGTGCTCCCCGCGCAGCCCCTCGGGAGGGGTCGTTGTAGTACAAGAGTGCCTTCTCAACGCGTTCACACTTTTCGGACCGTCCTTTCGAAACCGTCTCGATGCCGACCCGCTGCGCGTGTCGCAGCAAGTCTTCGTCCTTGTCCTGCGCTGGTTCCTCTGCACGAGCACCCCACATCGCCCCGTAGAGGACGAAAACTCCAAGGACTCCACACGCCCAACGGATGACGTTCCTGCGAGTGCTTGCCCAGTTGGCGATGGTGAAGCAAATGTGAATGGAGCGAGGTTGCATCGTGAGTTTCCTCCTTGGCTCCAGAGTATCGGGGCAGGACGCGAGAAACAACGAATTTCTTCGTCGTGTGGCGATGCAAGTTGGAGCGGCGAGAAAACGCATTGATGCGATGTACACGATCGCCGTCGGCTTCCGTTAACAAGGAATAGCCAGGCCCTCAATTCTCGATGACCGAGTGTCGGTCGAAGCGGCCTGGTTTCCTTTCTGGGGAAGGGGGAACCCTGTGCCAATCGTGGCACCGTGGCGATTCCTGTCTGCCTGGGCTCTCCTGGTACTTGCCTCGCCGGTAATGGCGGCCGGACCGGAGGCATCGTACGAGGAGTACCCGTCCACAGATTCGGCCACAATTCGCGCGCCGCTGTCCACGCGGCAGGCCGAGTTGCGGAGAACCTTGGAGAAGCGCAAGGCGCGTCGAGCGCGCGACCATGCGGCCTATCAGCGCGCGACCGCCCAAGCCAACGCCATGCTCGCCGCCGCGCTCACCCCCCCGCGGCCTCGAGCGCCACTCCTTTCACTGCCACCGGGAGCTGCGCTGCAAGCGGCGAACCTCGTGGGCACCGGCAGCTTCGGCAGCGCGCCGGCGTATTATCAAATCGGCGGACAGGCCGGTTCGTCAGGCGTTTATAGCGCGGGCGGAACCGGACAATGCGGCCGCCGTTGACCGACGTGCGACGTCGTTGCCGTCGCGGCAACACGTCGGAGCCAGTCTGATCGCGCAGTGCAATCGAACTCGAGGTGGGTCGAGTCCCTCGAAAAGGGGCACGCCCCACCCCGTTCGTTTTGCAGATTGCCGACCAAGACGAGACGCCGCAGAATTGCCGTGCGCTCTTAATAAATTCGCTTGCAACTCGAATTCGGGATCGAATACAACTGCTGGTTCGGGCGTCTTCGCGCTTCGTACCCGCCGAGAGCGGTCACAGGTGTCGCGGTCGCGCGGCGGACCACGTTCTTGGTAACGAGGCGAGAGGATCGTGATGCGTTGGGCCATCCTGACACTCGTGCTCCTGCCCAGCTTCGCACAGGCCCAGATCGAGGTCGTTGACCAGGACCAGGTCTCCAACGACAAGCCCTCTCGCCCCTTCGTGATGCCCGCCGCCTCGACCGAGGTCAAAGAAGCGCTCGATGACTTCGAGCGCTTTCGGCGGCGGAACGCATGGGAGCGAGCTCTGAAGGCGCTTTACACGATCCCGGAAGCGCAGGCCCGCCGCTTCATCGATGGCGACAAGGGCTTCATCGTTCCCGTCGCGCGGAAACGTCACGCACTACTCAACAGCCTCTCGCCCGAGGGCCGCACGGCGTACCGTTTGTTCTACGACGCCGAGGCCCGCAAACTCTTCGAGGACGCCGACGGACCAGCGGAACTTGGTAACCTCGAACGCGTCTACTCGGCCTACTTCCTCACGACCATCGGCGACAACGCCGCCGACCGGCTCGGGGATCTCTATTTCGAGCTCGGCCGCTTCGATCGCGCGGCCGACTGCTGGCTTTCGATCCTCCGCGAGTATCCCGATTCCGACCTGACGCCCGCCCTCGTCGCGCTCAAGGCAGCGCTCGCGCTGACGCGTGCAGGACGTGTCTCCGAGCTCACATCGATCCGTCGCGAGCTGGCCGACCGCTACAACGACGAGAAAATCACCGTCGGAGGACAGACCGGCTCGCCGCTACAACTTCTCGAACGTCTCGCCGGGGCAGACCCCCAACGTGCCGACGCCACGGTCTCCACACCGCAACCCTTGACGGCCGGGCCGGACCTTTCGGCGCCCGTGGAGCCCGCCTGGCAGTTGCGCTTTGCCGACTCGGTCGAAGCCGGCATGACGTCTCCCGAGTTGACCCAGTGGGAATCGAACCCGCTCAGCACCGCGATCCCGACCGCAGTGAGCGAGGGCGCCAACCTGTTCGTCAACTATCTCGGCCACGTTTTCGCTCTTGATCTCAAGACCGGGAAACTGCGCTGGCGCTCGGCGGCGTTCCATCATCTGGAAGTCTCCGCCATGCAGAACCAGGGGCGAGGCAACAATCCCACCCGCTATGCGATCATGGCCTCGGGCGACTTCGTCTGGAGCCTCGCTCGAGATCCCAAGGACCAGAACTTCTATGCCCCATTCCTTTTGACGTGCCGCCGCGCGGAGACCGGCGAGATCGTCTGGCACTCAAAAGACCTTGCCGACTACGCCGCGTTCGACCTCGTCTCGCCACCCCTGCTCGCGGCCGGGAAACTCTTTATCGTCGCCAGGACGCCCGCGACCCCCCAGCAACAGCAGGGCCTGCCGCAAGAACTCGTTCTGGCGATCCAGCCCAGGGATGGCAAGCTGCTCTGGAAAACCGAGATCGGGACGTTTCGCCAGAACAATATGTACCAATTTTTCTACTATAACCAGGCACCCGTCGCGGAGCCTCGGCTGGTCTACCGCGCCGGGGCATTGTTCGTCGACACGCACGTCGGGGTGCTGGCGCGCGTTGACGCCGATTCCGGATCGCTGGAGTGGGGATTTGGCTACCGGACCGACGCGGCACCGATCCAGGGCCGAATCTTCTTCGGGCCCTATCAGCCGCCCGATCCGATCGGCATCAGCAGCCAACCCCTGAGTGCAGGCGAGACACTGTTGATCAAGGGCGTCCAGTCCGACCGTCTCTATGCGATCGACACGAGTCGCATGGCGCTGCTCTGGGAACGGCCGATCGCGAAGTCGGCACGGCTTCTGGACGCGACCGAGCAACGCCTTTTCCTCGGGGGCCCTGAGCTGAGCGCGCTGAATCTCGGCACGAAAGCGCTCGCGTGGTCAACTCGTTTGCCACACGGGAGCACCGACGGCGAAGTGCTTGTGCGCTCCGAGGGCTTGTGGCAGCTTACCCCGCGCGGCATCTTCGAAATCGACCCGCAATCCGGCGCCGTCCGGCGGATCTTCCGGGGCCAGGACCTCGGTGCGGCGGGCGGCGACCTGCTCCTGACCGACGACAGGCTCGTCGCGGTTTCGAATCGCACCATTTCCGCCTACCCGCGCCGGCCGGCCCCGGCGAGAGCCGAACGAGGCGAAGACCCCGCGCTCAACAGGAAGAGGGCTTCGAATGAATAATGTGTACGCCGCAATCGTCTGCGGATCCTCCTTACTGATCGCGCTCTCGGGGTCAGCCCGGGCACAGTACTTTGCTTCGCAAGGCAATGCCGCAGGCGCGGCCGAAAACATCGAAGGGTTCACTGTCGCCGGCAAAGCTTCGGTCTCTGCCAAACCGAACCTGATGGAAATCGACCTCGAAGTGTCCGCCTCGTCGGAGTTGAGCGCCGACGCCATTGTCAAGTATCGCGACGCCAGGCGCCGGCTACACGACGCGTTTACCGGACTGAAGCTGGAGAACATCGCCGTCGAAGAGCGTGGGCTGCTCGTCGACCAGAAGGGAATGATGATGAACCCGTATTACTTCAACGGGTTCCCCCAAAACAACCGCAACAAAACCGAAGTCCAGCTCGCCCGGAAACTCGTCGTCAAAGGTTCGAACATCCGCCAGATGGACGAGGAGGCCGTGCTGCAACTGATCGCCAAGCTGCTCGACGTTGCTCAAGACGCCGGCGCCCGGATTGGCAGCCAACCGGAATTCAACCCTTATGTCTACAATCCTTATAATCGGAGTTCGTCGGGATTGGTCCGCTTCGTTCTCGACGACATCGGCAAGCTTGAAGAGCAGGCTTATGAGAAGGCGATCGAAGACGCTCGAGCGCGTGCCGAGAGACTTGCGCGACTGAGTCACGTCGAACTGGGGTCCGTGGTTGGGGTGCGGGAGTTGATCGTGCCCGGCGAACGGAACGTCAATGCCGACGAGGACACTGCGCACAAGCGATTGGAGTCGGCAAAGTTCCAGGAGATCCCAGTGCGGGTCGAGCTTCTGGTCCGATTTGAGGTGCATCCCCAACCCAAGGGGAAGGAACGAGCCGCGAATCCATGAGTGTCGATAGGCCTCAAAAACGAAGCGCTGAGGTGCGGACGTCCGCCACCCGCCGCGGCTTCCTGGGCCGTTGCGGCCTGGGCGTGCTGGCATCACTCGGGGGTGGCGTGTGGCTCACTGACGTATGCGCCGCGGAAAAGGAAGTCCTGCCGAAACATGTGACGCCTGAGACGCTGAAGGCTGTCCTGAAGGGCCTGGACTATCTGGCCGGGCAGCAAGCCGACGACGGCTCGTGGATCCTGGGCGGTGGGCAAGCGTATCCCGTGGCCATGTCCGGCCTGGCCGGCACGGCGTTCCTGGCACACGGGAACTCACCCACGCGCGGGAAGTATGGGCGTAACGTGCAAGGGGCGGTCGAGTACCTGGTGCGGTGCGGAACGCCCTCTGGGCTCATTACGGGGCCGTCGCAAGACAACGGCCAGCCGATGCACGGGCACGGCTTCGCCCTGATGTTCCTGGCGTCCGTCTACGGCATGATCACCAAGGAATCGCTGCGGAAGCAGGTTCAGGGCGTGGTCCGGAAGGCCGTGACTCTGACCAGCCAGGGGCAGAGCGCCCAGGGAGGTTGGACCTACGTTCCCGGCACCGGCGACGAAGGGTCGGTGACGGTCACCCAGGTGCAGGCCCTGCGTGCGGCGCACAACGCAGGCTTCCTGGTGCCGAAAGCCGTAATCGACGAGGCCGTGAAGTACCTCGAACGTTGCCGCACGCCCGAAGGGGGCATTCAGTATTCTTTGCTCGCCGGCGGCGGCCCTCGCCTCCCCATTTCGGCCGCCGCGGTGGCGACACTCTACAACGCAGGCCAGTTCGAGAGTACGATCGCGACCGATTGTCTGAAGTACGTCTGGGACCAGTACCGCGCCCACGAAGGTTGGAGCAAGGGAGGCGGCCACGATTTCTACACCCACCTCTACGCCTCCCAAGGGTTCTACATGGCCGGCGACCAGTACTGGGACACCTATTTCCCCGCGGCCCGCGACCAGTTGCTCGCCATGCAGGCGCCCGACGGCTCATGGAACGGCGACGGGATCGGCACGGTCTATGGGACGTCCATCGCGGCGATCATCTTGCAGCTTCCGTACAAGTATTTGCCCATCTTCCAGCGATGAAGGGAACCGCGATGGGACGCTGTGTCGTGCGGGACGGATTCCTAATACTAACCCGAAGCGCAAGCGAGGTCTTATATAATCTTCCCTCGCTCGCGATTCGGGTTAGTGTTTTGACTTTGTCTACCCCTCGCTGAACCATCAATGGGCTCAAATATATAGCCGACGATCGACCCACGCGAAGCTCGAAAGACGGAGGATCGCGATCTTGACCGCCACGACTGATGAACTCGACCTTGCCGAGTTGGAAGAGCTCCAGTCCGCCCACAGGCAGATCCGCGAACAGATCGCGCGGCAGATTGTGGGGCAGGATGAAGTCATCGACCAACTCTTAATCGCGGTTTTCGCCCGGGGGCACTGCATCCTCGAAGGCGTTCCCGGCCTGGCCAAGACCTTGATGGTCCATTCGCTCGCGCAGTCGCTGGCCCTCGAGTTTAACCGGATCCAGTTCACCCCCGACCTGATGCCGAGCGACATCACTGGGACGGAAGTGCTCTATGAGGATCGCAACAGCGGCGCCCGGGAGTTGCGATTCGTGAAGGGACCGATCTTCGCGAACCTCATCCTGGCCGACGAGATCAACCGCACGCCTCCCAAGACGCAGGCCGCGCTTCTCGAGGCGATGCAGGAGCGTCAGGTGACCGCCGGCGGACATCGACACGCGCTACCCGACCCGTTCTTTGTACTGGCGACGCAAAACCCGATCGAGCAGGAGGGCACCTATCCGTTGCCCGAAGCCCAACTCGACCGCTTCTTGTTCAAGATCTTCATCACCTATCCGAAGCCGGAAGACGAGCGCCGGATTTATCGGCTCACGACCGGGGCCGATGAGCAGGAAATTACCGCGACTCTCGCCGGTGATCGGATCAAGGCCCTTCAGCGGCTGGTCCGACGCGTGCCGGTGTCGGACCACTGCATCGACTACGCGATGGACCTCGTCCGGGCAACGCGCGGACCCGATCACGGCGGGCCAGCGTATGTCGGCGAGTGGGTCGCCTGGGGTGCGGGACCGAGGGCCGGACAGGCGCTCATCCTGGCGGCAAAAGCACGGGCCGCGATGGCGGGGCGGCCGAGTGTGTCCGTCGAGGACATTCGCGCGGTGACCAGGCCGGTGCTGCGGCACCGCATCGTGATCAACTACAACGCCCAGTCGTCCGGCGAGTCGAGCGACTCGATCATCAAGCGGCTGCTGGAGGACGTTCCGGTCCGGAAGGGAGCCGTCGATGCTACCGTCGCGGAAGTATTCCGACCCTGACGCCATCGCGCGGATCGCCGACCTGACCCTCCGTGCGCGCCGGCTGGTCGAAGGGGCGATCAGCGGCCAGCACAAGAGCCCGTTCCACGGGTTCAATATCGAGTTCGCCGAGTACCGCGAGTACACACCCGGCGACGACCTTCGCCGGCTCGACTGGCGGCTCTTTGCTCGGTCCGACCGGCACTACATCAAACAATATGAAGAAGAAAGCAACGTCCGGGTCACCTTCGTGGTCGACGCCAGTGCGTCGATGAACTACCGCGGCAGCACAGCGCTGTCGAAGTTCGACTACGCCGCGACGTTGGTAGTGGCCCTCTCGATGCTCCTGACCCGCCAGCAAGATCCCGTGGGTTTGGTGCTTTTCGACGAGAAAGCCAACACCGTCTTGCCGCCGAACGCCAAGCAGGCGCAGGTCATGGTGATGGCGGGATTGCTCGAAAAGTGCACTCCAGCGCGGAGGACCGACCTGGGGGGTCTGCTTCGCTCGGTGACCGACCAGCTCCGCCGCCGCAGCCTGCTCGTCATCGTGTCGGACCTCTTCACCGATCTGGAATCCGTCTATGACGGCCTGAACCGTCTTCGGTTCCAGGGCCACGAAGTACTGATCCTCCAGGTTCTCGACCGTGACGAGGTGGAGCTTCCGTTCGACGGCCCCACGCTCTTTCGCGACATCGAGGGGGATGAGGAACTGTTCGCCGAGCCCTGGGGCTTCCGGCGCTCGTACCAGCAAGCCTTGAACGAGTTTCTCGACGGCGTCCGGCGCGAGTGCGGGAAGCGCGACTACGATCACGTGCGCTTCTTCACCGACGAACCGCTGGGTGCAGCGCTGAGCCTCTTCTTGCATTCCCGAGAACAGACCGGCCGGGGTGCCCGCTAGCATGTTGTCGCTCTTGAGCCCACTTCTGGCCTGGGGAATGCTGCTGGGCGCGATCCCCATCATCATCCACCTGCTGAACCGCCGCCGGTTCCGCCGCGTGGAGTGGGCGCCCATGCGCTACCTCAAGCTGACCATTCAGCGCAACCGCCGCCGAATCCAGATCGAACAACTGCTATTGTTGTTGCTGCGCATCGCCCTGCTCGTGTTGTTGTTCTTCTGTCTCGCCCGCCCCGTGCTCAACCCGACGGGCCTCGAGCGCTGGCTCGGCACGGGAGGGCGTTCCAGTCAGATCGTCCTGGTCGACGACTCACTCAGCATGGGCTATTCCTCGGGAGGACCATCCGCTTTCCGACGCGCGCAGGAGACGGCGGGCGCCTTGCTCGCATCCGTCCGTCTGCAAGACCGCTGCACGCTCGTAACGACCTCCGCCCCGCGCACCCCCGTGCTCAACGAAGTCGAAGGGACCCGACGGGACGACCTCTCAGCGGCCGTCTCGTCGCTCGCGCTGTCGGCGACGCACGCGTCGTGGCCGTCGGTGCTCGAAGAGGTTGACGCCGTGTTACGCGCCTCCACGTACCAGGCCCGCCAGCTCACGATCATCACCGATTTGCGCCGCGCGGGTTGGAAGAGCGGCGTCTCCGCAATCTGCCGGCGCTGGGACGAACAAGGTGTGCGTGTGCGGATCGTTGACGTCGGTGACGATGAGATCGCCAATATCGCGATCCAAGAGCTTGTACCGCTCGATCGGACGATCCTGGCCGGCGCGGAGAGCCGTTGGGAAGCGGTGATCCGGAACGACTCTGGGCGCGTGTTGAACGGCGCCAAAGCCGTGCTGCGTGTCGACGACAAGCCAACCGAGCTGGCACTGCCCGAAATCGCCCCACGGCAGGTGGCCCGAGTGCCGCTAAGCGTTCAGTTCCCGGGTGCGGGACCGCACGACCTCTCGCTCCAGCTTTCGGAAGACCCACTCCCCGGCGACAACGAGCGCTGGGCGGCCGTGCCAGTGAAGGACTCGTTGCTCATCCGCCTGGTTGACGGCGAGCCCTCGTCGGAGCCGTTCGGATCCGAGGTCGATTATCTCGCCGCGCCGTTGTCCGTCGGCATTGGAGCGGCCGAGGCCTGGCGCGTCGAGGTGGTGCAGGAGAATGACTTCCTCTCGAGCCGCCTCGAGCTCCCCGACGTGCTGGTTCTGGCCAACGTCTCGGCCCCAACGACGGAGCAGGCCGAACGCCTGGGCCAGCTCGTGCGAGACGGCATGGGACTGATGGTGTTCACCGGGGCGAAACTGGACTCCGGCTCGTACAACGACTTGCTGTATCGCGCCCCGCAACGCGTGCTCCCGTGCCGCTTCAGGAGTGTGCTCGATGAGACGTTCCACGGATTGATCGTCGAACCCGTGAGACCGTCACCGCTCGAAAAGCTCCTGGAGTTGAAACCGACCGCCCTGGAACGCGTCCCCGTGCGCCAGATCATGACGGTGGACGAGCCCGAGGAGGGCGGCCAGGCGCGCGTCCTCGCACGCTGGAACGATCCGAACCGATCGCCGGCCGTGCTGGAGCGTTCGCTCGGCGAAGGGCGCGTCCTCTTATGGACGACCACTGCCGACCGCTCGGGGAACGATTGGCCCGTCGAACCGAGCTTTGTACTCGCTGTGCGGGAAGCCGTGCGAGGATCGGCCCGGCCAACTCGCTTTGCGAACACCGTCACCGCGGGAGAGCCGCTGAAGCGCACCGTGTACTCCAGCCAGCAGGTCAGCAACGCGCGCCTGACCGCTCCCGGAAGCGGCGAGCCGCAATCGCTGTCCGCCGTCCCACTCGACGACAAGACAAGCGACCGCGGCCCAGCCGTCGAGATCAAGATCCGCGACACACGCAGGGCCGGCCTGTACCGGCTCTCCTGGGATGAGGGCGTCCTCGGCACGCAGCAAGACTCGTACGCGGCGAATCCGGACGCTCGTGAGAGCGCACTGGAACGGCTCGCGGCGTCGGAGATCAGAACGATGCTGCAACCGCTGAGTGTCGAAATCGCCGTGGCGAAGGGTGACGGGAATGATCTGTTCTCGGCGACTGGCCGCGAAATCTGGCCGGAGCTTGCCGGTATTCTGCTGGTTCTCCTGCTCGTCGAATCCGTTTTCGCAATGTGGGTCGGACGTTCTCGGTGAAATCGTTGTATGAACCCCTACCTGCAAACTCTCCTGGGAATCGAGCGGTCGCCCGGCGCCGAGGTTGGCGGCGTGTCGCGGATTGAGTTCGCGGCATTTCCGAGAGGACCGGGTGCACTCGGATTGGTCGCGGCCGCCGCGGCACTACTTGTACTGCTTTGGTGGCTCTACCGACGAGAAGGGCGCGAGCTCTCACGTTCACGCCGCGCCGTGCTGGTCTGCCTGCGTACGCTGACCGTGCTAACCGTCGCCGCCATGTTGGCCGACCCGGTGTTGGTCTCCACCCTTCACGAGACTGTGCGATCCCGACTCCCGGTGATCCTCGACGATTCCGAGAGCATGAAGTTCTCCGATCCTTACACCGACAGCTCGCGAGCCGCGGAGATCGCCGCGCGTTTGCAGATCTCATCGGCCGACCGGCTCCGTGAAACGCCCCGACTGAACCTGGTCAAGTCGGCGCTAAAACCGCGTCTCGACGCACTCGGCCGGGGCCGCGAACTCTCGGTCCATGACCTGGAATCGGCCGCCCGCGTCGGCCCGAGCGCGAAGGCGCAGACGCTCGACGACATCAAGCCGAACCGACCGATTTCCCCCCTGGGCGATGCGCTCCAGGGCGTCTTGACCGCCCAGCGCGGGCAGCCGATGGCCGGCGTGATCGTGGCAACGGATGGGCGGTCGAACGCGGGCGAAGATCCACTCCGCGCGGTGGAATCCGCCGCGCGCCAGAATGTGCCCCTCTTTCTGATCGCGGCCGGAGCCGATGAAGGTCCTCGAAATGTCCGGCTCGCCGAGATCGAGGCGAGCGAGGTGGTGTTTGTCCGGGATCCCATGATGATCGGCGTGGTCGTCGAAGCACGCGGCTTACGCGACGCCGAGGCAACGATCGTGCTGGAGCAGCGGGTCAACGACGGCGACTGGGAGCCTGTGGCCAACCAGCGCGTCGCATTGGGTGAGGACGGGATTCTGAAGCGAACGCAGTTTCGCGTCACTCCCAAGGTCGTCGGCCAGTACGAATTCCGCGCGCGAGTTGAGGACGCAGGACCGGAGCTAACGCTCGAAGACAACGTCGCGAATGTCGCGGTGAAGGTGGTGCGTCAGCAGATCCGCGTCCTGCTCATCGCGGGGGCGCCCTCGCCGGAGGTGCAGTTCCTGCGCAATGCACTGATGCGCGACCAGCACGTCGAGTTCGCCGCCTGGCTCCAGCACGCCGACCCCGGCTTTCGCCAACCGGGCGACCGCCCGATCACGCGCTTGCCGAACGACCTTGCGGAGCTACAAAAATACGACGCGTTGTTGCTCATCGATCCCGACATGCGTGCGCTCGATCCGCAGTGGCCCGAATGGCTCACGCACTTCGTTGGCCAGGACGGCGGCGGCTTGATCTATGTCGCGGGCGAACTGCATTCCCAGCAGCTCTATGAGACCGCCGACGCTGCCTCCGCCGCGGGCCACTGGACGCGGATCTTGCCCGTGGTGCGCGATCCCGGCCTCTTCCGCACCGACGCCGAAGTCCGGCTCAGCACGCAGAACACCTACACCCTCGACCTGACCCCCGAAGGGCGCGGCGACCCAATCTTCGAGTTCCATCCCGATCCCGTTCGCAACCGATCGATCCTGACGAGCCTTCCGGGGATGTACTGGAGTTTCCCCGTCACCCGGGCCCGCCCCGGCGCAACCGTTCTGGCACGGCACGGGGATCCTCGCATGCAGAACCAGTACGGCCGCCAGGTGCTCCTCGCCTCGCAGCTTTATGGACCGGGTCGAACCGTGTTCATCGGCTTTGACAGCACGTACCGCTGGCGCTACCTGTCGGAAGACTACTTCGACGGCTTCTGGGCACGGTTGGTTGATCGCGTGGGCCGGAACAAGGCGCTGGGTGGCCGGTTCCCGTTCCAGGTCCACCTGGGCAAGAGTGTCTACCGTGTCGGTGACCAGGTCGCGATCGGAGTGCGCTATACCGACCCTGCCGCCGTGGCGAACGCGTCGGGCTTGACGGCCGAGCTAGAAGTTGCTGGCCAGGCCCCGGAACCGCTTCGCTTCGAGCGCGTCCCCGACGACCCGGGACTTCTGACGGCAACGTTTTCCGCGCAGGTGGCCGGCGCGTATTCGCTGCGGATCGTCCCCGCGACGGTGGCCGCCGGCAGCGACGGCGCCCGCTCATCCACCACCACGTTCCGCGTCGAGCCCCCGCGCCGGGAGATCGACGAGCCCGCGTTGAACCGCCCGCTGCTGGCGGAGCTCGCCCGGCGTACCGGCGGTCGGGTGTTTGAGCTGGCGGACCTCGACAAGCTGGATGACGCTATTACGTTGCGCGAGGTCACGCGTACGCTGGAAACGCATGATGAGCTCTGGGATGCCCCCGTGTTCTATGTCACGATCGTACTGAGCCTGACTCTCGAATGGGTGTTGCGAAAGTTGTACCGGATGGTTTGAGGATAGAAGAGTGGCGTGCCGATTTGTCACGTCCTCTCCACACCCTCAACCTGCTAGAATGGGATTAGGAACGGAGTTGAATTGGGAAGGAGTTTATCATGAAAGAACCGAGCACTTCGACTGCTGACATCCTGGTTCAGGTTGTTCAGCCCGGTGTTGGGCCCTCCAACTACCATCTCGCCGAAGGATCGACGCTGGGAGATCTCTTGCGCCTTTGTGGCCACCCGTTAACCGACGAAGCCGTTTTAATCGACGGTCTCCCGCCCGCAGAATCCGTCGTGTTGCACGATGGGGCCATCGTGACGATCGTCCACTCAACGAGAGGTCATGAGCCTGGTAACGAACCCTGGCGCGCGCGAATTCCTGCGTTCCAGGACGACGCACTCTTCCGAGAATATATGGAGATCCTCAAGACTCGTCGTCAGCAGGACAATACATTCGAGGACCCCGACGCGTGATCGTATTGGATACCGACGCCGTCAGTCACATTCAGAAGGCGGATCCCGTCGGTCTGCTCATCGAAGCGCAGCTCGCAGCATGCTCCGACCGAGATACGAGAATCGCATCTTGCACCGTATACGAAGTCGTGAGTGGTGCCGTGGCGCTCATCGAACGGTGCAGGAGAGCGCGAAAGGACACGATTTACGCCTACCGTCTCCTTCAAGATGGGGTCGAGTACTTCGCGCGCTGGCGAGGGTTCATCCTGCCATACGATCGTGAAGCCGAGAAGATCTTCCATGACTTTCCAGCCCGGCTACGGCAAACCCTCAAAGAAGACGCTCGGATCGCGGCAATCGCGTTGGCGAACCATGCGGCGGTGTGGACATGCAATGTGGCTGATTTCTCGAGGGTGCCCGGACTCACCGTTTATCGTGCTGAGACCGGACTGAAGATCTCATAGCGTGGGGCGTCGAAGTGGCTCCCCGATGCCCCCAACTGCTCTTCGCTCGAGACCCCCAAGAACTCGGAAACCAAACCGTGGCGACCGCGATAGACGTGCCACCCTTGACAACTCTCCATGAAGAACAGCGCGCGCTTCGCGCCCAGCTCGCACGCTTGCGTCGGCGCCTGCGCCTTCAATTGGCGCTGGAGTTCGTCTGCGACACAGCGACGTTGCTCGCAGCCGCCGCAGCCCTGTTGGTGTTCTTCGACTGGTGCTTTCGGATCGGCGTGACGACCCGGCTCATTCTGTTGGTTTCGACCCTGGTGGGAATTCTTGCGTACCTCGGGATCCGCGTCATCCGGGTGAGACGCGCCGCGCGGCTCGATGAATTGTCGCTGGCGATGGTCCTCGATCGCTACTTGCCAGGAACGGGACAACAGATCGCCGACGTGCTGCAACTCCCCGACCTGCTATCCGAGCCTTCGTCGGCTTCGCCTCCAATGGTGCGACTGGCCGTCAAACGGGCCTGCGAGGCCCTGGCGCATTCCGATTGGCGGTCGCTCTGGAACCGGGGGCGAACCGCAACGCATTTCGCCCTGCTGCTGGGCGCTTTGCTTGTCCCGGCGATGTTCGCGTTGTGCACGCCGCAAGTCGCGCGCCTTAGTTTTGCGCGCTGGCTGCTTGGCTCCGCGGAGCGCTGGCCCCAGAGTACGTACCTGACCGTCTCCGGCCTGAAGGACAATGGCCACCTCGTCGCCCCTCGCGATGAGCGCTTCGTCCTGGAAGTGCGCAGCGGCCTGTCGTCGCTTGAGCCTCGAAGCGGGAAGTGGGTACTGTGGGGCCGCGGCGAACCGCTCATCCTGAGACGAAAGCCGTTGTGGACGGTCAATCCATCGGAAGTCCGGGTCAGCGAGCGCACCTCCGAGGGCAAGACGATTCGCGCCGTGATGAGCAAGACGGGCCCCGCGCTTTTCAGCCTTGAACTTCCACCGTCGTCGACATCATCAAGCGTCAGCCTCGCCGGCGGCGACGATTGGCTTGGTCCGCTCACGATCGAGCGCGTTGACCGGCCGTCGCTGGCGTCCGTTCAACTCCGCGTCAAGGAACCGGGCTCGCCGGGCAATGCGTTTCGAAACGTCGACGACCCTCGACAGCACCTGCTATTTCTGCCCGACACGGAGATTCAGTTCACCCTGGTCGGCAGTGAGTCGCTCGCGGACGCATTGCTCAAAGTCCAGCCGGGTGAAGCCCCTAGCCTGAAACGCGTTGACGGGCACACGTTCGCCACGCAATGGACTTTGCGCGAGGCGACAACGCTTGAGATCGTGCTCACGTCGGAGCAGACCGGCCTGGCATCGAAGCCCGTGTTCCTGTCGATCGGCCTGATGAAGGACCGCGAGCCGCGCGTGACGTTGAGAGCCGTCGGCGTCGGCACCCACGTCACGGCGATCGCCACCATACCGCTGACCGTAGCCGCGACCGACGATCGAGGCCTCGCAAGCCTCCGGCTGCAGGCCGACCGCACCACCGTCAGCGACGACAAGTCCGAGCCGAAAACCGAGCGCAAGACCGTCTCGCTTTCGCTGCCCGATGATCAAAGCCGGCCGCTTCTGGACCACCTTGTGCGACACGACGTCCTCCTCCAGTCCGAGCCGCCGCAGGTGGGGACCGTGCTCCGCTTCCAGGGAGAAGCGCAGGATCGCTGCGCCCGAGGGGCACAAACCGGACGGTCCAGCGTGCTCCAGTTTCACGTCGTCTCTCCGGATGAGATGTTCTACGAGATCCTGGTACGCCAGCGCGCCGAACGTGCCAAGTTCCTTGCGGCGCTCGAAACTGTGGAGAAGCAGACTCCCGTACTCGACAGCAAGCCAGGATCCGAGGACTACCTCCGTGCACTTCGGGTCCACCACGCCGCGTCACGACAGCTCGACCAGATCGCGAGCCGCATCACCGACACGCTCCAGGAGATGAAGCTCAACCAGGTCGGCTCGCCGAAATCGCACCGGTTGTTGCAAGAGGGGATCATTGATCCGATTCGAACCCTGAATACGGGCCAGGCCAAAGAACTACGCAACATGCTACAATCGCTCGCGAGCATGGGCGCCCCATCCCAGGCGAACCGCGAGGCGGCGGGACGCTTGCAACATGAGGTCGTCACCAAAATGCACAACATCCTGGACCAGATGTCGCAATGGGAGAGCTTCGTCGACGTGGTGAACCACGTCGCCGAGGTGATCAAGATGCAGCAGAAGGTCCTTCAGGCCACCGAGAAAGCGAGAGAGACGCGCACACGGGAGGTCTTCGATGAGAAACCTTAGTAGAGCGAATTACGCTCGGATCGCGCACACCGGACAGCCAATTCCGCGTTCGCAATGCGAGAACATATTACTCCCCCCCTTGGGAAGGGGGGGTAGGGGGGGTGGGGAGTCAGCGCCCGTTATCGGCTGGTCCCGTTACCATCAATCGTTAAACGCTCGCGAATGCCTAGAGACCGAGTTGCGCGCATCGGGCGGCCACTGCCCACCCCCCCTACCCCCCCTTCCCAAGGGGGGGAGTTTTGAGGCTTCGCCGCGCGTGACAGGGATGGCGCGGCGCGATACTGTGTGCAATGGGAACCTCAAACACTTCAGCGTGAGCAGTGTCGGAATCGTCTGCCTGGTCGTCGCGCTCATCGCGACCAGCCCTGCTCTCGCCCAGGCCCCAAAAGCGGCGCCCAAGGCCGCTGACGTCTTTGACGACGACGAGAAGAAACCGGCCGAAACTCAAAAGTCCGCCGACCCCGCAAAGACCCCGGCGGTCACCGACCGTGATTCGATCGGCTTCACCCAGGAAAACGTCGCGGCGCAAATGACTGAGCTCGAAGAGCGCATGTTCCGCCTTTCCGAAGCCCTCAAAAGCCTGGAGCCGGAAAACGCATCACGACTGAGCCTGGCCCTCAAGTTTTCGCGCGAGGAACTGATTCTGCATCAGATGCAATCGGCACAAAAAGTTTTGAAAGACGCGCAGTTGAACAAGGCCGAGACCGAAGTCCGCGAGCTGCTGGCCAAGCTCGAACATCTCCGCAACCTGCTGCTCGCCGAGGATCTCGATTTCCAGATGAAGCTCGCACGCTTGCGGCAGATGCGCGAGACACTCGGTCAGCTCGAGCGGATCATCAAGGAAGAGCGCAGGGAGCTGGCGTGGTCACGAGCGGCCGTCGAACAGCAAGAGGAGCTCACGCAGCTTCGGGATCGCCGAGCGCAACTGGAAACCCTGGTCCGCGACCAGAAGAGCGTGATCCACGACACCAAGGGGGACGACCCCGGGAATGCCGCCAACCGCGAGCGCGAAACCAACGTCAAGAAGAAAGCGTCCGAACTTGCGGCCGACCCACTCTTCGCGAGCCTCCAGCCGCCGCATCTCAAGCAGGCCGATCCGCACCTCGAAGACGCCCTGACGCTCCTGGCGAAACCCGATGCTGCGGCAGCCGAGCCCGAAGAGAAGGCGCTGGAGCAGTTCCAGAAGGAACTCGATCGCCTCAACGAGCGGATCGCCGCTCCCGAGAAAGCCCTCGCCGCTCCGGAATTTCAGCGCTTCGAGCGAGACCAGGCCCGGAACCGCAACGCCGCCGATTCGCTGGCGAAAACTTCGGCCCGGCTGGGCAACACCGGCGTCTCGCTCCAGAAAGATCTCATCCGCGCTGGGGGCTCAATGCAGGCCGCGGAGGGTGATCTCGCCAAAACGGCCGCGAAACCAGCGTCCGAGGATCAGCTCGCCGCCCTCAAGCACCTGGTGAAGTCCCAGGACGACCTGGCGCGGGCGATCGAAAGCTTGCTCGTCGAGTTGCGGTCTGAGCTTCAAACCCGCATCATCGCCGAACTGACCGAGATGCACGAAATCCAGATGTCGATCCGCGAAACGACCGAGGCCCAGGCGCCGAAGGTGGCTCAAGGATCGCGCACGGCGTCGATCCTCGTCGCAGGTGAGTCCAAGAAAGAAGGCGAGATCGCCGAGCGTATCGAACACCTTCGCGTTCTGACCGAGGAGACGGAGTTCGGCATCGCCCTCCCGACCGCGCTCGGCGTGCTGGGACGCGAAATGCGCACGATCCAGGGGTGGCTCAAGGAGAGCGACGCCTCACCGCGCACGATCGCCCTGGAGAAACGCGTTGAGGACGATCTGCTGGGCCTCCTTGAAGCAATGCGACGGCTCCCCCCCACCACGCCGCCGAAGCCCGGTTCGCCGCTCCCCAGCGAGTTGCGAGCACGCGAACGGGAGCTGAACCGGCTCGTCGCCGAACTGAAAATGATTCGCTTGCTCCAGTCGCGGCTGAACGACGACACGACTGGCGTCGACCACAACCGCCCCAAGCCGGAAACCTTGACTCCGGCCCTTCGGCGCGAAATCGAAGCCCTGAAGGCGAACCAGGACGAGATCCGTGATTCCCTCGCGAAAATCTCAGCCCGGCTGGAGGCCCCCGAAGACGCGGGAGATCCCCCGATCCCTGGCGTCAAGGATCGTTGAATGTCACAATGGAGATCCTATTCCCCTCACCGTTCGATACCGTGGAGGCGTGATGAGACGTAGCTTACGAGTTCTCGGCGCAGCCGCATTCATCTCAGGCCTGTTTTGCACCGTGGGTGCGGCGCAATCGCCGATCACCCCGATCACGACGAAGATGACCGGTGTCTCCGGCGAGTTGTCGCAAACGAAGACCGGCGAGCCCGTCCAGGCCCGCCAAAAGGAGATCGTGGAAGACCTGGACGCACTGATCGCGTCGCTGGAAAAGCAGTGCCAGGCGTGCCGCAACGGGGTCAAACGAAATAACCCCAACCGAGGGATGGCCGACTCCACGATCAGCGCCGGCACCGGCGGGATCGGCACGCTCACGGGTCCCGGCGAGAGCACCAAGGACTGGGCCAAGCTCTCGAGCCGCGAGCGCGACCGGATCTTGCAGTCGATGACCGAGGGTTTCCCGCCGGAATATCGCACGGTGCTCGAACGCTACTACCGGCGACTTGCGGAAGAGAAATCGGCGCCGGCCAAGCCCGCGGAAACGCCGGCCAACAAGCCTTGATTCGACGGACGGCACGATGCACCCGCTCGCCCTTGTCCTGCTCAGCCTCCTCGGCGCCGGGCCGACGGAATACAACCGCCCGCTCGGCGCGAAGACACTCGACGAGGCGACGCTCGATGCCGAGCGCTTTGGCGAAAAGAAATCGCTCAAGCGCGAAGACGACGGCCTGCGCATCACGCTCGCGCCCGGCGACGCCGAAACGGGCTGGAAAACGCCGCAACAACTCCGCATTGGCGGCGATTTCACGATCACCGTGAACCTTGTCCTGCGCACGCTTCCCAAGCCGGCCCAGGAAGACGGCTCGGCGGTGGGCGTGTCGATCGCGTTTCAGGATATCAACCAGCCTGACGTCACGCTCGTCCGCCTGAAAGAACCGAAAGGGGCCGACGTCTACCGAACGATCGAGCGGGCAGCCAACAATCCTCAGACGCAGATGCAAATGCAGCAAATGCAGATGCAGCAGATACGGATGGGGATCGTCCAGCAGGGCGCAAAGCCGCCGAAGCCCCCTCGCCCCACGTTCCCGGCCGCGGGGGATGTCATGCGGCTGGAGCTTAGGCGCGAGGGCAATATCGTCCGCTATCACGTGGTCGACGGCTCCTCTCCCCTGCCCCGCTACCTCGGCCAGTCCACACTTGGGACGAATGACGTGGCCGCGTTCAAGGTATTTGCCTCGAACCGCAATGGAGCCGAACCCGTCAACGTCCTCGTGCGCGACGTCGCCATCCGTGCCGACCGCATCCAGGGGTTGGGAACCACCATCCGCACGATTTACGACCAAGTGGTGTACGGCGAGCCAACGGGGATCGAAGGGAACGTACTGATCGTCGGCGGTCCCGCCAAATCACCGCCGGCCCAGAACCCCCAAGCGCCGGGGTCAAAGCCCGCCCCGGCAACGACCAGGGAAACGCCAGAGACCAAATCGGCACCCCCTGGTGCGGCGAAAAAGGCGGCGAGTCCGCGAGCGCAACGAACGGAATACCAAAACACCCCGTTCCAGATAACATTCGTGCAAGACGCTCCCGCGATAAAGTCGGAAGTGCCGACAACCGTTCAGCCAGCCGCCGGGAAGCCGGTCGGTAATCCGCCAAATCAGAACGCGAACCCCTCCCAGCAAACGGCCAAACCGGCGACACCGAAAGCGCGAATCCCACTCGACGAACTCGAGAGCATCCGCTTTGAGCGAACGGCCGCTCTCGCCGGCCGTTTCCTCGGCCAGCCCAACCTCGATTTCACGATGCCGGGCCTCAGCTCCAAGAAGGATGAGTCCTCCAAACCGGAGCCCCAAAAGCCCGCGCACGCAGACGACGTCCTCGCCCCTCCGCCGGGCACAACGGTCCCGACGCACGTGGCGATCCGGAAGGTCGAACCCAAGAAGAACGGCATCCGTGACATGCAACTGTCACTATCGGGCCTCAGGAACGTCGCGATCAAGCAAATCACCGTCACGTGTCCCACCGACAAAGGCCAGGCCAACTGGCGGCTCGATACGACCGACTCGCAGGATTGGCCCCTCGTTCTGCGACGGGCTGGGACCGAACCCTCGGCGAACCTCTTTTTGGAGCCGCCCGCTGGCGACTGCTTCCAAAAAGACCTCACGGTCAACGTGATGTATCAGGACAACCAGGCGGCAAACCTCTCCATCAAGGCAACCGAGCATACGGACCCGAAGCGGATCGTCGACGAAAAGGCGCAGACAAACGCCCCACTGAACGCCTGGGTCTATCTCATCGGCGGTGAGAAGCTGTCCGGCACGTTCGAGGGTATCGGCGACGACACGCTGCGGCTGGTCACGTCCTGGCAGGACCATCTCGACATCCCTCTCCTGCGCGTGGAAGGCGTCCGCCTTGGGCTCGATGATCCAAAGGAATCGGCCGAGTCGTTCGCCAAACGGCTCAAAGCGCGAGGCCCTGAAGACATCCTCCTTGCGCAGACCAAGAACGGCGAAGTGCTCGCCATTTCGGGTGTCGTGGAGCAGACCGGCGAGGGCAAACTTCACTTTCGTTACCAGGACAAAACGCGAACCCTCTCCCTCAACCAGGTCGAAGGCCTGATCCTGGCCGCGCGGCCCGATCCCAAAGCGGCGGATGAGCTGCGCACGACCTTCGCGCTCGAAGGCGGGCTCAATATTTCCGGCCGCTGGAAGGACCTCGACGCCGAGCAGTGGAAGGTCGAAACTGCCTGGGGACAGGATCTCAAGCTGCCGGCGAAAGGGGTTCTCGAACTGCGGTTTCAGGGGGGGAAGATGACCTACCTGTCCGATCTCAGCCCGAGCAAGGTTGAGGAGGTCCCGTTCTTCGGCCGTCGCTTGCCTTGGCGACGCAACACGGGCCTGCTAGGCGAGCCGTTAAAGATGGATGGCCGGACCATCGAGCGCGGAGTGGCCGTGCACTCCCGATGCACTCTCACCTACGACCTCAATGGCCATTACGCCCTGTTGGAAACCGAGGTCGGCTTCGACGACGCTGGCCACGGCAAAGGCCGCGTGGACTGCCGCGTCTTTGCCGACGAGAAGGAGATTTTTGCGAACGCCGACCTGAAGGCGATCGATCCACCGGCGAAATTGAGGTTGCCTGTCGCGGGCGCTGAGCAGTTGCGGCTCGTCGTCGATTATGGTCAAGGGCAGGACACCGGCGACCGCGTCATCTGGGCCAATCCTCGTCTCTATCGCCAACTCCCTCCCACTTCAGAAAAGACTTCGGATTCCGCGAGCCAAAGCCCGAACATCGTGAGCGCGGCCGACGCGCGGTAAGAACGCGCAAGCCATCACCCGATTTGAGGCTCACCGTATGCGTGTGATTGCGGTCGTACTCCTGATCTCCCTTTGCGGTTCCGCGCAAGGAGCCAACGACAAGGCGCAATCGCCGATCGACGTTTACGAATGGTCGCTCTGGGTCGGCAACCCGGCGCAGCCGTCGCTGAACGCCGCACGCGTCTACAAGAATGCCCTGCCTAGCGTTGTGGGTACGAGCCGGCCCAAAATCGAGGAGAAGGATGTTGCCGGCAGGTTTCCGATCGCGCCGCTGTCGGTGGTGCAGTTCTTCGGCGAACCGTGCCGTGACATCGATATCGACGTGCGCATGAAAAAGGGGACCCTGCTCGCGCACTGGCCGCCGAGCACGGAGCGCGGCGGCCGCCTGCAATGGTTCGGTTCGGACCTGCTCGCGGAACCGCCGGCGGATATACCGCCGAGCTACCTTCCGGAGACCCACTGGCTGCACAAACTCCGCACGTTCCAGCCCGCGCTCGTCCTGAAGCACGAGTCACACTTCGACCGGTTTCTCGCCTACGACACGGAGCTGGCACTTCCAGTCCCCTTGCGCATTCGCGGCGGTCCGGACGAGTACACGTTGCAGAACCTAACCGGTCACCGGCTTCGAGACCTTGCCATCATCACCCCGACAGGCGCTGGTTTCCGCGTCGGCTGGCTTGATGAACTGCCAACCGCGTCGGCCGAAAAGCCGACCGAACCCACTCCGAAGAAAACCGCGGCAAAGCTGGAGTCGGTTTTCGACGAGCCGGAATCAAAACCCAAGGAAGAGCCCATTCCGTCGTTACCGCCCGAAGGCGACGCGAACGTCAAGGCCAGGGTCGACCAACTGCTCAACCGGCCGATCACGGTCGCGGTCGAGCAAGCACCCCGTCGCGAGGTGATCGACCTCATCATGGGCGAGGCCCGACTCCGTTACGAGCTCGACGACCGCACGCTCGCCAAGGCCGAGGTCAATCTGGGTCAGCCGATGAGTGCCAAAGCCGCCGAAACCGCTGCGCGCGACGTGCTCGCCGACGTCCTCGGGGAGCTGGGGCTGAGCTATCGGGTCACGTCCGAAGGGAAGCTCTTCATCACAACCGCGGCTCGGCTCGCCGACGAGGTCGGCAAGAAGGGGGGAGTGATCGAAGGCCCTCCCGTAAAACTGCTCATGTCGCAACCTCTCAAAGCCGCGGATCCGTCGTACCGGGAAGAGACCCGCGCCACGCTCGCACGCCGGCTGGCGGGTCAAGGCCTGCGGGAAGACGTTGTGCGGTTCATCCTGTCCGAGTTCGGCCCGTCGCTGTTTGAACCGACGGAGCTGATCATTCTGGTCCACATGAGCCGGGAGTCGATCGATGAGGCCGTGCTCCTCGATGTGTTCCCGCCGCCTCGAAAACTCGTACGCACGGCGCTGCTGGTCGTTCACGGCGTCGACCCCCGTCTTCAAGATCACGCGCGCACTCTCGTTCAGGAACTCGGTGCCGAATCGTCCAAAGCGCGCGATGCGGCCGAAGCGAAACTCCAGACGATGGGCGCAGCGGCCGTCCCGGTCCTCGAAGAAGCGCTCAGTGAGAAAGACGTGGAAATCGTATTTCGAGCGGAGCGCCTGTTGCTCCGGCTCAACCGAGCGGTCCCGTAAGCCAGCAAACTCCGGTATACCTTCATCAACCCAATCAGGCGTCTGGCATCGGCCTCAGGTGAGAAATGTTCTTGACCTGTTCCCGCGCAGGGTTACGATAAATTGAATATTGCTCGATAGCACCGTTCGGAGGCCGCGCGATGCTGCATGCCCTTTTGCTCTGTACGAGCGTTGTCGCAGGAGTCGAACCCGCCCCATCTCCGAGCCCGGATGCCCGCGAGGCCTACAAAACGGCGAGCACGAAGGTCGGACGCGACCCAGAGAAGCATGTGCAGCTCGCGCTCTGGTGCGAAGCTCAGGGCCTGTCCGCCGAGCGCTGGAAGCACCTGGCCCAGGCGGTTTTGATCGATCCCGACAACGCCATGGCCCGCGGACTTCTGGGCTTGGTCCGGTTTGGCGGCCGCTGGCAACGGCCGGACGTTGTGAGCACCAAACTCCAGGAGGACACCGAACACACGGCCAAGTTCGCTGAGTACGCCCAGCGGCGGGCGCGAACGGCCTACTCGGCCGACGCCCAGTGGAAGCTCGCACTCTGGTGTGAGGAGAATGGGCTCAAGGCCGAGTCGCTCGCTCACCTTTCTGCGGTGCTTCGCCTCCACTCCAACCACGACGGAGCCCGGAAACGATTGGGATTTAAGAAGCACGGGCAACGTTGGCTCACCGACGAACAGCTTGCGGCCGAGCATGCTGATGCCGAAGCTCAGAGGAGAGCGGACAAACATTGGAAGCCTCTGCTCGCCAAATGGCGCGACGCCCTTTCGGACAAGACCACATCGGAGCCAAAGCGCGACGCCGCCGAGGAGGCGCTGGCGCAGGTGACAGACCCTCGCGCAGTCCCCGCCGCCTGGGAGGTTCTCGCCTGCCACAAGGCTCAGGCCGCGCAGGTCAAAGCCGTTCAGGTGTTCGGCCAGATCGACGGTCCGCGCGCCTCTCAGGCGCTGGCAACACTCGCCATCGCCGGTCCGTCGCCCGCCGTCCGCCAACTCGCGACCGAAACCCTTCGGTCGCGCGACCCTCGCGACTATCTGGGCCTCCTGATTCGAATGGTCCGAGATCCCGTCAAATTCAAGGTGGTCCCCGGCACGACTCCAGGGCAAGTTGGCGAATTGTTCGTCGAAGGAAAACGGGTCAACACGCGACGGATTTATCAGGTCAATCAGAACGTGGTCAATCGCATCGCGGCCATGATTCCTGCGCGGCTCTATGCCCCCAATATTCCGTTCGATCCGTACAGCCCCCTGAATCTCTCGGCGGCAAATGAACCGATGTACGTACCCTATGGCGGACAACTCAGTCCTTCACAACCACCCGGCATGGGCGCGGCGGGCAACAACATGGCGGTGCTCAACACCGAGGCCGTGGCCGCCCGGCGTGACCTTCAAATTGCCGCCGGCCTGAACGCCATTCAGCAGACCGCCAACCAGGTCCAGCAGCAAATGGCCGCCGACGTCAGTACGCTCGAAGCCCTCAACGCGGATATTCACCGGGTCAACGACGCAGCCCTGCCGATCCTCAACGTGGTGACCGGCCAGGATCTGGGCGAGTCGCAAGATGCCTGGCAAAACTGGTGGAGCGATCAGCGCGGGCTGGTGTACGACACTTCGGCGCCTCTCGCGAAGCCGATCGTGACCGAGATCATCACCAATCCCGAACCCCCACCGCCCCCACACACCGCGTGCTTCGGAAGCGGGACACCCATCCGCACGCTGGATGGCCCCAAGGCCATTGAGACAATTCGCGCGGGGGACCAAGTGCTGACCCAGGATGTCCACACCGGCACGCTGAGCTTCCAGCCCGTCCTCGCGATCTTTCACAACAAGCCGGCCGCGACCCTCAAGCTCACCATCGGGGAGGAGACCATCGTCGTCACGGGTATCCACCGGTTCTGGAAGGCGGGGCACGGGTGGGTCATGGCTCGTGAGCTCAAACCGGGCGATCCGATCCGTACACTTGGCGGTATCGTCAAAGTCGCCAAGGTCGCATCGTTCGCGGTCCTCCCGGTCTTCAACCTGGAAGTTGCCAGCAGCCAGAGCTATTTCGTTGGGACGCAAGGCACGCTGGTGCATGACAATTCGCTCGTACAACCGGAGCGCGAGCCGTTTGACGCCTCGCCGAGTGTCGCACAACTTGCCACCGCCCGACAGTGAAAACCTGGGCACGCGGGGATCGCTTCAGCTTCGAGCGGTCCCCGTCCGATCCTAAAGGAACCGGCGTGCGCCTTGTTACGCGCCGAGGCCGAGTGGACTCGGCACAGGACCCAGGAGGGGTGTCGTGACGTTCGCGCGTCGAGTGACTGTTCTCGGTTTCGTGCTGCTGGCGTGGGGCCTGGCACCACGCCCCAGCTCAGGCCAGGCGCCGACGATCGATCCCCGCATGCACGAACCAGGTTCCATGGCGTCGAGTCTGGGGCCCACCCCGGGCGCAGGTGCCAGCCCCTTCGGCAATGTACCCGGGGCGGGAGCCATGATCCTGAGCGGCCGCCCGGGGCCATCCACCCCTCACTTGCCTTCGTCGCTCCTCACCTCGCAAACCACTGCGCCGATCACCCAAGGCATCACCGCTCCGGCTCGGCTTGCCGTCATGCAAGTGCCCCTCTATGGCGTGCTCGAACTTCCCGACGCAGCCGAGACCGAGGGCCCGGCCGATGGACTCACTCTTGATGCAGCCATCGACCGACTCGTCCAGGAGAACCTCGATCTACGGGCAAAGGCGATCAACATCCCCTCGGCCAATGCCGACACCCTGACCGCGAGCCTTCGCGCAAACCCGATCTTTTACGCGGACGGACAACTCGTCCCATACGGCCGGTACACCAAGGACCGACCGGGCGGTCAGACTCAGTACGACGTCAATATTTCGTATCCCCTCGATGTCTCCCATAAGCGGCAAGCGCGCACCGAGGCCGCCGAGCAGACGGAGCGAATTCTCGAAGCCCAGTACCAGGATGCCGTCCGTATTCAGGTTGACAACCTGTACACGGCCTTCGTCGACGTCCTCGCCGCACGTGAGACGATCCGCTACGCCGAGGCGAGCGTCAAGGGGATCGATCGCGTGCTTGCCGCCACCGAAATGCTGTTCAAGAAGTCCAACGCGACGCGCGTGGATGTGAGCCGGATGCAGGCCCTGCGCGAGGAGGCCGCGCTCGGTCTGCTCCAAAATCGCGAGACTCTTCAGCGCACGCGTCGAGTCCTGGGTAACCTGCTCAACCTTCCTCCCGAACAAGCCGACTCGCTCGACGTGCGCGGCGTGATCGCGGACGTGGCGCCGGAGCCGCCCGCCGTCGATGTACTGATTCGAATCGCGCTCGAAAACCGGCCCGACCTGATCGCGCACCGCCTGGGACTCGCCCGGGCCCAGTCTGACGTCCAGGTCGCCCGCGCCTACCGGTTCGGTGACATCTATTTGCTGTTCCAGCCCTACACGTTCCAGAATAATCAGCCGACAGGCACGAAAAGTTCGACATCGTACGCGATCGGCGCCAGCATCCCCGTGCCCATCTCCAATCGGAACCAAGGGGGCATTCAACGCGCCCACCTCAACGTCGACCAGACGCGGATGGAACTGAATGTCCGTGAGCGCGAGGTGGCGTCGGAAGTCACCCATGCCCTCCGCGAGTACACCCTGAGCCGCGCCGTCGTCCGTCAACTCGAACGGAACGCAATCCCCTCCGCCCGACAGATGCGGGAC
>DAIDJG010000397.1 GCA_027451445.1 Singulisphaera sp.
CCCAAGTCGTTTGAAGGACACCCGACGGGAGCGTTTCGGCGGTGTCAACGGAACATCGTGATCAACTCTTTAAGGACGGTCACCATTTTATCCGTGTGGTGCTTCATCCGCTCGGCGACTTCGCGATCTTTCCGGCTGGAAACCGCCTCGGCGCGCTTCTCGAACCTGGTCGTCGCGACGTCGAGTTCGCCGGCCGTCCGGTGCATTTCCCGCGCGAGTTCCAGGATCGCAGGCCCGGAGCCGGGTCCAGCGGTCTCGAGTTTACGCATCTCAGCAACTTGACCGATCAACTTCGCGTGCAGATCGACCAACGGACGGATCGCGACGACATGCTCGAAGTATTTGATTTCCCGCTGATAGCCTTTGTTCTCCTCTCCGAACTCGGAGAGCACTTCGTTGATCGTTCGTCGTGCCTTCCGCCCCTCCCTGTTCTGGCCGTGGCTGACGGCCGGTACCAGGCAGAGCAACGCGACCGCTTCCATCCAGTTCCGTCGGTGCATGGGAAATCCTTTCCTGCATTCGAGCAGGGAACACGCGTTCACGAGAGGAACCGCCCCGAGATTTCGTCCTTCACGTCGGCCAGCGGTGTACCCTCAAGCGTATAAGGCGTCAAGCGTAAACGGCCGGTCGGCCGGCCATGGCCGTTTCCTGCTCGCACCCGAAGCGGTCCGTTCGAAGGAGTCTGGAGCCTATGGTCCTGCCGAAGGTGCGCGAACGGGACACCAGGAATCCCTTGCCGGCCCACGGGTTCTTCCGTGGTCCAGCATTTGCTACGGCCCGTAACAGGGCCGTGCGAAGAATTGAGTTTTCCCCTATCCTTGACGGGTTCACGAGGCCCTCGTGAATCCCAAAAAGCGACGCGTACGCGCCCTGGAGACCGCCGATGGGATTCGCCACGCTGACCGATCGAGCCAGCTTGACACGAAAACTCCGCGAGCATTTCGGATTTCGACGCTTCCGACCAGGGCAAGAACAGGTCGTCCAGGCGGCGATGGAGGGTCGGGATACGGTAGTGGTGATGCCGACCGGCTCAGGCAAGAGCCTCTGCTTTCAGCTCCCCGCGCTCGCGTTGGAGGGGACGACCCTCGTCGTCAGCCCTTTGATCGCGCTCATGAAGGACCAGGCAGAAGCGCTCGTGGAAAAAGGGATCGACGCGGTGGCGGTCAATAGCACGCTGTCGGCCCGCGAGGAGCGCGAGGCTCTGGAGGCCATCGCGGCGAACCGCAAGGAGTTCATTTACACGACACCCGAGCGCCTGGCCGACCCTGAGTTTCGCGCCTTGCTTTCCAACATGCTCATTGATCTCTTCGTGATCGACGAGGCCCACTGCGTGAGCCAGTGGGGCCATGACTTCCGCCCCCAATTTCTGACGCTCGGCGAGACCATCGACGCTCTGGGTCGGCCTCCCGTCCTGGCCCTCACCGCCACCGCGACCCCCGACGTCCTCGACGACATCCGCCGGCAACTCCGGCTCCCCGACGCCGAGGTCGTCCACACCGGTGTCTATCGGCCCAACCTGACGCTCGACGCGTTGACCACGGACGGTGAGTCGGAAAAGCGTGCGCAGCTCCTCCGGCTGCTTCGAGCCACCGAGGGGACCGGCCTGGTCTACACCGCCACGGTCAAGGCGGTCAACGACTTGACGGCGTTCCTCCGTGCGCAAGGTTTGGAAGTGGCGTCGTACCACGGCAAGCTCAAGGCCTCGGAACGGCACGGGAACCAGGATCTGTTCATGCGAGGGGCCGTCAAGGCGATGGTGGCCACGAACGCGTTCGGCATGGGGATCGATAAGCCGGACATCCGGTTCGTGATCCATCATCACGTTCCCGGGACTCTGGAAGCGTATTACCAGGAAGTCGGCCGCGCTGGGCGCGACGGTCTGCCGTCGTGGTGCACCCTGTTGTTCGACCCCTCGGACAAGCGCCTGCACAGCTTCTTCCAGGCCGGCCGGTATCCGTCGGGCGAAGATCTGATCAATGCGCACCATGCTCTCGTCCGGGCGACCGAAGGCCAGGAGGATTGCACATTCGCCGACTGGGCGGCGATTTGTCCGGTGGGCAAGACACGGCTCAGGCTGATCGCGAGCCTCTTCAAACAGCGCGCGATCCTCCGCGAAGCGCACGGCCGCCTGGCGCTGCTCCACCGCGAGACGACCACCGACGACCTCGAGCGCATGGCCCGCACCTACCGCGAGCGCGACGAACTCGACCGTCTCAAACAGCAGCAGATGCTCGCGTACGCCGAGTTGCGAACCTGCCGCTGGCGGCACATGACCGAGTATTTCGGCAGCGCCGAGATCGCGGCTGACTGTGGTCACTGCGATCATTGCCGCTCGTGAGCGACTTCCATTCTCGCTTTGGAGGCATCGCGGGGTGGACTATGGACGCAAGCCTCGTGCTTTACCCTGACGTCATGCCCGACCAGAATCCCGATCACGCTTTTGACGGTTGTTCGCCTCCCAGGAGGGAAGGATGAGGTTCGCCAGCCTGGCGATGTTCCGGGCGTCATCGATCCCTCGATGATGTGTTCCCTCTAACCGCAGCCCAAGCCGGGTGAGAGCCTGCTCCATGCCACTCGCCTTGACGCCGAAGAGTCGGCCGAATTCCTTCTTGAGGTTCAGGTGTTGCTCGAAAGACGCCGGCAAAGTGAAGCCATGTCGTTTGCAATCGATGCGGAACTGCGTCAGGTCGTATTCGCCCCAAGAGCAGAGGAAAAACGGCGTGTCACCGATCCACGTGACGAACTCAGCGAACACCGTCCGGAAGTCGTCCGCGCGTTCGACGTCCCGCTGGCGGATGGTCGTGAGCCGCCGACAAAAGTCGCTCAGTTCCGGCTCCACGATGGGCCGGACGAACCGGTCGAATTCGCGGTACGGCAAGGCGTCGGCCGAAAGGAGTTCTACCGCACCGATCTCGATCGTTTCCATCCGCTCGTAATCGCGGACCGCTTCCCAACAGGTTGCTTCCAGGTCCACGATGATGTACCGCATCGGCGACTTCTCCGCCTTAGTGTTCCGTTCCTTGACCGCATCGTCGGATTGGCTGATCTCAGAAGTACTCCGAGTAGTCTCCGATGTCCAGCTCTCGTGAGTCGTCAAAGCCCGACGCCCGCAACTCCTCAGAGGTGACAACCCGCGCGCACTCACCGAAGATCGCGATGAACAGCGCGGACAGCATCTCACGGTGGGCCGCCTTGCTCGCCTTGGCCGCATTCGCGATGGCGGCACTGGCGCGGTAGACCACTTGGCCAGGCTCCCCGCTCGCTTCCAATCTCTTGTGCAAGAGGCCTGCTTCCAGGTATCCATCCCACGGCGTGGTGATCTGAAGCAGCGATCGCACCGTGTCCTCAAACAAGGACCACAACGCCTTTTGGTGAAACGAGAGTTCGTCTTGTGCCAAACGGATGCCGAAGAGCCGCTCCAAACTCGTGAGTAGTCCGGCGTAGTAACGTCCGAAATCGGGATGAACGAAGTCGCTCCGTTGCGTGTAAACATACGCTTCAATCAGCCCACGGTAATCATAGGGTCGTGGCAGCCGATCCACGTGCAGGCTCATTACCGTTTCCCTTTGCCGTTTGCGAACGCTTCACCACACGCCGATGATCACGAGCGCGACGGAACCAAGGATGCGAGCGACGCCTCGACGCTTGGATATTCGACCTCGCAACGCTCCCAGTCGCGCCAAGTGCGATGAGCTGCCCCGTCGTGCTGCCTTACTCCACCCCGGCTTCACGCCAAGTTCGATTTCACGACCCAGTCCAACGGCCATGTCGACATACTCGGCGTGGCCGTGGAAAATCGCAAGCCCGGGCATTAAACCCGGGAGACCTGTGGAATCGACCCGACCACGTGATTGCTGAGCGTTAAGGTCGAGAACGCTGCTGAGCCTGGACGGAGGTTACTATGTCCGAGCCTCTCCTTCGGATTCACAATCGACACGTCGCCGGATGCGGTGATCCGCCGATCGTCAACAATGACGACCCCGACCTCTACATCGGATACTTCGAGAATCCGTATCGCGAGCAGTGGATCTTCACTTATCACCGAAAATCCCGCAAAGCCGAGCTTCGGGGTGGGGACGCGGATTGGAACACGGTCTACACGGTGGAGAATGGAATGGTCTTCGACCTGGTACTGGGGGCTGAGGAGGCTCTATGGCTCCAAGCGTGCTGGCGTGCGGCGGTGCGCGGCGGGTGAATCTTCGGGCACGCACCCTCCCTCACAGCGCTGTGCACTCCAGCGTCGATTTTATGCCTGGCCAGAATCCAGGCGCTCTCCATGCCGATGCCGGCAACGCCGGCGCGCGGATGGCCTACGAGACGGCGGGGCCGGTTGGCCGCGACCTGCCGCGTCTCCGCGTGAGGCGGGCCGTGCTGTGTCGATTTCCTGAAAAGCGATTCGCGCGAGCCGGCCGCGGCGGGGTCGTGAGACCCGCGCCGAGCGACCTGCCGATGTTGTTCGACCGGAGCACGCGTAACCGTCATGCCGCGCTGCGGTTCGCGGCATCACCTGCCGCCGGTACGCATCCAATGCCTGATGATTCGGTGAGCAATCTGCGCCGATGTGCCGCTGGGGATGTTCGGCCCAGCGAGGATCTCGGGACCAAATTGCTGAACGAAATTCGTCCCCGGCTGCCCGTTTGCGCCGGCGAGGAAGTTGCCCGAGGCGTCGGTCAGCCCTGAGGGGGCCGCGCCGTTGACGATCAGCTCATAGTGCCGGTAAAGATACACATTCCTCACTGGTGTCAGCGTCACGGTGTCCGTGACGGAATCGTAGACAGCCGACGACAAGGCGATCGGCCTGCCCGGCCTCCCGTGCACGAGAGGGACGAGCGTGTAGTTGCTTAGATCCTGTGCGGAGATTGAATTCAGAGCTTGGTTGAACGTCAGGACGAAGATCGTCGGCTGCTCGTGGTAGCCGAACCGCTCCAGACTGGTGACGGTTGGTCCGGTCGCCGCGGCTGCGACGGACGTTGAGCCTGAGCCGCTCGGCGAACCGCTGCCCGACGTAAAGCCGGAAACGCTGCCTGAAATCGAGCCCGGGCCGCTCGTCGATCCACTGCCCAACGTTGACCCAGAACCGCTCGTTGAACCGCTCCCCGACGTAAAGCCGGAGCCGCTGCCCGAGATCGAGCCAGAGCCACTGCCTGAGATCGAACCAGACCCACTACTCGAACCGCTCCCCGAGATCGAGCCGGAACCGCTCGTCGAACCACTGCCCGACGTTGACCCAGAGCCGCTTGTCGAACCGCTGCCGGATGTAAGGCCAGAGCCACTGCCCGAGATCGAGCC
>DAIDJG010000398.1 GCA_027451445.1 Singulisphaera sp.
CGAGAGCGACTAGGCCGGCGATGACACCTGCGAGGGTGCCGCCGGATGCTTGGGGGCCGACTGGGGTCGCATTGAAGAAGCCGAGGAGGGTGCCGCCTACCGTCGTCCCGTTCGAGTTGAGAGTAATAGTTCCTTCGGGGCCGATGATAAGCACCTCCCCATGTCCTTCGAGAAGGAGCTGTACCTCGGCGATGACTAACACGTTTCCGCTGGACGCGTCGAAGGCATGTATATCGATCCCCGATATCGTCGTCTCAATAGTAGTGCCGTTGTTGCTTTGGTCGTAGACGACGAATCCGTTGGTGTTTCCTAGCGGTGGCGCAACCTCTAGCCCCCCCGCCTGAGTCAGGTCCCCAGGGGTGGTGGTCTGTCCCGTCCCGGTTAGAGATTTATAGCCACCAGAGCTAGGGTCCCCCCAATGTAATCGACGTGACCGCCGTTGGCCCGGTGTAGGGCGTGGGGTTCTCGATTGGGTCATCGACCCCAAGGAGAATTGCCTGGTAGAACGTCCCTTGAGTAAGCCCGGTCGAGGCGGCGAGCTGCAACGCGAGGCCGGACTGGATCTGTATCGGACCGAACGGACCGGGCGCGTAGAGTACCCCAGCCGGCTGACCGCCGACACTGACGGTGAAGGCCGTTCCCGCCGGCGCATTCGTGACCGAGACGGTCCCTTGCCACACTCGCGTCATTCTTGGCGCGGAGAAGGATATCTCTGCTCCGCCGGTGGCGTTTCCCTCCCCCTGTGCCGTCTGATTGAGTAGTACCGAACCTGCTCCCATTACGCTGCCTCCTCCGCTGGCTCACTTACCGATTCTGAGCTCTCTTCGTTTCCTCCCGAGCCCGGCGCTCGGCGCCGTGGTCTGACGGCGCGGACTCCTCGGCCTCCGGCTCGAGCGACGAGGATGACCGGAGCGATCGCGGCAGCTCCACTGCTGCGCCCGCCAAACGACCCGACGATGAGAGAGGCCATACCAATCAACAGGAACAGGCCCCCCGACACGACCATGAATCCGCCCGTTATCGCCTTGGCTTGACAGGCCGTTATCTGGAAGGAACCAACTCCGAGGACTCCTCCCGTCTTGAAGATAGGAGGCTTTTTCGAGCATCCTGGAGCCGATACTGCGGCATCGATTATGGCCTGGGCCTTGGGATTGAGCTTCGTGCCGCCCGTGTTGTTGATAGCGCTCCCGAGGGGCGTCGATCCTGGCCATGCCGACGCCTGGGCGATCTGGCTGGCGCTGGCCGGACCGAAGGTGCCGACCTCGGAAGCAGCCGACATTGCTTCAGGGATGAAGGGAGCAATCGACGCCCCGCCCGACTCTGGCGTGGGAATGCTTCCCGATCGCGGCGAGGCGGCGAGAGCCCAGTTACTCAGGCCGACGAGCTCGTTCCCTCCGGCCAGCTGGTAGGCCGCGTTGGCCTGGTCCTGCGGGTTAGAGATGAGCGACGACGGCGGTCCATACTGCTGAGTCCGTGAGTTGAGGAGGTTGCCGAAGTAGTTGATCTGCCAGAGTCCGACCGAGTAGTCGCCGGTCGATGGGTTGTTGTTGAGAGAGGTCGGATTCCATCCCGACTGCTGGCCGGCTATCGCGGTCATTATGACGAGAGGCCAGCCGCGGAATCCAGCTCGCCAGGCGGCGGATGCCGCGAGGTACGATCCCGAGGTCTTGGGACGCATCCGACTCGTGACCGGGTTCCCGCTCATCAGTGGCCCCCCGCGGTGGCCTTCTCCTTGGCCTTCCAGTAAATGTAGTAGAGGTCCGCATTAGCGACCGTCGAGCCGAGTACGGGAGTTATCGAGCCCATGAGCCACGAGGTCAGTAAGGCGAGAGCAGTCGAGCGCACTAGAGCCAGGCGGACGTAGTGCTGCGCCGACTCGGCCTTGCCGGGCTGGCCGCCGAATGTCTCGTGAGTCCACGGCGATGAGTTGAGCGTGCTCATGGCGTCGTAGGCGAGATAGACGCCAGACGCGAAGCCGAGGCCCTGGACTCCTCGGTTAGTACGGGAGTTGAGACCTGTCATCTCGCCGGCCATCGTCGCCTACCCGTAGAGCCGAGGCGGACCCTGGACCTTGTTAACCGGCGGTAGAGGCCGAGGCGCGAATGCGTAGCTCTTGGTGCGCCGAATCGGCGCCGGATAACCGCCGCGGACGCCGGCGCTGTGCTGGTAGGGAAGCGGCGTCAGTGTCGCGTCGGAGTGGCCGAGCGCTGGCGCATCGGGAACGAAGTTCATAGGACGAGTGATCACGCTGGCCTCACAATGTCGGGAATGGGAGCGCTAGCCGTGTGGCGATGCCACTTGTCGCCGACCGGCTCACATTGCTCATAGGTCATGCCGCCATCGGGCGAGTGCATGGAGATGATCGCCACGGATCCGCCGATTCCGTCCACGCCGTCAACCGGCTTAGGCGCGAGGTCTTGGCTCGACCAGGGGTGGTGCCGCTCGGTGCCGAGTCCCTGGTTCCAGCGCTCTTCGTCAATAGGTGCGAACGTCACGGCTTACCTGACCTCCGATTGGCGATGGTCGCCACTGGTAGCTTATGCTGCGCGGCGGCACGCTTCCGGTTGGCCGCCATGCGTTGATTGGCGGCCTTGACGTTAGCGGCGCGGCGTTCGTTGGCGGCTCGGATCTGCGAGGGAGTCCCGCGTGATCCGGTGGCGCCGGTACCCGCGTAGTCAGCTCCCGTGCTGCTTGTCGTTCCAGTCGCCACCGGACTTGAGGGACCACTTCGCGGATGAGACACCGGAACGGCCGTGGCCCCTTTGGGCTTGAAGATGAAGAGCGCCGTCGAGTTGGGGTCATTGGGATTGTGAACCAGCCTGACGCCGAGCTGCTCGAGTCGCTTAGCCTCGGCGGGATTGTTCACACCGTAGTAGGTGTTACCACCCTGGACGAATCCCGAAACGGTGGAGAAACTCTGGCCTCCGATCTTGAGGACCTTCTTCCCGATTGGCTTGAGCGTGCTCTTGGCCTTGGTCGTCGCCTTGGTGCCGGTGGGAGACCACGGGAAGGTCGGCGTGTAGCCAGATCCCGATCCACCCGACAGGCCATTGGCAGCGCCACCACCGGACAGGCCGTTGGCGCCTCCCGAGAGTCCGTTCGCTCCGCCTGACAGGCCGTTGGCGCCTCCCGAGAGTCCGTTCGCCGGCGCCGTGCCGCTCGAGGCAGTGGGGGTGGCAGTCGAGGACGTCGACGCCGACGAGTTGGAGTGGAAATGACGGTAGACGAGGTAGGCCACGACGCCGCCGCCGAGCAGGACTATCGGCATCGGTACTCCGGCGACCTTCTTCTTGAGAAAGGATCCCTTCGAGCTCTTGCTCGCTTCGGGCTTGGTGTCGGTCGTCTCAGCCACCTTGGCGCACCCATCTAAAGGTCGGCTTCGGCGTAGTCGTGACGCGAGCCTGGTTCGCTCCGGTGCGGACGCGAAGGGCGGGTTTGACGACTGCATCTTGCGGTTGGTTCGGTTCGGCGAGCGTGTAGGTCACGCCAGGGATTCCGTGAGCGATGCCACCCGCCCACGGCAGCACGCGAGGCAGCGATGCACGGATGATCGACCAGGTGGGGAACATCTTGGGAACCGCGCCCGAGTGTCCCGAAGTAGGTCCGGGCGGAATGGCCATCGCCGTAGGTGGTCCGGGCGTGTTTATCGGCGCGGTGCCGTAGACGGCGGTAATGCGCTGGGACAGATTGCCCGTAGCTCGCATCGGCGTAGAGGCCAGCGTGAATGCCGCAGGAACAGCCCGGCGAGGCATTCCCTTAGACGATATGCGGACCGATACTGCCATGACTTAGCCTTTCGCACCGGCGACGGGACTACCGAGGAGCTGGTTGCCCGTGTTGCCCGAGAGCTTGGTAATGCCGTTGAAGGCAGTGGCGGTGCCCGTAGGGTGCAGGACCAGATCGCCGATGATGAGACCCGCGATGATGAGACCGACGGCTGACCAGAAACCCGATACTCGCATGATGCCTCCTAGCCCCCCATTGTAGTCGAGCTCGAGGCGGCCGAGGGAGGTTTCGTCGCTCGAGAAGTTGGATTCGCCGCCGTACCGGTGGCACGAGGAGTGCCGCTCGGGTTGAGGACGGTGGGAAGCGCATTCATGTAGGTGGCCAGCACGAAGGCCCACGCCGCCAGCGTGGCCGCTCGGGATGCGCCGACGTTACTCTTGGGAACCATGCCAAGAGTACCGAATACGACGAAGGTGGCCAGGTAGTCGGCTGGCAGTGGGAATCCCGCGATCGTATGGCCGGGAGCCTTGCCCGTGAGGTCTCGCCAGGTGATGAGACCGGCCTCCGTGAGCCACGCGAGCAGGATCCCGCCCACTACTTGATCACCGGCATTCCGGGCGAACCGAGACCCGCACCCGATCGCTTCTTGGTGCCGAGAGTCTGGGGAGGAACGGCCGCCGGCGGCGGACCGATTGTGCCGCCGCCGGCGATGTCGCTCAGTCCCTTGCCGGGCGTGTACGTAATGCCTCCGAATGCGTCCGGAGATGGTCCCTTGTAACGGCCTGGCCAGAGGATGTCGAAGAATCCAGCATTGTCTCCGCGGACCTGGGACAGTCCGTAGACCATCAGCTGATAGCCGATGAAGATCAGGCCGCCGCTAACGGCGACCATCTCAGCCCTTGCCGGAGAAGATGCCCGTGGCTCCGCCGCCCGGAAGGGGCTTGACGAAGTGGTGGTAGATCCAGACGCCGATCATGCCGGACACGAATCCGGTGGCGAAGGGGTGTCGCTTCATGGGTTGCCTTTCTTATTTCGGGAGAGACCAGCGCAGGAACGCCAGCCATGCTAGGGCCGCCACCGGGACGGCTACGGCGAGGTGCCAGGATTGCAGGCCCCCCGTGTATGCATCGGTCGGGGACTGCTGGGCACCGTAGGCAGTCTGGGCGATGGTCGCCGGCGGCTGCCTCAGAGACGTGCCCAGGCCGAGGCCGCCGCCGACGCCGAGGTTCAGGACGCCCATTTTAGTTGAAGTCCTGAAGTCCCTGGATCAAAGCGCCCGAGGGGATGACCTGACCGAGAACAGCGTTTAGCGTATACGGCCCCGTGCCTCCCGTACCCCACGGCGCACCCTCGATGGTCATCGAGGTGCCCGGGGAGGTGGACAGCGCCACCTCGTAGGTGTCGAGCAGACCGAGCACCTGCTGACCGAGCGAGGTCTTGCGCGACAGCGCGATGACACCGGTCGGACGAGCGGGGAACGGCGATTGCAGACCGACGCCAAAGGCGACCGCCATGTCGTCGTAGATCTCGTCGAGGTTCGTGGAGATCTCGCCGATGCCGTCGAGGTTGAAGCGGAAGATGCTCGGCCACGCATCGACTCGGGCGCCCGTGGAGTCACGCAGCACCAGAATGATGGTGTCCAGCCAGCCGCCCTGACGCGGGATGGTGACCGTCTGGGTCGTGTTGCTCGCCGGCTGGGGGTTGCCCTGCTGGAGGAACCACTGACGGGTCGAGCCGAGCCCTGGGGGCGAGACGTCCTGTCCCTGGCTGAGCCAGTAATAATCGGCGTTGAGGCGGACTTCCAGCGTCGGCAGGGTCGGCGGCTGGGTCGTGTAGACCGACGCCGCACCCGCGAGCTGGATCTGGATCTTGGGAAGGACATCGCCGTCCGCCATGCCGAGGACTCCGTAGCCCTTGGCGAACTCGAGCGGGATCGCAGTGTTGAAGGTGAAGTCACCGGTTCCCGTCGTTCCCGTGGCCACTGCCGAGAAGGACGGTAGGCCGTGGGTGTCGGCCGAGCCCTGCAGACCGAAGCCGCCCGAGAACATCGGGATCAGGCGCAGGGTCTCGAAGCCCGGCCCCGACACGATGGGCGTGCCCAGCGCGTCCCAGAGCGTGAAGAGCTGCACGGCCGACTCGGGGGCGTCGGCGGCGGCCGCCACGGCGGTCGAGTTGCCGTTCGCACCACCCGAGGCGACGACTCGCAGTCGGAACTTGGAGGCGTAGCCAGGGATGGCTACGAGGGGGTTGTTGATCAGACCGGTGAAGGCCTGATTTGTCAGGTCGTAGATCCGGGCCTTGCCCGGCTCCGAGTGACGGATGAACGGGCCGCCCGTGGGCTCAACAGTGGTCTGAGGCTGTTGGGGTGTGGCGACCGTGGCCGTTGTGGTGGTTGGCATTATCCCGTGACCGCTTTCACGACCTCAGCCGTTGTGTGAAGGATGCCCTTCGGCTTACCCTCGATGAGATACCGCCCAGCCCAGAGCCGGAAGCCGGTCATCGCCGCGTATGCCCCGACGAACACACCGACACTGAGGTCAAATTGTCGCTTGTTCATCGGACCCTTTCTCTAACAAGAGTCCCGCTACGAGGTTGGAGCCCGCTAAGGACCAACCTCGTAGCGGGCTCGTCGCGATGTTAGCACATTCACGATGCGAAGCAAGGACTCAAGGTGGCGACTTTCTGATTTCAGCGAGAGGGATCGAGCCCAGCGCCGGGACCGGTCGCTCTCTTTCAGCCACGTGTAGGGCTCGAGCAGTTGACGCACCCGTTCGCGGACATCATCGACGGCGGGATCGACCCGACCGGGTACGTTGCGGTAGAGCCGGTGCGTCGAGGCCGCGACGAGGGGAACGCCGATGGAGGCGAGCTCGACTGCGTGGGTCTCGGTCTTGGCGTCGTTGTAGGGATGGTCGGCCATGCAGATCGCGCCGATGTTGAGACCGGCCAGGGCGTCGCCGAGCTGGGGGATGAGGACCGAGCGCCGCTCGATAAGACGATCCTCAGGCCAGCCGCGGTCTACGAAGCGGCCCTGGTCCACGTCGGCCCCAACATGCATGAATTGGAGGTCGAGGTCCTCGAGCAGCGGGAGCATGAGCCGGTCGTAGAGCTCGAGGTCCGCCTCCATCCGACCACCGAGCCAGAGCCGCGTCCCGATGACGTTGCCCGGCCGCGGGCTCGAGTTGAGGCCGAATGGGTCGTAGCAGTTGGGTGCCACCACGATGGGCGAGCGGTGTCCCATGTCGCGCAGCCGGGCCGCCAGGTGGCGAGTCGAGACGATCACGCCATCCGCGTTCCAGAACCATTCGTTGTAGAAGTCGGGCTGGGTCACCGAGAGCTCTTCGTACTTCTCGTGCATCCAGAGGTCGTCGTCCAGGTCGGCGATCACGAGTTGGCCGTTGGCGTGGGCCTGGTCGGTCCAGTGTTGGCGCCACTCACGCACCGGGCGCAGCACGATTATCTCGGGCGTGATGACCCCGCCGGTCGTCGTGACGAAACTCAGCGGTCCGCCGTCGTTGTCCTCGAAGGTGGCCATCTTGGTGCAGGCCGCCGTCGTCCAGCCGAACTTCCACGCGGCCAGCGCGGCGGGTCGAGTGGCTCGGTAGTATTCCCCACCCATCAATGGATAGCGGGCGCATAGATAGGCGAGTGAGGTCACAGCTTCTCGGGGCGAGTCACGAGGATGGGACTGCGCGGGTCGCGGTTCACGACCAGGAACCCGTAGGGCAGGTCACCGAGCGCGGAGATGGCGCCGCGCATCTCGGCACGACTGCGGCCCATCATCTCACCGAGGCGGTTCACGGCGTCGACGTCGCGGGTGTAGCCGATGCCGAGCCAGGTCGCCTGGTCGGTTGACTCTCGGGGCTGGCCCGACACGCGCTGCATGTCGGTGATCATCGAGACCCCGGCCTCGCGGGCGAGCAGTGTCAATTCTTCTATCTCGTCCCAGAGCCCGCCGAACTTGGGGTGGGTGAGAATCTTGAGGTCGGTCCCCACGACGGTCCAGCCGCCCTCCTCCTGCACGGACTTGAGCACGCGCTTGCAGAGGTCGTAGCGCTTGAGCCGGTCGATCTCGCTGCGGCCGGTGCCTCCCACCACGCGGCGAAAGGGGTGACCGTCTGCGATCTCCTGGCGCTCGGAGTGCGAGGGGGGCCACTTGGTCAGGCGCTCCCAGCCAAGCCGGCGCAGCGTGGCGTCGCCACCCTTCACGTCGAGGGCGAGGACATATTTACGTGTCTGGGCCAGGCCCCCGGCGAAGGTGGTCTTGCCGCCGCCGGTTGGAACGATCAGCGCCCAGTGCTCGCCGGGCTTCCAGTCCGTTGACATCCGGGCGAGGAAGCGGCGCCACTGCAACGCCTCAAACTCACTGGGCCTCGCCACCGTACACCGTCTCACCCTCGGGGGCTCCGCCGTGCGGACTGAACGTCCCGAAGATATCGCGCAGGATCAGACCAATGGGATCGTCGGTGCTGGCGTAACGCTCATCGACCTGGCCGAGCCGGCGCAGCGCGTCGACGGCCTTCTTCTCCTTGGCCTTCTGCTTCTCGAAGGTCGGGATTGACGCAATGATCACGTCAAGGGTGGACTCGCGTAGGTCGTCCTCGAGGACCGTGAAGAGCGCCGGGTTACGCGAGATGACCGCGACGAGGATGGGGAAGGCCACGACCCCGCCGAAGCGCTCCCACTTGTCGGCTGCCCCAGCGAAGCGCTGGATCACCATGCGGTCAACGAACGTATCGGCCACGAGCTCGTCCACCGCTGCGCCGGTCGCGGCCGAGGAGAACGACAGGGCATTGCCGAGGGGACCGTCGACCCGCGAGATCATCTTGGCCACGCGGCCGAGGTTGCGGGCCATCGACTCGGCGGCTGGGATGCGGCGCTTGACCGTCTTACCAGTGACGGGAGCCTTGGGCTTGGCCGGGGCCTTGGGCGTACCAGCCGGGCGCCGCTTCGCCGGGGCCTTGGTTCCCGCCTTGGCGGCCGTCCATTGCTCGTGGTGCTTGTCCTTCTCGTGGCGCCCGCGAGCGAACCAGCGGGCCGGGCCGTCGAAGGTCGCCGAGCAGAAGTGACAGGTCGTGGCGGCCGGGGCTGGCACCGCCGGGCGAGGGGTCACCTCGAGGCTCGAGGTCATCTCGTCGAGGCTGTCGTGAACGCCGGACAGCATGTCAGTCATCGGAGCCCCCGTCCGCGTCCTTATTTACGTAGTCCTCCACGTCCTCGGTGTCGAGGAATGGGCCACCATCGGACTTGGCCCCGGCCTCGGGGCCGTCTTCCTCGCAGTCGAGGCACTCGCGCATGGCGATGAGCTGGCGCTCAGCGCCGAAGGTGATCAGCAGTCCGGCCGCCGTCACGACGGCGCCGATGGCCAACTTTATGAGCGGGCTCACCTCGCACCCCAGAGCAGCTTCTCGATCTTGCGGACCGACGATGATCCCGGAACCGTCTCGGCTTCCTTGTGCGCCGGCTGGGGCTTCTCGGACTTCTGGCCAACGAGCTCTTCCTTGAAGGCCGCTATGGCCTCGGCGACGATGTTATGAGTCCGAGTCTCCTCCTCGCGGGCGGTCAGCGGCTTGGCGCTCTCGGGATCGGGCTCGGTCTTGGCCTCGCCCTTGGGGGAGAGATCGCCGAGAACCTCTTTGACCACTGCGCGGATCTTCTCCGTGAGATCGTCGGGGGTCTTTTCCGTCGTGGTCTCGGTCTCACTGGTAGCAGGGGCCGCTCCAGCGGTATCGGTATCCGCGGCGGGCTTGGCTGCGGGCTTGGCTGTTGCCATCTTGGCCTTCTTTCCTCGCGTACTCGTGCGATGTGCGTTACTATAGCGCCTATGAGCCTCGCCGCCGGTGAAATAGACGTGGACGCCGACGAGACGCTGCGCCGCGCCAAGGTGGCTAAGCTCATCATGGAGAGCGCCGTGCTGGCCGTCACCGTCTTGATTTACGCCAGACTTCTCCTGCGCGAGGACACGACGGCGGCTTTCAAGCGACGAGTAAGGCGATGGCGCACCGCGCTATTCGGACCGCCGCCGCTGACCGAGGAACAGATCCAAGATCTCTCGCGCCAGGTGATGATCGAGGCTATTAGGACAGTGAGGTACGGGAAATGACCGTTGCGGCCGGAGTCAGTGGTGGTATCGAGCTCGGCGAGTTTTCTCTCGGCGCAGTGGTCGGGCTTAAGGCGTCAATGGATGGCCTCGCCCAGCGGATCTCGCGCCTGCTCCGCTATGAAGAGGCGTACCAGTTCGGAGCGGTCGAGGTCGCTCTTCGAGGTGCGGCGCAGAGCGACGCTGCGGGCGACTCACTGGTGATCGACCTCGGCGGTCCCGCTTACGAGCGGCTCTGGCAGGTGCGCCGCGTGACGATCGGCGGCGTCTCGTGGTCATCGACGGTCGCTGGTCAGGCCCTCGTCGTGGTCTCCGCCAACCGCGCATCGAATCCGCCTATCTCCGACGTGGCCGACCAGGCGGCGACACTGCCAAACGTGGGCTACTACTCGACGGGCCAACTCATCGTTCGCCACCCGAACCACCTCTACATCGTGGTACTGACGCCGACCGCTTCCACGAACTACGGCGTCGGCGGAGCGGCTACCGACTTGCCGGACTCGCGTCACCCGATCACCGTCCCTGACTAGGAGACCCCATGCCGTTCAAGCCGAGTAGCGGAGGAATAAGCCAACTAACCGGAGACGTCACGGCCGGACCGGGGAGCGGCAGTCAGGCCGCGGCGCTCGCCGCGGTCGGCACCGCCGAGACGGTCGGCGACGCGACGCACTACCCGGTCGTCACTACCGACGCGAAGGGCCGCGTTACGGGAATGACGGCGCAGAGCATAGCGGCCACGGGGGTAGATCTTCTCCAGTTTTTCGCTAGTACGTTACCGAGCAGTCATAGTTGGACTTCCGTCGCGTACGGCAACGGCGCGTTCGTCGCGGTGGCGCAAGGACTGACTACAGCGGCCGCGTACTCCACGAACGGTGGGGTGACCTGGACCGCTAGCACGCTACCGAGCAGTCAGAGTTGGACTTCCGTCGCGTACGGCAACGGCGCGTTCGTCGCGGTGGCGTATGCTTCCACAGCGGTCGCGTACTCCACGAACGGTGGGGTGACCTGGACCGCTAGCACGCTACCCAGTAGTTCAGATTGGAATTCCGTCGCGTACGGCAACGGCGCGTTCGTCGCGGTGGCGCAAGGACTGACTACAGCGGCCGCGTACTCCACGAACGGCGGGGTGACCTGGACCGCTAGTACGTTACCGAGCAGTCAGAGTTGGAATTCCGTCGCGTACGGCAACGGCGCGTTCGTCGCGGTGGCGGGAGGAACAGCGGCCGCGTACTCCACAGTTGTCGCTCTGGCGGGGGCGAACACCGCAACGATCACGAGTCCGACCGTCACATCCGGGACTGCGTTCGTTCCGTCAGCGGCCAGCAACTCGACTGTTTACTTCCAGATCAACGCAACGGTCGCGGGATCCTACACACTCACGATGGGGCCGACCACCGGCGCGGAGAACACCATTGGCTCGGCTGTGGCGATGGTGGTTGGGAGCGACGACATTGTGACGCTCAATGTGCCGCGAAGTTGGTCAGTAGTGCTTACGCTAACGAGCGTGACCCTCGGCGGAACTACTGTCGTGGCGATGTAGCCCGTGATCACCTTCGACTTCACCGGCGGCCTGCGGCGCTACGGCTGGAAAGGCAACAACGTAGACGGAGACTGCGTAGTGGCCTCGCTCGAAGATCTGCGGATGGCCAAGGCCACGGCCGCCGCCTCGACCATAGAGAAGATTCTCTATCACGTCGGCTTTCGGCCTCCCGGCGATGCCTACACGCTCGACATCTACGCTCAGTACCTCGCCACACTCGGGGAGGTTCCCGGTCCCGACGTCGGCGTGTACGTGGACGGCTTCCTACGCTGGTGCATCGCTCACCAGCCGGCGCCCCTCGTTCTCGCCTGGGGTCGCGTGGATCTCTCTCAGGACGTGGACGCGACCATTCGAGCCCTCGCGCTGCAATACACCGGAGCCATGCTCACGATCGAGCTGACCTACAATTCCTGGGCTAATTTCTTCCAGCGCACTCCCTGGGACGTAGGTCCGACGTCCCAGGACCAGCCGAGCCCGGCGCTCTGGCACGAGGTAGCGCTCGTCAGGGCCACGGCCGACTACGACGTGGTAGCCACCTGGGACCAGAACAAGCTCGCAACGCCGGCCTACATGCAGCTGTGCGCTCGGTCCTGTTACGTGGTGCTGATGCACGAGGACACCTGGCGACCTGGATTCGCCGACAAACTGGAGGCCATCCAAACTTTGCCCGTGTTCCAGGTGGCAGCGGGTATATAGTCCCATGAGACGCGACTAAGGAGCAGCCATGACCGTTCTACCAGGGGGAGACTCGGCGTTTCCTCATCCCGCTCGGTACACCGGCAAGACAATATGGGGCGTCTACGTGGCTGGCGACGCCTACAACGTCTGGACGCCGGACGAGGCCAGAGCGCTGGCGGCCGGCGGCGTCGAGGGATTTCTTCCCATCGTCGTTCCTCCCCAAGACGAGCCCTGGTGGGAGACCAACTTCGGCTACGCCGTCCTGGAGAAGCTCGTCCGAGACGCCATGGAGTGGGGCGTTCCCGAGGGTGCGCCGATCTGCCTGGACGTCGAGGAGGCGCAGTTCGAGAAGATGAGTTCGCCGCTCGACGTCTGTCACGCCTGGGCGGTCGCTACGCGAATCCACAACATGAAGCCGTGGACCTATGGCTCGCGTGCCTTCCTCGCTAACGACCTGTGGGGATTCAAGTGGCTGGCGGAGTGGCCGACATCTCTGCCCGACCCGCTGGAGCTGAGCGATGGCTTCACGGCCTGGCAGTACCGGGGAGATGACAACGGCATCGATCTGGACATCTTCCAAGAGGGACATGATTTCGTGACGCCAGACTTCGCGGTGAAAGCCATCTGGGCTCCGGCCGCCGAGGCTGCGCCGCTAGCTTCGGCCGGTCCCGAGCCATTACTCATCGATGGCGCAACGCAACCGCAGGCGACCTCCGCTCCGCCAGATGTTGTGTCGGGACCGGCCACCACTCCCGTTCCGGCAGCCAATGCGCTGGACGCCGTGCTGACAGCGCTGGCCGAGCTGACGTCCGTCGTAGATCGCATTATCACCGCAGTAGCCGCACTAGAGAAAGGCGCCTTATGAATGTCACTTTGAGTCCCGCCCTCGTCAAGTTCATTGGCGATGTCGAGAACTTCGTCCGCAAGGTCGGGAGCTGGGTGGTCATCGTCAATGACTTCACTCACAGCTTCCACGTCAGAGGCACGTACGGTCTCAACTCCGTTCTCACGGCCGTAGCCGGCACCATCCTCTACGCCGATCACAAGGCGAAGAAGTCCGCGGCTCCCTCGGCCTAATGGACTCGGGAATCATCGTCGCCGTCTCGGTGTTCACGCCGCTGACCTTGGCCCTGCTCGGCACGCTCTATCGCCTGGGCTCGATCATGGGACGCATAGACGAGAAGCTCGGCGATCACGAACGACGGCTCGATGACCTCGAGAACCGCCTCCCGCATTCGAGGCGCCCGGCGACTGGATCGCTCTGATGCCTCTCAAGCGTGGACGCTCGGCGAAGGTACTTCGCTCTAACTACGTGACCGAGCGCCGTCATGGCAAGTCGAGCAAGCAGGCGTGGGCTATCGCATATCGCAAGGCAGGCCGGAGCCGCTAGAATAGCCTCGGTGTCCTGTCCGGCCACTTAGACGAAACCCGGCGACCGCTTCGGCGAGCCGGGTTTCGTTGTCTTAGGATTGAATTGGAGGTTTCGTGGCAGGACAGGGCCGCACCGTCGAGCAGTGGAATGCTCTCGCGCCATCGACGCGACGACGGTGGATCCACGCCTTCGGCTCACCGGACGCCGCCCTCGAGGCGTACCGCAACGGGGCGAGCCTCACCCCCGAGCAACGAGGCCACGCCTACACCCCCGAGCGTCCCATCGACGCCCTGCTGGCGCCCTGGAAGTTCCCCCGCTACGTCGCCACCCACACCGACCAGCTCAACGAACTCGCACGACGGCGGGGGCTCGAGAGCCACGGCACCGGCCCGCGAGGCCACGACGTTACCGACTACGGCGCGAGCGGTGGCGACTTCACGTGGGTCATCCCCTCGGGCGTGCTCAACGAAGGGGACTGGCGCTTCTCCCAAGTCTTTCGCACCGTCGAGGAGGCCCAGCTCTACGCCCGCAAGTCCTGGGCACCGGCCGGGGTGGTCATCATCGTGGACCGGGGCCCAGGGGTTCTCTGGCGCTTCGAGGTATGGTTCGGCTACCCCGAGAGTCGGCGGATCAAGCGCAAGCTTCGAGGCGGACGCATGAAGCCCCGTGACCTGATAAGGGCCCAGAATAAGCGGCGGCGAAATAGGCGCTAAGAAGACTTTACGAGTGGTGCACAGTGGTGTAGGGTGGTGGTCGTAGTACCGGACAGAGGAGACAACATGCGAGACGGCCAATTTATACACGTTGTAAAGGTGACGACGCCATCTAACGCACTCGCCGAGATGCACGACGCGGCGAGCGTCGAGGCACTGCGGGGGATTTCGGCGGCATTCGTCGTGATCGAGGAGTGCCGAACCTATCCGGACCCGATGCACATTGTCAAGGTAATCGCCGAAACCGATGACCAGGACGCGGCGAACCGGATCGGAGCGGGCTCCGCCGCAACCTATGGCGCGACATTCTTTGCGCTGCCGGTTCACGACCGGGCCACGTGCCGCCACATTGACTGCGTCGAGGCGCGAATGGACCCCAGCGAGCGTGAGCGCATCGCGAATTGGGCCGTTGACGCCGACCGAATCGACGCGACGCCGGGCCGCTACTGGTAGTTAACGGCCCGCCAGGGCCGCACGTACCGGGCGACCGGTGCGGGCGAGCCTGGCAGACTTCCAGGCTACCGGACAAAGGAGACACAATGACAACTGCACTAGAACTCAAGGCAATGCTCCGCGAGGAGATCGCCGCACCGCTCGACACCCCGAGGATCGAGGGCGAGCATGGGGGACCGCTCGAAAGCTACAACGAGGGATTCCGGCGAGCCTGCGCGATCGTGGTGAAGGATGACAGTGGGGACGTGTCCATATGGACGGAGGCGAATCGCATCTTTCTCTCCGCTGCCCTTCTCAATGAGAAGCTGAGCGACGACTTCGATGGCCACGAGAAGTCGTCTAGGTACTTTGTTAACGGGATGCGTGACGCCTACAAGTGGGCGCTCGCCGAGTTGGAGGCTCTCGAAGACGATTCGCCCGTCGCCGCCATCGAGGAAGAGGGCGGCGTGATCGTGGTGAGCCGCCGCGACGGCAGCCGCTCGCGCTTCGACATGGCCACGGCT
>DAIDJG010000399.1 GCA_027451445.1 Singulisphaera sp.
GCTGCCTGAAACGCCCCTCGGATCGACCTTCCCCTAACCCCAAAGCGGGTCGCTGCCTGGTCCCGGTTTGTCTGCCGTCCTACCGCACAGTCACTGCACACTCAGTGCACACTGACGTCACAGTGACCACACACTCACCACACACTTTTTTGGCAATTGCCAAAGAGAAGAATAGGTTGGTCGTGGCAAAACGTGCGCGAGAGTGGAAGCAAGTGACCCAATCAATCGACATTGAATCCGTCATCCAGGAGTTCGTCCTTGCCAAGCGAGCCGAGTACAGCCCCAAGACGGCTCGCTGGTACGAGCAGACCTGCAAGTACTTTCTGCAATTTCTCAAGGACAACAACCACAGCACCCGCCTGGCGGACGTCGGGATCAGCCAGGCCCGGGCCTTCGTCGTCGCCCTCCAGAACCGCCCCAAGCACGGAGTGCTTTTGTCAATCCGGAGCGGGCTCTTGGGCGTTTTCGGTGGCGGAGATGGGTGAATTTCAGGCAGAATTCCTGGTGAATCAGATCACGAAACCGTGTTGTCTGCCAGGAGATATTCCCCGTGCGCCTCGCTGCCCTCGTGCCTCACTTCGCCGGCTTACGCCTGCTCCAGTTCAGCGCCGCTACCGACCGCTTGACGTTCGTCTGTCAAGGCCGGACCAGAAGTGGTCCACGAGCCGGGATAAAAGGAGGCCACTACACCGGCGCCTCAAGTTCAGTTGGTCCCTCGGAGGAGCGTCCCTTGACGCGCCACGAGGGGCCTTTGAGATAGTAGACCTGGCCATGGTGCAAGACGCGATCGACGATCGCCGCGGCGAGACTAGGATCCTGCACGATGCCGCCCCATTCGGTGAGACTTTTGTTCGACGTGATGAGCGTGGGGCGTTGCTCGTAGCGTGCGGCGACGATTTCGTAGAGGGCCGGCCCGAACGCCGGCTCGAGGGGAAGGTAGCCGAGCTCGTCGAGGATCAGAACATCGCAGGTGAGCAAGGGGCGCATCACCCGCTGTCGGCCCAACGGCGTCGAGGCCCGACCGAGCTGGCCCGCGAGATTCTGCGCCGTGATGAAGCGCGCGCTCGCACCGAGTTGGACGTGCTTGGTGGCGATGGCCACGGCAAGCATCGTTTTGCCCAACCCGGGAGGACCGATGAAGGCAAGGGACACCGCCTGACTGAGAAAGGTCGGGTCGAGGTAATGGAGCACGACCTGGCGCTTGAGTTCCGGGCGTGCCCGAAAGTCGAACTGCTCGATACTCGCACGGAAGGGGAAGGCGGCACGCAGCAGACGGCGTTGGGTGTCGGCATCGGCGCGCGCGATCCACTCGTCTTCGAGTAAGCCCAAGAGAAAATCGTGATGGCTGAGGCCCTCCGCGGTGGCGCGATCGAGCCACGGCGTAAGCGCCTCGGCGGCGTGACGCAAGTGGACCTCGCTCAGGAGACGACGCAACTGCTCGCTCATCCGACTCGCCCCCCGACCAGTGTGCGCGCCCCCTCGACAAACTCCTCGTAACTGCTCAACAGTCGATCGACCTCCTCCTGCGGCGGGACACCGGGCACCACCAAGGTTGGGCACCGCTCGGGCAACGCAACAGCGTCAGCTTCCCGCACCAACGCCCCCACGTATTCGGCTCCGAAGGCCCCCGCCCTCTGGGCCTCCGCCATCGCCCGAATCAGCCGTTCTTTCCCCTCTTCCTCGAAGAGCCGATAGAGCCCGAGAATCTCGGCGCGCAGGCTGTCCCGCCGCCGCCGCGCCACCTCGCTGACGTAGACATGGGCGATCGGATCGAGATCGAGCAGGGCCTGACGGTAGAGCATCACCTGGGCCCGCCCCTTCTGGGCAAACGCCTCCTGGAAGTGCCGGGGATCAATGACCCGCCGATGGGCGCCCTCCGCGGCGCGGGGATGGTCGGCGAGCAGACACGTGTCGTGAAAGATCCGAATCCGCTCGGCATGGACCCGCACACTGACCGACACGCCCCGATGACCGAGCGGCACCGAGTAGACATTCCCGGCAAAGTGCACCACCGATTCGTCGGTCACCTGCCCGCTCTCCAGCAACGCGAAGTCGGCCGCCTCAAGCGGAAGCGGTCCTCCCTTGTCCACCTCCGCCCAAAGACGCTGGTTCGGCGGCTCGTGGGTCGCCGCGTTCGGCCGAGCGTTCACGCTCACGAGCCACTCGGTCGTCTGGCGGGCGAGGTCCGCGTCGTCCGCGAAGCTCCGCCCCGGCAGAAAGTTCCCCTTCACCCAGCGCACCAACGATTCGACACTCCCCTTCTGGTTCGGGGCACGCACGGCACAGGCGTCCGGATGAAAGTCGAAGCTCGCCGCCAGATGGAGCAGGGCCGGCGTCCAGATCGGCTGATTCTGCGGATCCCGGCCGCTCGTGACCGTCTTCATGTTATCGAACGTCAGAACCCAGGGAACGAAGGTCAGGGCACAAAAACACGCCACCAGTCCCCGCAGCAGCGTCTCTTGGCGCATGTCGTCCGTCCAGCGCACCCAGCTCCACCGACTGTACTTGGGCCGACAGGCCAGAAAGTAGCGCGTGGCCACCTTCTGGGTGGTGAACGGAAAGTGGCGAATCTCCCCCCAATCCACCTGGAGATATTCCCCCGGCAATCCCTCGAAACGAATCGCAACGTCGGTGCTCTCCCGTTCCTGCGCCTCGCGCACCCGCCGCACGTAGTCGCTGAAGACCGAGCGCCCACCTCCGTACGGATGGTCCTCATCCGCCCGTGCCAGCTCGGTCATCCGGACGATCGACAAACCCGCCTCCAGCCACTCCTTGATCTGCCCGGCGAACGGCTCGGCCAGCGAGGACCGGCTCCGCCGCGCCGGGGCTCGCTCCACCGGCTCCCCCAGCACCCGCACCACCGTCGTCCGACTGATCGCCAGCTCCTTGGCGATCTGCCGCTGGCTCTTTCCCCGTTTCGTCAACAAGTGAATCGTGCTCCGTTCCATCTGCCGTAACATCCTTCTGCCCCACTTCACCCTAGTGAGGCTAGATTACGGCACCGGCCACCCGGCCCTCTTTTATCCCGGCTCTTGGTCTACTCTACCACCGGCCTTTACA
>DAIDJG010000400.1 GCA_027451445.1 Singulisphaera sp.
AACGAACGGGCCGTCCCGCTCGCGGTGTCGCGGCGGGACGGCCCGTCCTTGATCTCAACTTGTGGCGAATCTTACCAACGGCGGTAGCGGTGATACGGCCCGTATCCGCCGTAGCCGTATCCGCCGTAGATGTACGGCCGAGGGGCCACCACATACGGCCGAGGGGCAACGATCACGGGCGCCGGGGCGACGACCACGGGCGCCGGGGCGACGTACGGATAGGGGGCGACGGGAACGCCGTAGCCGTAGCCGCCGGTTCCGACGCCGAACGAGAACCCGGGGCTCGCATAGTTGAAGCCAAACGCTTGAGCACGCGCTGGCGAGGCCCCGAAGCTGAGCGCCCCAATTGTCACAACCCCCGCCAACAGCAAAGTACGCGGCAAGACCTTCATGGTGATTGTCTCCTCACTCGATCCTCAAAAATCCCCCCGGGCCTGTCTTGGTTGGGGGAGCCAGCAGTTCGTGGAGTTCCTAGACGCCTGACGCTTCTCTCTACGGTGCAAGCCGGAATTGTGTTCCCGAATTTCTGGTCCGCCTGGGAACCCCACCGATTCCTCGCAGTTCGACACACGGATGCCCTCATTCTCGCGGAGGACCGTACGAACGAGGAACTGTCGCGGAGATCGGAACAAAATTCCTGGGCCACGATCATGCAGAGAGCGTGCCGCGTCCGAATTTCACATGCCCGAATGGGTCGTTTTCGCCCTATCCCTCAGGGGCGAACGGCACAAGCTTTCCTATCAAAAATCCGCCGGCGCGACGAGGCCACATCAGAATCCTGACACTCGACCAGAAACCTCACCATCCTCGAATCTTTCGTCACTTCATACAACGCACAAAAACCGGACGATCGCGATTCTCGCCACTTTCATGCGATCCCCTTTCGGCCTCACACGTGGCCCCGCCTTCATACCTTCACAACCTTGACCTGGACGACCAGAGCGGGCGATAATTGAGAAGTTGTGATTCGACACCGCGGGCCAAGAGAGGCCGCACATGCCGTTTCGCCGATGGGCTCGACAACGTGGAGCGCGTGGCCTGGGGGTCTTGGGCTTGATCCTCAGCCTCGTCCACACTCCGTTGCCGGAGCCTGACTATCACAACATACGGCATCACGATGGGCCCGGCGAGGTCTGCGGTTATCACGACCATCTCCTCCGCTGGCATCCCACGGCGGGGGCGGCGGAGGATGTGGCGGTCCTCCACTGGCACTGGTTTCTGCCCGTATCGGGTCAGTCCGAACTGCCCCAGCACGAAAACGGTCCCGCCTGGCACGCGCATGTCGCCGACTGGGACATGGGCGGCTGGGAGAGCGACGCGCCTCGGATTTCGCCTCCAACGGCGTCGAAGTTCGTCATTTCGTGCCCGGAAAGCCCCCTCGCGATCGCGATGCCCCTCGCGCCCGCGTCCGCTCTACTTGCCTCCTCAACTCACCCTCCACTTGCCTTCGGCGCCACCTTTGCGCCCCGAGTTTCGCTGGCGTCCCTGTACCAGCGCTGGTCGTGCTGAGCACGCCACAAGCTTGATCGCTCACGTCGGAGCCTTTCGGTGCGTCCTCGACGCGCCCCTCGTCGACATGCTCGTGGCGTGGTCTCTCGGCTCGGATCCCAGCGCGGTGACCGTACGGAAACGAAATCGCGTTCGTCCCGCTCGCGAGGCCCAAACAGGTTCAACGATCACTTGACTCGCCCCGGCGCGGTGGCGAGGAGGTTTCTCCCATGTCCGTGGCCCTCTCTCAAAAATCATCGACCACACACACCGGGGTGTGGATCGCGCTCGGGGCAGGGCTCGTGCTTGCCCTAACGGCGACGTTACTGCACGACACGATCTTCCACCACGGTATGCTGCTCACGGCCGCTGCCGACAAGGCCCCACCGCCCTCCGAACCCGCCGCAATGGCAACGAGTGTGAGCCTCCCCGAAGGCAAATTCAAGGCGGCAAAGATCGCGACGGCACGCGCGGAACGGGTCGAATTAACGTCGGCCATCGACGTTGCTGGGCGGATCGACGCCAATATCGACCGGCGCGTCGAGATCCGGCCTCGCGCCTCTGGAGTAGTGCGCCAGGTCGAAGTCACGTTCGGCCAAAAGGTCAAGAAAGGGGACGTGCTCGCGATCCTCGACAGTCCCGACATTGGCACGGCAAGGCTCAACCTTTGGGCCAAGCAGCGCGATCTTGGCGTTGCCCAAAACGAGGCTGATTGGAAATCGGAAATCGCCGGCAACGTCGCCAAGCTCATCCCCGAGCTGCGCAAGCGAGCCAGGAACCTGCGCGTGGAGGCGGGGGCGATGCACGCGGGCCACACCGATGCACATGAGGGGACACAAGATCTCAACGAAGGGACCAAGGCCGACGATATTGAACGCCGATACGCCGATCTCCCCCTGGGAGCGTACCGTGGCTCACTGCTTTCGGCATATGCCGAATTCTTGATCGCCGCTCACGAGGAGGAAAAGACCACCGGCTTGCACAAGGCCAACGTCGTCGGCGAACATCCCTATTTCCTTTCCATCCACACCCGAAAGAGCGCTCAAGCCAAGGTCGAGGGCGTCCTGGAACAGGTCCGTTTTGACGCAGCGCAAGAAGAAAAGCTCGCCCGCAACAAGGTCCGCTTCGCCGAAGGCGAGGTCGTTGACGCTGCCCAGCGCCTGCGCATCCTGGGCGTTTCCGAAGACATTTCCAAGCTTCTGGCCGACGCCCACAAGAGCGTTGCCGCGGCTGACCCGTCCGCGAGCCTCGCGGCCGCGGACGTCACCGCGTACCGGATCGTCGCTCCGTTTGACGGCACGATCGTCGATAAGTCGGTCACCCCGAGCCAGAAGGCCGAGATGAACGACCGACTCTTCATCCTCGCCAACCTCTCCAACGTCTGGGTCCAGGCCAACATCCCCGAGTCCGACTTCCCTCTCATCCCCACACTCCAGAACGGCACCATCCACGTGACCGCCGCCGCCTACCCCGACCGCGCGTTCGACGCCCGCCTGATTTCCATCGGCTCCGTCGTCGACGAGAAAACCCGTACCGTCTCCCTCCTCGCCGAGACCAAAAACCCCGACGACCTGCTCAAGCTTGGCATGTTTGTCCGCATCGTGCTCGATACTACCTCCAAGAGCACCGTGCTCACGGTCCCGTCGAGCGCGGTCGTGGAGATCGAGAAACGCAAAGGAGTCTTCGTCCCATCGGGCGAGGACGGCCGCACGTTCTCCTTCCACCCCGTCAAGGTCGGCCGTCGGTCGGAAGGCCGCCAGGTCATTCTCAGCGGCCTGGAACAGGGCGCGACGGTCGTCACCGACGGGGCATTCCAGCTCAAGAGCGAGCTGATCCTTCAGAACGAAACCGAGGAAGAATAAAGAGGTTTATCCGCAGATGGCGCAGATGTCCGCAGATAATTCAAGGAAGTTTTTAGAACTGGTTTATCTGCGCAAATCGGCGTCATCTGCGGATCGAGTCTTCAAGAGAAACGTGATGCATCATGCTTAATAAACTGATCGAATCAGCCTTGAATAATCGGTTCCTCGTTGTCGTGGGGACGCTCCTGGTGGCGTGTCTGGGCGTTTACTCGGCGATTCATTTGCCCATCGATGCCGTGCCCGACCTGACGAACGTGCAGGTGCAGGTCATCACTGAGGCCCCGGCGCTCAGTCCGCTCGAGGTCGAGACGTTGCTGTCGTTTCCGGTCGAGGGCGCGATGAGCGGATTGCCGGATGTCGAGCAGATCCGTTCGATCTCAAAGTTCGGCATCTCGGTCGTAACGATCGTCTTCCATGAGGGGACCGACATCTATCGCGCCCGGCAGCTCGTGGGTGAGCGCCTGGGACGTGCGGCGGCGGCGATCCCGCCGGGGTACGGCACTCCGTCACTCGGTCCCATCACGACGGCACTCGGCGAAGTGTTCCAGTTCCAGGTCAAGGCCTCGAAGGAGTCGGGCTACTCGCCGATGGAGCTGCGTACGCTGCTCGACTGGTTCATCGCCTACCAGTTGCGCGGGGTGCCCGGCGTGACCGAGATCAACTCGCACGGCGGTGAGCTGAAGACGTATCAGGTCGAGCTCAACCCGGACAAGCTAGCAACCTATCAACTATCGATGACCGACGTCATCAACGCCCTCCAGGCGAATAACGCGAACGTGGGGGGCGGGTATCTCGTGCACGAAGGCGAGGCACGCTACATCCGAGGCGAGAGCCAGGCGCACAGCGCGGAGGATATCGCGGCGATCGTCATCGACGAGCGTAACGGCGTGCCGGTTACGATTGCCCACGTCGCCAGCGTCCATCCCGCCCCGATGATCCGCGCCGGCCTGGTGACTCGCGACGGCGGCGGCGAGGTGGTCACCGGCCTGGTCATGATGCTCATCGGTCAGAACGGCCGGCGGGTGACGCAGGACGTGAAGGCCGAGATCGCCAAGCTCCAATCATCGCTCCCCAAAGGGGTGACGATCGAGCCGCTCTACGACCGTAGTCACCTGATCGACCAGACACTCAGCACGGTCATGCACAACCTGCTTGAAGGTGGCGTGCTCGTAATCGTCGTCCTGCTCGCACTCCTGGGGAACATCCGCGGCGGTCTGATCGTGGCGCTGGCGATTCCGCTCTCGATGCTCTTCGCCGCGAACGTGATGTTTGCTACCGGCGTGACGGCCAGCTTGATGAGCCTGGGTGCGATCGACTTCGGGCTCATTGTCGACTCGAGCGTGATCATGATCGAGAACTGCGTGCGCCGGCTCGCCCATGAAGGGGGTTCCCGGCCCAAGCTGGAGATCATCCGCGACGCGGCCGTCGAGGTCCGCAAGCCGACGATGTTTGGCGAGTTGATCATCGGGATCGTCTACCTGCCCATCCTCGCGCTTCAGGGGACCGAGGGGAAACTGTTCCGGCCGATGGCATTGACGGTGATCTTCGCGCTGGCCGGTTCGATGGTGCTGTCGCTCACGCTGATGCCGGTGCTTGCGTCGCTCGGGCTTGGTGCTCGCGCGGAAGAGAAGGAGGTCTGGCTTATCCGCGCGGCCAAGCGCCTGTACACTCCGGTGCTCGATGCCTTCGTGCGCCGGCCGGCCATTGCGGCGATCCTGGCCGCGTTGCTTATCGCGGCCAGCGTGCCCGTGGCGCTCCAGCTCGGCGGCGAGTTCATGCCCCGGCTCAACGAGGGTGATCTGCTGATCGAGGCGGTGCGCATTCCCTCAGCCTCGCTCGAAGGGGCCGTGCCGGCGTCGACACAAATTGAAAACATCGTCAAGTCGTTCCCTGAAGTGCGCATGGTCTATTGCAAGACCGGACGTCCCGAGATCGCCAACGATGTGATGGGCGTGCACCAGACCGATGTCTGGACGCTGATGAAGCCCCAATCGGAATGGCGGCACGGCCTGACGCGCGATCAGCTCATTGAGGAGATGGACAAGGCCCTGACGGAGAATGTGCCCGGCGTGAAGTTCGGCTTCAGTCAGCCGATCGAGATGCGCGTCAACGAGCTGGTCGCCGGCGTGAAAAGCGATGTGGCGGCACTGTTGTACGGGCCCGACCTCGACGTCCTGCGCCAGAAGGCGACGGAGATCGAGCGCGTCCTGAGTCACATCCCCGGTGCGCAGGACATCAAGACTCCGACCTCCGGCCGCCTGCCGATGCTTCGCGTCTCGGTCCGCCGCGATCAGCTCGCACAGTACGGGATCAAGGCCGACGACGTCCTCGAAGCCATCGCCGCACTCGGCGGGAAGACGGTGGGGACTGTGTTTGCGGGTCAATACCGCCACCCGATCCAGGTGCGCTGGCCGGAATCGTGGCGGAACGACCCCGAGATGATCCGCTCGATCCGCATCACGGATCCGAAAGGCCGGCCCATCGAACTGCGGAACCTGGCGGATGTGGCGTTTGAGGAAGGCCCCAGCGAAGTCGAGCGAGAGAACGTCCAGCGGCGGGCGGTTGTGGGTGTCAATGTGCGCGGTCGCGATATTGCTGGCTTCGTCGCCGAGGCCCAGGCTGCTATCCGCGCCAAAGTCGACTTCCCTTACGGCTACATCCTCCGCTGGGGGGGGCAGTTCGAGCACCTCCAAACGGCCTCGCAACGGCTGCTGATTGTCGTGCCGATCGCACTCGGGCTGATTTTTCTGCTGCTGTTCAGCACGTTCCATTCCCTGCGCCTCGCCGTTCTGATCTACCTGGCTGTGCCGATGGCGGCGACCGGCGGCGTGTTTGCACTGGCGCTGCGAAGCTTGCCGTTCTCGATCTCCGCGGGTGTCGGGTTTATCGCGTTGTTTGGAGTCGCCGTGCTCAATGGGCTGGTGTGGGTCAGCGCCGTCGAACATTTGCGCCTGGAAGGGCACGAACGCTACGAAGCGGCACGCGAAGCCTCGATCGTCCGCCTGCGGCCGATCTTGATGACAGCGCTGGTCGCCGGCTTCGGCTTCATCCCGATGGCCACCGCCACGACACCGGGCGCGGAGATCCAGCGTCCGCTGGCGACGGTGGTGATTGGGGGATTAATCACGTCGACGTTGCTGACGACGTTGGTCTTGCCGGCGATTTACCCTTGGTTCGCGGATCGGCCGAAGGAGATAGAAGTCTGAGGTTCCACTCTGTCGCTTGCCGATGCGACCGAGCCAGCGCAGAATGGGATTGAGCGTGACAGCCAAATTTCTCGGAGAGAAGACCCGGTGCCTAACGTTCTGACCGAATCTCCCCCCGTCGAGACCATCGCCGATCTTTTGAAGCGGCTGGGCGATATCCCGCCCAATCGGGTCCCGGTCCGGCCGTCTCCCGGCACGGCTGCCGAAAAGGACGTGATCGCGGCGCTCGAGGCCGCCGACAAACGGCTGTTCGAACTCGTCGACGGTACCTTGGTGGAGAAAGTAATGTGGGACGAGGAATCGGAATTGGCACTCTGGCTCGGTTCCTTCCTCATCCAATACGTCAGAAAACATAAGCTCGGAAGCGTTACCGGACCCGACGGCATCACTCGGCTCATGCCGGGTCTACTCCGCATCCCCGACCTTGCTTTCCTTTCCAGAGCCCGCTTCCCTGGGGGAAAACGCCCGAGATCGCCGATCCGTGATCTCGTCCCGGATCTGGTCGTGGAGGTGCTAAGCAAGGGCAACACCAAAAAGGAAATGCGCCGAAAGTTACGCGAATATTTTCATGCGGGTGTCCGCATTGTTTGGTATGTCGACCTGAAACAGAGAACGGTTACGGTCTTCACGGCGGTGAATCGCTCGGTCAGCTTGCGTGAGGGCGAAACCCTCGATGGAGGCTCAATACTGCCCGGCTTTCGTATCCCGCTGAGCCAACTCTTCGCCGATCGGGATGCGTAAAGTCGCGTGCGCCGTCGACGCCCTGAACTTGATCGCTTGCCAACCTTCAATCCCGTCGCGCAGCGGTTCACCTTGACGCCTCGGGACCATTCCCTGACCATTCAGAATGGGTACACTGTGCGTAATGTGATCGAGTGGTCAGCAAAGGGCGGGGTGCATGAACGATCCGGAATTCTTCGGAGGGGAGGAGACCGACAAGGTGGCCGAGGCGCGGCGTCGCGAGCGGTTGATCCTCTTTGTGCTCGCGGCGGTTCAGTTCACGAGTATCGTCGACTTTATGGTCGTCATGCCGCTCGGCCCTCAGATCACCCGCACGCTGAACATCGATCCTGCGCGGTTCTCCTTGATCGTGGCGTCCTATGCCTTTAGCGCGTGTGTCGCGGGACTCGTGGCGTCGACGGTGGTGGACCGGTT
>DAIDJG010000401.1 GCA_027451445.1 Singulisphaera sp.
TTCCACACCTGGTGCCGGAGATCATCCGTGAACATCGAGGTCCTCCTGACGAAAAACGCCTTTGGTACAACGTTTTATGTCAGGAAGGACCTCGATGTTTCAAGAGAAGCTTAGTGCCATTGGGCTCCGTCCGAGCCAGCCTTGATCCATCGGCGAGTCTTCGAGCCGATGGATCATCGCGCGCCGCCCAGGGGTCCGCGTCGTCACACGCGGTGTTCAGAGGACTCGAAGACTCGTCCTCCGAACAAGGCTGGCTCGGACGGAGCCTCGCCCTCCCATAGGCATGTCGATACCAAACATAAAACGATCGCGGCAGGGCGTGGCGTGCGCGATGCGAGTGAGAACCGCTCTAGAAAACTAACAAAAGGGAGCAGGCGCTTCGATGGCTCGAAGCCAGTCCCCTCCCCTTTTTGATAGGATTTCTTACCTACCGTAGACCTCACGCTCCGCAAGAGGAGGCCCTCTCACGCGGAGCGTGAGATCTACGCATCTGCCGCTCGCCTTATCTCAGGAGCACCCCCGCGTACCCCACAACCCGGCTAACGTCTCCCGTCACATCGGCGCTCGTCGCATAGCCGACGCGTTCCGACGCCGTCAGCCCGCCGAGTTGCCGGAGCGTCTCCATAACGATCACCGCTGGAATGACGCCGCACATGCTGATATTGTGCTCCGTCACCGTTTCGAGCAGGTGGCCCGGGTTAAGCGTCTCCAACGCGCAGAGAGCCGTCTCATCGAGCAGCCGGTTTTCGCGGTCGGTCGCGAAATGATTCATGTCGCTGGAGATGAGCAGAAGCGGGCGCGTGGGGAGTCGGCGGAGGAATTCGGCCAGGCCGGTCGCAAACTGCTGGCAGCGTTCCCAGTTGCCGCCGCCGAGTGCGAGGCCGAGCACGCGCGTATGTGGGGCGAGCTTCGCCAGGAGCGGCAACTCGACCTCGATGGCGTGCTCCTGCTGGTGTGCCGCGGCGTCGAGCTGCAAGCCGGGAACGGCCTCGGTCAAAGCACGGGCCAGGGTTGGGTCCGACGGAATGTATGCGCCGGGGATTGCCCACGTTTCATGCGGAGCGACGGCCCAGTCGACTCCAAGCCGCGTGTGCTTGGGTCCAATCACGATCACAAGGTCGGGGATTTGAAGGCGATTGAGCACCGCCGCCGCGAGCGCGCCCGAGAACCGCAAGCCCGCGTGAGGAACCATGGCCGCGGGCCACGATTCCGGCCGGCGCTCGCTGCGCGCGAAAAGGCCGTCGACCATCTCCGAGAGCTGCGCTGGATCGCTCGGATAGAAGGTGCCTGCAACGGCCGATGGTCGTGTGCCTCCCATAGCGATTGCCCTCGGCGAAGAGCGGAAGACGACCTGGGACTCGGTGGTTTGAACGGCCAAACTGAACAGGCCCGCCGCTTCGGGATGCATGACCTCGAACTGGCGCAGGGTCGAGGCCAGAACCTCCTCCGCGGTCCGGTTGGGCGAATACACCCACGTGCTCTTGTCGTGCTCGATGAGCAGGAGCGCCCGCGTCGCCGGTTCGAACCCGCGCAGGTCGGGTTCGCGGACCGTGCCCTGCATCGCCGAGTCGAACAGGAGGGAAATCCCCACGCGCAGTGAGCTCCACGTCCCTCCCGACCGCGCCATTGCCTGCGCGGCGGTTTCGCACAACCGAAACAGCGTCGCCTGGAGCGGGAGGCCCGGCCGGAGCGAGAGCTGCACGAAGTGCTGCGGACCGCCACTTCCCCCTTCGACGGTGAGAGCCAGGCCGGTCACGTTCCCATCCGAGAGTCCATACATGTAATAGTTCGGCGTCATCCCCCGGACCAGGGCGAGCACGTTGTTCCGCGCGTGCTCCGCCAGTTGCTGCAACGCCTCCGGGGGCAACAGGAGCGCGGGGCCGCCGCCCTGATTGAGGGGCGCGTCAAATGCGCCGCCGAAATCTCGGCTCTCGAATGTGAATAGGTGTGAATCATCCTCCTCCCAGGCTGTGGTCGGCAGTCCGGCCTTGCGGCAGATCCGGCGGAGATAGGTTTCGGAGTCCCACTGGTTCTCCACAGGAACGCTCGGCAGGAGTAACCCCCCGACATCCCCGCGCTGGATGCGCAGGCCGTGGCGGCCGACCTCGACCGCATCGATCCGATCTCGCCCCCGCGCCTGCATCCGCTCCAATCCGTACAGCAGGTTCACGCTCAGGTCGAGATACGGCAGCTCGCTCAAGGAGATCGGCGGGAGCCGGTGATCTTCCCTGGCCGTGGTGACGGCGGCCTGAAACAGCGCTTCAATAAGACGCCGCGACTGGCCGAGGGTGCCGCAGCACGCACGGAGCTGACCCTGGCGTTTCAGTGTGACGTAGGCGCCGATCACCGGAACGTCCGCGGCGCCGGCGAGCGTTGGTTCCGTGAGTTGAGCCGGCTGGCCTCGCAGCGCGGAGCTGACGAACTCGGCGGCCGCGGCAAGAATCGCTTGCTCTTGGCCGGCGTTGATGAGCGGAGGCGCGTCAGGCATCGGGTTCCTCACGGGACGGGGCGTGGTCAGCGTAACGACCTCCGGCTCGCGGGCGAACCGAGAGATCTCGACCGGCTGCCGCTTGCGGCCCCAGGTGCCCGGCCGGTCCTCGAACCGCCCGGGAATCCCAAAGCCGCAGTGGCCGCAACGATCCCCTCGAAGATGATACGCGCCCAGGGCGTACCAGTCACGCTCGATCAGCAGGTTCTTGCAGTGCGGGCAGTACGTGCTCTGGTGGACCGCGTCGTTCACGTTTCCGACATAAACGAACTTCAGGCCCTCCTGGCGGCCGACCTCGTAGGCCTGGAGCAGTGTCTCATGCGGCGTGCGCGGGCGGTCCGTCATGCGAAAATCGGGATGAAACGCCGTGAAGTGGACCGGGACCGAATCGCCGCAAGATTCCAGGATCCACCCGCACATGTTGCGGATCTCGTCCATCGAGTCGTTCGCCTGGGGGATCACCAGGTTCGTGATCTCGAACCAAACGTCTGTTTCCTTCTTGAGCCACTCGAGGGTGTCGAGAACCGGCTGCAGATGCGAATACGTAATGTGGTGGTAAAATTCTTCCGTGAACCCCTTCAGGTCGACGTTGGCGGCGTCCATCACTTCAAAAAAAGGCCCGCGCGCCTGGGGCGTGATATAGCCCGCCGTCACTGCAACGGTTTTCACACCCGCCGCGCGGCAGGCTCGGGCCGTCTCGATCGCGTACTCGGCCCAGATGATCGGGTCGTTATAGGTGAACGCCACGCTCCGACACTGGTGCTGGCGGGCCGCTTCCGCGATGGCCTCGGGCGTGGCCAGCTCGCTCAAGCGTTCGACCTCGCGCGACTTCGAGATATCCCAGTTCTGGCAGAACTTACAGCCGAGATTGCACCCGGCTGTGCCAAACGATAAAACGCTTGTGCCGGGGAGGAAGTGATTCAGCGGCTTCTTTTCAATCGGATCGATGCAAAACCCCGTGCTTCGCCCGTACGTCGTCAACACCATCTCGCCGTCCAGGTTCTGGCGCACAAAGCAGAACCCACGGTCCCCCGCCTTCAGGCTGCACGCCCGAGGACAAAGGTCGCAGACAATCCGCTCGCTATGCTGCGGATCGTCGTGCCACCACCCTCCGGGAAGCGTGCCGTCCGCTCGAACGCCCCCCAGGGGCGGCGCGTTCACAACTCGCGACATATCGGATCAACCGTCGCTTCAGGACGGCCCTCATTGTTCGTAATCGCTCGATCTGCGCCCGGCGCATTCCTCTTTCTACGATTCTCGGCGGAAGAAAAGCCGATTCCGCACTATGGTTAGAAGGGCGATTCGGTGCGACCGACGAACAATCACGCCTTAATCTTCGCGATCCGACCAGGATTGCCTTGCATGTCGCAGATGGCCCGGGCATATTTAGACTGTCCAGGCTGCTCACCTTATCAGGTCGCGACGTGTTCTGGGAACGAAGTCGTGGGAAAGTAGTGTTCCGTGCGAGCGCACGAGCCGGCACGATTCAGGTTAAGGTCGAACTAGGGACGCCACAATGTCTTTCGGCAAGAAAATCGGGATGGGGGTGGCCTTGTCGGTTGTGGCTCTTGCTACCGTCGGCGGGTTGTCTTACTGGAGTACCTATAAAATCGTTAGCACTTCCATGTGGGTATACCGCACAGCCTACACCTTGCAGACGGTGGAATCGCTCCTGTCGACGATGACGGACGCCGAAACCGGCCAACGCGGCTACGTGATCACTGGCAAGGAGGAGTACCTGGAACCGTATCACAAGGCAAAGGACAAGATCGAACCGATTTTGAAAGAACTGAACAAGCTTTTCAAGGATAGCCCCGAGCAACTCGGCCGCGTCGAAAGGCTCCGGGCTCCGATCACGAACAAGCTCAAGGAACTGGACGTGACGATCCGCGAGCGCCGGGAGAAAGGGTTCGAGTCGGCGGTACAGTCCGTCGCCACCGATCGCGGCAAGCAGTACATGGACGAAGTACGTGCAATCGCCGAGGTAATCCGGAACCAGGAGAGTCAAGACCTTGTCAAGCGCGGGGAAGATGCGAAGGCGACGAATCAGTTGACGAAGTCGGTCATCGTGTCCGGGAGTGTTGTTGCCTTGCTGGTGATGTTAATCGGAGGGTACTTCGTGGCCCGGAGCACGACGCGCACGGTGCGTGATGCGGTTTCGCGCCTCACGTCGGCGGGCTCGGAAATCCTCGCGGTCACGTCACAGCAAGCCGCCGGGGTCCAGGAGCAGGCCGCGGCGGTCACTCAGACGGCCGCGACAGTCGATCAGGTTGCGCTGACCGCCGCGCAGTCGGCGGAACGAGCGAAGGCCGTCGGGGAGACGATCCAGCATTCGCTGGAAGTCGGTGTGGAAGGCAGGAAGGTCGCGGATGAGTCGATCGCGGCTACCGGGCGGGTCAAGGAGCAGGTGGAATCGACGGCCGAGAACATTCTGTTGCTCGCGGAGCAAGCGCAAGACATCGGCGAAATCATTACCACGGTGGATGAGATTGCCGAGCAGACGAATCTGCTGGCTCTGAACGCAGCCATCGAGGCGTCGCGAGCGGGCGAGTTCGGCAAGGGGTTCGCCGTCGTTGCGGCTGAGGTGAAAGCGTTGGCGGAGCAGTCGAAGAAGGCCACCGTCCAGGTGCGCCAGATCCTGGGCGAGATTCAGAAAGCCACGAACAAGGCCGTCCTCTCCACCGAGGAAGTTACCAAGGGCGTCGCGGCCGCGATCACGGTAACGCAGCAGTCGCGCGCGACGATTCAGACCCTCACCGGCGCGCTGGAAGAGGCTTCCCAGTCGGCATCGCAGATCGTCGCGTCCGCCGGCCAGCAGGCAACGGGTTTATCTCAAATCAACCACGCGATGAAGAGTATCGACGAGGTCTCCAAGCAAACCCTCGCGGCCATGCGCCAGTCGGAACAAGCGGCGCACAACCTCAACGACCTCGGCGCAACGCTCACTCGCCTGGTCGGATAATCACGCTGACCGGGACCGCGCTGCGCGGGATCACTCCGGGTCGACCGCGTCCCCCTTCTTTCTCTTGTATTTCCAATAGTAATAAGTGATCGTCCCCAGCACCCAGAGCGTGAACCCAAGCGCCAGTCCCGTTGTGAGGGCCTGGCCGAGAGTGATGCCCAGGAACCGTTTCGGTTCGATGTCCTGGGAGCGGTACACCGAGAGTAGGCCGAGGAGGCAAACCACCTCGATCGTGAGACCGAGGCGGCGCACGGTTAACGCGGTATTCGCATTCATGGAGCGTTCTCGGCCCGGTTTCTGGTCGGAGAGTGCGGCGTAAGACGACCACCTCAAATCTTGGGCAGCTCGTAACCCTTACGCGCCTCGCGCGCCAGCAGGGCGTTGGCTTCGCTATCGTTCTTGAACGTCTCGGTCGTCTCGTCCCAGTGGAGCCTCCGGCCCACCCGGTACGCGATGTTCCCGAGGTGGCAGGTGTTGGTCGAGCGGTGTGCGATCTCGATGTCGCACGTCGGCCGCTCGCGGGACTTCAGGCAATCCAGGAAGTTGGCGACGTGCGCGGGAATGCCGTCGTCCTTCGCCTTCACCTGTTCGGCCTTCAGATCGATCGATCGCAAGGGACGATCGCCCTGAGCCAGCTTGATGCCGTACGGCAGGATCACCTTGTCCGGGATGATCTCGTGGCCGCTTCGGTCCAGCATCAGGCTGCCTTCAGTGCCACAGAACAGGATGCCGTAGTCGTGGCCGTTGTATTTCAACCCGTTCCCTTTCCGCATCGAGTAGGTCAGGGTGCAGCCGGGGAACTCGTAGACGACCTGCATCGTGTCGGGCGTGTCGCGGTTGTCGTCCGACGTGAAGATCCCGCCGCTCGTGTAGACCGAGAGGGGTCCTTTCGCGTCGAGGGCCCAGAGCACGATGTCGTTGAGGTGGACGCCCCAGTCGCTCATCATGCCGCCGGCGTAGTCGAAGAACCAGCGAAACAGGAGATGGAACCGATTGGGGTTGAACGGCCGGGCCGGGGCGGGGCCAAGCCAGCGGTCGTAATCCACGTGCGCGGGAGGATTCGTGTCTGCCGGGCGGCCGATCCCGACGGGGCTGATGTTTTCAAAGTTCCAGGTCTGGACCCAGAAGACTTTCCCGAGTTTTCCCGAGCGCACGGTCTCGACGGCCTGCTGGAAGTTGGTCGACGACCGCTGTTGGGTGCCGACGGCCATCACCTTATTGTACTTGCGGGCCGCTCGGATCATCGCCTGCCCCTCGGCGACGTTGTGGGCGACCGGCTTCTCAACGTAGACATCCTTTCCGGCCATCACGGCGTGAATGGCGGGTAGGGCGTGCCAGTGGTCGGGCGTGGCGATCACGACGGCATCGACATTCGGGTCGTCGAGCACCGACCGGTAGTCGCGCGCGGTCTTGACGTCGTGTCCCTTGGCTCGCTTGATCGCCTCGGCGGTCTCGGTCGCGTGCTTGTCGTCGACATCCACGACTGCGACGAAATCCACGTCTGCTCTCGGGAGGAAAGACCCCAGGAGCTGGTTCCCTCGACTCCCCGCGCCGATCAGTGCCAGCCGCACCTTATCGTTCGCCGCCGAGGCGCTCGGAACGCCCATTGCCGCCAGCGCCGCAAGCGCGGCCGAGCCTCCCACAAAGCCTCGCCTGGAAAGCGGATCGCTGATCATGAGGAGATCCTTTCCGTTCTTCGAGAAAAGGGATCACGAGCCAGAAGTGTGTCACCCGAAGGGTGTGATCGTAACCCTTCGACGAACGCTTCGCCAGGGGCATCCTGGAGCGACTTCGCGGACAAGGCGCTGTCTTACCTGGTCGAAGAATCCTACTAACCCGAAGCGCGAGCGAGGGATAATTATATAATGCCCTCGCTCGCGCTTCGGGTTAGTATGTAAGACTCAACCTCGCTATCGGCGCATTCGCATCACGCGTCGCCTTTGCCGTTTGACGGGTGACGTGCTTGGTAGGGTCACTCGATCCGCAGAAATCCATCGCGATCGATACTCCCACATAGCCCGGTCGGTTGCCACTCGGGCTTACCGGCGACCCGTGCTTCGATGCGACCCGCCCGATCTTCGTCCAACACGGCGCCCGCTTCATCGACCACCCGCAGGGCGACTCCGGGGATCGCTTGACCCACGGTTCCCGGCTTTTGACCGACGTGCTGCACGCCTCCTCGGTCAAAGTCCGCCGTCGAACCGGTGAGTCGACCAAGACTCGGATGCTCGAAGTGGGGTAACGCCGGGTCGATCGTCTCCAGCGGCCTCACCTGCCCCTGGCGCAGCTCGAACGCGTGGACGCTCGTCTCCAGCACCGCCTGTCGCGCGCGAAAGGCGGTTACGCGCGGCGGCACAGGCGTGCCGTAGGCGACCGTCACCGTCCGGCGCCACCCTTGCGGCCACTTGCGCAGGAAGCACCCTCCGGAAAAACTCAGCATGCTGCCCCAGAGGTTGTCGAGAAACACGGGGATCACCGGGACGTGTTCGCGTTTCGAGAGGATGACTTCCAGCCCTCGTTGAAACGAGCCGGTCAATCCGTTCCGCGAGATCTGCCCTTCGGGAAAAATCGCCAGCACTTCACCACGGTCGAGCACCTCTCGGCACCTCTCGATCAGTGCCCGCTGCGCACGCGGTCCGGAATACGGGACCGGTATCAGGCCAATCCAGCGCGCAAAATGACGGAACACAGGGAAATCGATGTAACTCCCGTTGACCAACGCTCGGCCCCGGCGCGGACACGTCGCGGCGAGGAAGAATCCGTCGAACCAGGTCACATGATTGGCCACGATCAAGACCGGCCCGGTCCTGGGCAGGTTTTCCAGGCCGCAGACCTTGATCCGATAGCGCGTCCAGAGCAAGACTCTCAACAACGGATAGACCAGCCACCGCAGTGAGACCAGGAAGCTGGCGAGCCCGATCAGAATCCCGACGGTGGTCAGCCAGACCGCGTTACTGAAGCTCATCGGGGGACTCCGCCGGGTGCTTGGAGGGCGGGTGTCCCAGCGCCGGCACCAGGACGTTCAGGGCGAGCGCCAGGAGGCTTGCAAGCCAAAAGACCGGTCGGTAGCGGTCGCCGATCCCCTTGACGGCTTCGACGAACAGATCGTTGCCCAGCACGCTCAGGTTCGAGACCGCCATGAAGATGGCGAAGGTCGAAGCCGCCATCCGAGGATCGGACGCCTCCATCGCAAGCACGCAGAACAGAGCGTCGTTCCAGCCGTTCGACATGCCGAAAAGGAAGGCCCAGAACGTCGCGGAGGTCGCTCCCCCGATGAAGGTCTGTCCGGCCGTCGTCAGCGCGAGACTCGTGAGCCCGATCACCAGTCGGCCCCGGTTCCCAAGATGCCGCCCGGCCAACGGCAACAGCAATGCGCCCGCCGCCCGACCCGCGTACCGGAGCGCACTGAAGTCGCCAATCCGGCCGAGGTCGAAATGTAGGGAGATGTAGTAGCGAGTTAGGTTGAATTCAACCCCGAGCCCAATCATCCCATAGAGAGCTCCATAGCCGAGCAGGACCAACGCGTGCGAACGGAGCATGTTCTGCGCGGCCGACCATGAGAACTCATCCCCCTTCTCCCGTCGAAACTCGCGCAGGGGGACTACGAGTACGAGCGGGATCAGTCCCAGTCCTGCGCAGACCCAGAGAATGCCCTCACTCCGTCCGGGGCCGATGCCCGTCCGCTTCATCCAATGGCCGAACGCCAATGTGCACGTCATCGTCGCCAGGAATCGCGCCACCTGCAGGGTGCCCTGGACGCGCGATCGGTCTCCAGGCGGGGTGACGTCGATGACCATTCCGTCGCAGCAGGTATCGTAGAGGCAAAGCCCTGCGACCGCGGCGAAAGCCATCGCGCCGTACGCGGCGAGGTGCAACTTCGGATGGAGCAACGCGAGCCCCGCGAGCCCAACGCCCTGGGCCACCAGGCCGATCACGATGTAGGGCTTGCGATGTCCCAGTCCCGCCAGGTTGACCCGGTCCGACAATGGGCCGAGCAGGAACTTGAACACGAGGGTCATCAGCACGGCGGTCTCGATCCGGCCGGCAGTGACTTCCGCGACGCCCCCTTCGATCATGTACGTCTTGTTGAAGTTCACCAGGTACGCCACCACGACGCCCTGAAGCGCGTAGATTGCGGCGAACGACGCGAGGTAGTGAGCACCAACCCGCGCCCTTGTGGTCATGCCGGGTCCTCGGCGGCGAGCGCAGGGGCCGCCTCGGGGAGCCGCCCATGGCGCAGGGAGTGGCAGAGCAGTTGCTTGGCCCGGTCGGGAAAAGACGAGGCCTCGATGTCCGCGATGGTCTCCTCGATTGGATACTCCACCCGCTTTAGCTCAATTCGGTTGTCCTCGATGACGGCGTATGCCGCACGGGGGTCGCCGTCGCGAGGCTGGCCCACGCTTCCCGGATTGAGCACGATCACGCCGTCGGCCGCGAGGTTGAATTGCATGTGCGAGTGCCCGACGCACACGATATCGGCCTCGGCGGACTGCACGCGCTTGGCCCACGCCTGCGGGTCTTTCATTAGGTATTCGTCGAGCGGGTCGCGAGGAGTGGCGTGGACCATCAGGAACCGCTTGCCATCGAGCGTCACTCGCCGCGTCAGCGGCAACTGCAAGAGGTACCGGCGCTCCTCCTGTCCGAGTGCGTCCCACATGTAAGGCCGCGAAGCTTTCGTGAGATATCGATAGCCGGTCTCACCCGTGACCGGTATGCCTTGCGCGACGCCGTGGTCGTGGTTTCCCCGGATTGCGTGATCCGCGTGCTCCATCGCCCAGCGCACACATCGCGAAGGGTTCGGACCATAATCCACGAGGTCGCCCAGGCAGAGGCACACGTCGTGCGGTTCGTTGATCGCCGCCAGAGCGGGCCAGTTCGCATGAATATCCGAGACGACGAGAATTCGCATGCGCTTTGTCGTGGGGGTCAGGCAAGCCAGTGATCATACCAAAGCTGGAACATCAGGAGCGTCCAGAGCGGCTTGCGGTGGTCGCGTATCCCTTCCTGGTGTTCCTGAATCCGGCGGGCGACCTCGTCGGGGCGGAAGAGTCCCTGGCGCTCCAGTCGGTCGCGGTTGAGGAGCGTTGCCACCAAGGGCGCAAGCGGTCCTCGGAGCCAGCGTGCAACGGGAATGCCGAACCCTTTCTTAGGCCGCCCGAGGATCGAAGCAGGGAGGCTACCCGAAGCCGCATGCTTGAGCAAGCGCTTCGTCTGGCGCCGGCCGTACTTGTAATGGGCCGGGAGGGCCGCGACGGAATCGACGAGTTCGGCGTCGAGGAACGGCGCCCGCACTTCCAGGCCGCATGCCATGCTCGCGCGGTCGACCTTCGTGAGGATGTCTTCCGGTAGGTACGTATCCTGGTAGAGGAGGAGTGAACGGGTCAACGCGTCGGAATGGGGGGCGAGCACCAGGGCCCTCTCGACGTGCTCGCGTTCAACGAAAGGCGCGTCCCGACCCACGAGCAGTTGATCGATCTCCGCGCCGGAAAACGACCCGAGCCAGAGCTGGTGTGCGAGCGACAGCGGCTCGCTGGCCCCTCGAAGGAACTGCTTCAGCCGGAAGTCGAGGCTGAAGTTGCCGTGATCAACGGGCAACCGCGACACCGCGGCGCTGGTCAAGGCGCGCGCTGGCGACGGCAGACGGCGAAACAGGCCGGCGGCCCGCTCCGCCGCAAACGTGGGATAGCCGGCGAGCAGCTCGTCGGCGCCGTCGCCACCGAGCGCGACCTTGACCTCCTCGCGCGCAAAGCGGCTGAGCAAGTGCGTCGGCAAGACCGAGGCATCGCCAAACGGCTCGTCGAGCCACGTCGCCGCCGCGGGCAAGAGTTGGAGCACGGTCTCGACCGAGAAGATCTTCTCGTGGTGATCGGTCCCCAGAAAACGCGCGACGGCACGCGCGTGCGCGCTTTCATCGAAGCTGGGGTCTTCGAAGCCGATCGAGAAGGTCCGGACCGATCGCGCGGGTTCGACCTGCGTCAGCGCGGCGGCGACGCTCGAGGAGTCGACCCCGCCCGAAAGGAAAACGCCCAGCGGCACGTCGGACCTCCGGTGCCGCGCCACGGCTGCGCGTAGATCCTGCCAAAACTGCGAAGCCGACGCCTCGAACGGAGCGGCTTGTGGCACGCTCGGGGGTGGCTGCCAGTACCGGGTGAGCGTCGTTCGACCTGCTTCCCATTCCAACACATGGGAATGCGGCAACTTCCGCATCCCCTCCCAGATGGAATGGGGCGCGGGGATGTACTCATAGAAGAGGTAGCGAGCCAGGCTGGCTCGGTCGAGCCGGCGATTGACCTCGGGATGGCAAAGAAGCGCCTTGGGCTCTGAGCCAAACACCAGACCGCCGCCAGCCGTCTCCACATAATAGAGCGGCTTCTGCCCCATCCGGTCCCGAGCCAGGATCAGCCGCGACCGGCGGCTGTCCCAGAGCGCCAATGCGAACATTCCGTTGAGATGCCGCGCGAACTCAACGCCATGTTCTTCGTAGAGATGTACTAGACTCTCGGTGTCCGACTGGGTCCGGTAGATGTGCCCCCGGCTCCGGAGCCAGTCGCGCAAACCCAGCTCGTTGTAGAGCTCTCCGTTGTACGTCACCCACACCGAATCATCCTCGTTCGCCATCGGCTGTGCGCCGCCGGCGACGTCGATGATCGAAAGGCGACGATGTCCCAGGGCGACCGGTCCCGCGCAGTAAAAACCGTCGCCGTCCGGCCCTCGGTGCGAGAGCGTGGCGGTCATCCGTTCCAGTAGGCCACGGTCGGCCAAGTCCCCGCCGCCGTTCACAAAACCGGCGATTCCGCACATAAGAGGACGACGTGTGCTCCGATTGTCAACGAGACGTGATGGCGTAAAACTTCGCCACGTAACCAGATCGGGAGAATCTGCCGCCGGTTTGGGGCCCTCGGCACACTGTGCCGCTGTGCCGCGTAAATCCACTCCAGCCTACTCGACTCAGGCCAAAACGAAAAGCCAACGTTGGCGCGCGACACCAAACTCGGAAACCAGGGTTGAATGCATGGAGGGGCGAATGCGACAATTTGCGGCCCTCCGGGTGAGCGATAAACCGGCGCGACGGAGTGAGCTGATCGAGCCGTCTCTCTCACCTGCCAGCAGCCCCCGCCTAAATCACCACCAGCCAGGTTTCTGGTGAACAAACCTGAGGTTTGTGACGCTTCTTCCTATTAAAGGGTTTCGATACCGCCCCCCTCAACGACCGAGGTTCTGGTGCATGCGCGTTTCCATTCCTGCTCTGGTGCGCTCCATTGTCTTCCTTGTACTGGCAAGCACAGCGCTTGCAATTGGGGTCGGCAGGCTCTTCCCGGGCAGTCCGCACGCTCGGGCGCTTCAGAAGAGCAATTATGTTGCACTCAATGGTTTACTATTTTCGCTGGAGGATCCGAACGTTCGTTTCTTCGATCCCCAGACGGGCTTGATGCATCGTTTGCCCCTTCCCGAGGGAGAAACGCTGGATGACGCGGTTGTTTCTCCGTGGCGCGACGAACGCGGATCTTCACTGGTCGTGGGTCGCTGGCGGAAGCAAAGCAGGACGCGCTACAGAGACGTCCTGACGGATCTGGGTATTGCGTGCTACACGTTCCCCCAGGGGGAAGAAGTGGGACGAATCGCCTGCGATATGCTGCCTCAGGGTGGAATGTGCTGGTATCCCGGGACCTCCGACCGTGTCTTGATCGCCACCGGTGACGGTGGTCTCTCCCACTACTCGTTCGCCAAGGATACGGGGCACGATGCCGGCGTCCGCAACGAAACAGGCATTCAGCCGTTGCACTGGAAGGTCAAGCCCCCGGGAACGGGAGCGATGCTGATTCGCGAGCCTTGCTGGCCCAACCTTCCGGGTTTTAAGAACACGATCCTGGTGTCATTGCGGTACATGCCGACCGAAAAGGACACGCAGTCGTTCTCGGGCGCCCGGCTCTGGTGGCTTCGGCTGGATTCCAAGGGCAAGTCGATTGTCGGCGCGGGTCCGTTGTTTGGCTCCGAACTGGAACCATTGGACGACGAGAGCGCGCCGAACGTGGCCGTGCACGAAGGGAAGCTCGTTCTTGCCTACGTCACCGCCCCTCATGAGAGGCCGTCGCCGCGCCGGCTGTTTGTAACGCCCCTGCAAATCGACGCCAAGACGGGTGTTCCCGCGGCGGACCGTGCTCGAAGCGCGGAGCTGGCGTATGACTGTGCCGACGCGGTGCCCGCGTTCGCGCCTGATGGGCACTGGGTCTACAGCGTCATTCATCCGAGTGGGCCCGAGGCCAAGATGGAGCGGTTCCGGATTCCGGAAACCCTCGAGGCGGATCAAGGTCTGACTGTCGGATCAGGTGAAGACTCCGAGGAAACGTCCGAAGTTCAGAACGCCGGTTGATTTCGGCTCATTCCGCGCTGACAATGGACGGACCCTCTGCGGCTGATCCGTTGTTACGACGCCAAGTCACGCGCTGAGCCGAGGAGCCGTTTGCCGATGCCGTCGTTCGAACCGCAGGACCAAGACCCACTCGTACCACCGCCTCGACCCACAACCCCGCCCGTCCGGCGGGGTTTTCTGCTCATTTTGCTCGTGCTCAGTGTGCTCGCCGGTTTGGTCTACGGGATCCCGTACGTCGCCGGCCGGGCCGGCTACGCCTGGGAGGCGGGCCGCGCGCGTGCGGCGGCCGAGGCCCTGGCCAAAATGGACAAGGAAGGGCTCACCGGCGGGACGTCTCAGCTCTTTCGTCTCGCGGCGGTGGCGGTCTCGCCCGCAGTGGTCCACATCCAAACCCGCACATTTCCGCACGGCAATGGACCCGCTGTCGCAGCGCAGGCCGCGGCGCCTGAACAGGGTGTCGGCTCAGGCTTCGTGATCGACAAGGACCACGGATTCATTGTGACCAACAGCCACGTCGTCAGGGACGTCGATGAAATCATCGTCCGCTTGAGCCAGGGGAACGAGGTCCCCGGGCGGCTGGTGGGCGCCGATCCCAAGACCGACCTCGCCGTCGTCCAGATTCGCGCCGATCTCAAGGTCGAGGCGCAGTGGGGTGATTCGGACAAGCTCGATATTGGTGATTGGGTCCTGGCGATCGGCAGCCCGTTCATGCTCGACCACACCGTGACCAAAGGCATTATCTCGGCGACCGGACGCAATAACCTACCGATCGCCAACCGCGATGAAATCGCCTATCAGGACTTCATCCAGACAGACGCGGCCATCAACCCGGGGAATTCGGGGGGCCCGCTGGTCACTCTGAACGGCAAGGTCGTGGGGATCAACACCGCGATCTTCAGCAGCGAGCGCGGAGGTTTCGACGGGGTCGGATTGGCCATCCCTTCCAATCAGGCCCGGCCCATCGTTGAGGCCCTAATTCAAAAAGGCCGCGTCATCCGTGGTTTCCTGGGGGTCGGGTTGCAGGATCTGACACCCGCCCTGGCGCAGCAGCTCAAGATGCCTGCGACGGCCCGGGGCGCAGTGGTCAACCACGTGCTGCCCGATAGCCCCGCAGCGAAAGCCGGCCTGTTGCCAGGCGACACGGTGACGAAGATTGGCGATAAGGATGTCGCCGATGCCGGCGCACTCCGCCAGCAGATCGCCCAGCTCGCGATTGGCAGCGAAGTCCCCATTGAGGTCTATCGCCAGGGAAAGTCCCAGGCGCTCAAGGTGACCATCGTGGAACAGCCCACCCTCGATCCGCTGGGATTCCGCTTGCTTTGCCTTCCACCTCCGCAGTCGGGTACCCCCGAGAGTCTGCTGATCTTCGAGCAGGTTGCCCCCGGAACCCACGCCGCCCGCGCAGGGTTGCGGCCTGGCATGGCACTCGTCGCGGTGGGTGGCCAGAAGGTTTACACCCAGGCCGACTTCGACAAAGCCGTCGCGGCCGTGCCAGCGGGAGCGGACATTCGTCTCACGGTCCAAAAGAAGTCGGGCGAAGCGTTCGAGGAAATCGTCCTCCCGGGCAGTTCGCGCTAGGTGCGGGTGTGACGGCGCTTGGTGCGACGACCAGGGATTTGCGCGCAGAATGTGCGGCTACTGCTTGAATGCAGGGGTGCATGATTTGTCCGAAGGCGCTAGTCGGACAGTTGTCTCGTGGAGTCCAACTCGTAGACGCGCCGACGCGCCCGAAAAAATGTGTCCGTCGGGAATCGGGGGCCTTGACTTGGACACCTGGTTTGCGAGACAACCTGAGCAACGGGGAGCCGAGCGATTGTGAGGATTTGGGTAAGGAGAATCATCATCAAATTGCGGGGAACACCACACGACGCGAAGTCAAGAGGCTAGTCGGCAGGGACGCCAAGGCGCCGGGGGGCCTGCGTTGGGAGCTTTCGGCGGGTTTTACCTAACTGCTAAAATCGTGCCGTGTTAGAAACACTGACTGCGTGTCGGCTGGGGCTTCGAAAAACTTGACCGTTTTTTTGCTTGGGTTATAATTCCCTCGAAGCCGCTGATCTTGAAGACACGACTTGGTGCCCTTCGAGAGCGGAGTGAGTGATCCATCCCGACAGCGCCTTAATGACCCCAGGACCCGGGCCTGAGCCCCAGTCAGGAGCCCCCGGTGCCGCGCTATCCCGAGGCCACGCTTGCCGCTATAAAAAACGCGGTTGATATCGCCGACGTAATTCGAGAATACCTGCCTCTCATTCGGTCGGGTTCCAAGTTCAAGGCCAAGTGCCCGTTCCACGACGACCATAATCCTTCCCTTGAAGTAAATCCCGAGCGCCAGTCGTTCAAGTGCTGGGTTTGCGGCGCTGGGGGGGACGTGTTTGATTTTGTCCAGCGCATCGATAACATCGATTTCCCCGAGGCTCTTCGTATGTTGGCGGACCGGGCAGGTATCGTTCTGGAAGCTCCTACGGACGGCCCTTCGGCCGCCGTGCAGGGGCCGTCCAAGAGCGAGCTGATCGAGGTCTGCGCGTGGGCCGAGCAAGCGTTTGTCGAATCGCTGGGGCGGGCGCCCGAGGTGCTCGAGTATGTGGAGAAGCGAGGGATCAGTCGTGCGAGCGTCGCGCGGTTCCGGCTCGGCTATGCGCCGGATGTGCGGGATTGGCTCACGACCCGTGCCCGTCGCGAGGGTTTCACTCTTGAAATGTTGGAGAAGGCGGGGCTGATTTCCCGACCTGCGGATGCACCTGGCCTGACCACGGAGCAGTTTCGGGGACGGTTGATCTTTCCGATTCATGATCAAAGAGGACGGTCGCTCGGTTTCGGCGGCCGAATTTTGCCCGCGGTGGAACAATCTCTCCGCTCCGCGGGGAAAAGTGTCGCAAAATACAAGAACAGCCCCGAGACCGCGATCTTCCAGAAGCGCCGCCTGCTTTATGGGGCGGACCTGGCTCGCACCGCTGCACGCGAGGCGAAGTGGGTCGCCGTGGTCGAGGGTTACACCGATGTGATTGCCGCGCACCAGGTGGGACTTTGCAACGTGGTCGCGGCGCTTGGCACCGCCTTGGGAGAAGACCATATCTCCGGCTTGCGGTCCCTGGCCGACAAGGTCGTTTTGATCTTCGACGGCGACGACGCAGGGCAGTCCGCGGCAGACAAGGCACTGGAGCTGTTCCTGGGACATGAGGTGGACGTGCGGGTTCTGACTTTGCCCGACAACCTGGACCCGTGCGATTTTCTGCTCACCCAGGGGGCCGAACCGTTCCGCGCCCTGGTCGACGGTGCGGTGGATGCGTTAGCGTTCGCCTTACGGCGGGCGGAGCGCCGGTTCGACTTCAACTCGTATGAAGGTTCGCGGCAGGCGTCCGAATGGGTGCTGGGTATTCTCGCGCGGATTCCGCGGGCCGCCCACGGCGGGCTGGACGTCAAGATCGCCAAGGCGCTCGATACACTGTCCCAGAAGCTGCGGGTCCCGGTCGACACGCTCGACCGCCGTCTCAAGCAGTTGCAGCGCACGTCGGGTCGGAAAGCCACCCCGGCGACTGCAACGGCTCGGGCTCAGGCCGAGACGACCGCGCCGCCGATCCGGCTGTCGGACCTCGATCCGACGGATCGGGAATTGATTCAGATTGTCTTGATTGAACCCAGCGTGGTCAGCCGGTTGATTTCCCGGGTGGCGGTCGCCTCACTGCGCGACGCCCCGTTGCGAGCGATCCTCCAGGCTTGCTACGACCTCCACGGCGAAGGGGAGTCGCCGCAGTTTGAACGGGTGACGTTGCGGCTCGAAACGCCCGAGCTGAAGGCCCTCGCGGCCGGTTTGCTCCTGCCGATCGACCCCGCGCCGTTGCCCGATAGTGTCCGGCCGGCCCCTTGGGAAGACCGCCTCGCCGGGGTCCTCGTCAAGTTGGTCGAACGTGAGAGGCAGAACCGGCTCAGGGACCTGAAAGGGGCCCTGGATGAAACCGACGAGAACGCGAACCCGGACGAATACCGGGCGCTCCAACTTGAGTATCGACGTCTACTGAACCAGCGGCCGGACACGAAAAAGAAACATACCGCGTCCTGATCCGTCGTTCCGTGCGTGAGGGAGGTTTCTGGATGGAAAAGTTGGACGAGGGCCTCAAGACGCTCCTCGACATGGGCAAGCGTCGTGGCTTCTTGACCTTTGACCAGGTCAACGACTACTTGCCCGACGAGGCCAGTAGCCCGGAGAAGATCCACGGTCTGCTGGAATCGCTCGACGAGATGGGCATCGAACTGATCAATGAAGATGAGGCCGAAAGCCGCCTACTCGCTACGGGCGACACGGAAGACGAGCCCGACGAGCTGATCGACGAACCCGTGGACGAGGACGACGGCGAACTGACCCCCGAAGACCTCGACGAAATCTCCCGCAGGATCGACGACCCGGTCCGGATGTATCTGACCCAGATGGGTGAGATTCCGCTCCTGACCCGGGACCAGGAAATCGGCCTCGCCAAGAAGATCGAGATCACCCGCAAGCGGTTCCGGCGCAAGGTGCTCGAGTGCCACTTCGCGCTGGCCCTGGTGGTCGACGTCCTCAAGAAGGTCAACGAGGGTGAGCTGCCCTTCGACCGCACCGTCAAGGTGTCGGTGACCGAGAACCTGGAGAAAGACCAGATCCTCGGCCGCATGCCCCACAACCTCGCGACCCTGCTGCACCTGATGGAGTGCAACAACCGCGACTTCCGCGCGTTCGTCCGCGAGCGTGACAAGTCGCTCAAGCGCTCCTTGCTGGCCGAGCTCAAGAGCCGGCGCCGCAAGGCGGTCAACCTGGTTGAAGAGCTCTCGATCCGGACCCAGAAGGTCCAGCCGCTCATGAAGCGTCTGGAGCAGGTCTCCGCCCGGATGTGCGAGTTGACGGTTCAACTTGCCGACCACCGCTACGGCCGTGGCGGCAAGGAAGACCGCGCCAACCTGCAGAAGGAGCTCAAGGACCTGATGCGGATCACGCTCGAGACGCCTGAGAGCCTCCGCAAGCGGGTCGAGCTGATGAACAGCCGGTTCCGCGAATACGAACAGGCCAAGCGCGAGCTGTCCGGCGGCAACCTCCGGCTCGTCGTTTCGATCGCCAAGAAGTACCGCAATCGCGGCCTCTCGTTCCTCGACCTGATCCAGGAAGGGAACACCGGCCTGATGCGGGCGGTCGACAAGTACGAGTATCGCCGGGGCTACAAGTTCAGCACGTACGCCACGTGGTGGATTCGCCAGGCGATTACCCGCGCCATCGCCGACCAGGCCCGCACGATCCGCATCCCGGTGCACATGATCGAGACGATGTCGAAGCTGCGCAACGTCTCGAAGAAGCTGCTCCAGGAGAAGGGCCGCGAGCCGACGATCGAAGAAACGGCGAAGGCCGCCAACATCTCCATCGAGGAGACGCGGCGGGTGATGAAGATCAGCCGGCACCCGATCTCGCTCGACCGGCCCGTCGGCGAGAGCGAGGACAGCTACTTTGGCGACTTCATCGAGGACGAAGCCGCGGAGAGCCCGATCAACGCCGCGACGCAGGAAATGCTCAAGGAGAAGATCGACCAGGTTCTCAAGACCCTCACGTATCGCGAGCGCGAGATCATCAAGCTGCGGTACGGTCTGGGTGACGGCTACACATACACCCTCGAGGAAGTGGGCCGGATCTTCAAGGTGACCCGCGAGCGTGTCCGCCAGATCGAGGCCAAGGCGGTCCGCAAGCTGCAACATCCGGTACGAAGCCGGCAACTCGAGGGTTTCCTTGAGAGTACCGGTTGAACCCGACTTTCCAACCGCCGGCGCCGCGAGGCGACCGGCGGTTTTTTTTTGGACCGATGCCCGACTCCGTCGAACCACCTCACAGCACGGGAGCCCCACCAACAATGCCCGCGACCGCCGAGAACCTCCGCGAACTGCACCAGCTTCACCAGCGCGCCAAGGCGCTCCGCGACCGCTTGACGACAGGTCCCAAGACGCTAGGCTCGCGACAGGCCGCCCTGACGAGCCGTAAGACGGCCCTTGAAGACGCGCGCAAGGCGCTCCAGGAAGCCAAGGTCCAGCTCAAGAAGCGCGAACACGCGCTCCAGGCCCAGCAAGCCAAGATCGACGACCTCAAGGTGAAGCTGAACCAGGTCAAGAAAAACGACGAGTACAAGGCCCTCCAGAACCAGATCGCCCACGACAAGGCCTCGATGGGCAACACCGAGGACGAGATCCTCAACGCGTACAGCGAGATCGAGGCCCAGACCGCTGCCGTGGCGAAGCTCGAAGCCGAGGCGCAGCAATTCGCGAGCGACGTCGCGGCCTTTCAGACCCAGATGGAGTCTCAAACCGGCCCTCAGAAGCTCCAGCTCGAAGAGATCGAGAAAGCCATCGCGGAGGCCGAGGCGATCATCCCCGAAGAACAACGCGACCGCTACCGCCGTACCATCAAGCAGCACGGCGCCGATGCACTGGCCCCCGTTGAGGTCGATTTCAAGTCGCACATCGGCTCGTGCACTGGGTGCTACGTGACAATCACGCCCCAGTGCCTCAACGAAGTGATCAATGCTGCGAACCTGACGTTCTGCAAGACGTGTGGACGCATCCTCTACCTGGCGGAAGAGGATCATCACCACACCCGCCGGACCAGTAGCTAACGCTGGCCGCGTTGACCGCAGACTCGGCTGGGACGCTAGCCTCGAACGTCGTGTGTCCAAAGTCAGTTCAACGACCCGGCAGGATCGCGGTGCGCGGAGCCCGGCACGGATTCAAGCCGTGTCGTCGGCACGTCCCCACGGCGGGATTCGCGCCGCGCATCGCGACCAATGCTGGGAGCACCAACGTCTTCCTACTTTGTCGCTCGCGTAGAACACCACGTTTTTTCTTACCTCGTGTGCCGTCGCACCACCGTGTTCGCTATTTTCAACGAGGTCCATTCTTTGCATCGCAAAAAACAGCTGGTGTTGTTGTCGAGTGAACCAAACCTGTAGAACTTCATGCGATGGTTTTGTCACTTTGGTGCCTTTCCTTAAAAGTCTCAAGGAACTCCGTATGTCATGGCAAAACTTGGCGAAGAGGATTCTCCCTGCGCTCGTTCTGGCGGTCGCGGCAGCGCGCGGTGCGCACGCGACTCAGCTCGTGACCAATGGTAGCTTTGAATCGACGACGAACGGCCCTGGTCAGCTCGGTTACAACACGAATGTCACGGGCTGGACAACGAGTGGCTACAACTTCGTCTTCGCGTCCGGCACCGCCGACACGACGGGTGCCACCGGCCGATATGGCGGCGTGATGCTTTGGGGCCCGAACAACGGTTCGGCGAACGGCTTACCCGCAAGCAGCCCGGATGGCGGCAACTTCATCGCCGCGGATGGCGCGTTTCAGGTGGGGGCGATCTCACAGACGATCAACGGCTTGACTGCGGGCGACACGTACCAGGTCAGCTTCTACTGGGCGGGGGCTCAACAATACGGCTTCACCGGCACCAACACCGAGCAATGGCAGGTTAACTTCGGCAGCCAGTCCCAGTCGACCGCTGTCTATCACAACACGAGTGAGGGGTTTAGCGGCTGGATGCTCCAGACGTTCAACTTCACGGCGGACGGGACTAGCGACGTGCTCTCCTTTCTCGCCATCGGCACGCCGTCCGGCGTTCCTCCGTTTTCGCTGCTCGACGGCGTGTCTGTGCAACAGGTCGCCCTCCAACCGACACCCGAACCCGCAACCGTGACTCTTGCCGCAGTCGGGATGCTCGGTCTGGGCGCCGCCGCCCGGCGCCGCCGCGCACGCTCGACGTCGATCTGAAACGATTGGGTTGCTAATGGGTATAAGGGCGTCAGGCCAGCACTTTCTCTCAAGAGTGTGATCTGACGCCGCTTTGGCTTCGGGGACGCTTCGCCGGTCATCGTCGGGTCGCGAAGCGCCCTCGACTCGTTAAGATCACCTGGGTGGGCATGATGCCCCAAGGACCGGAATTGGCGATGTCAGCCTATATTTAGCGTCGAGGCTGTGACGGACTGACATCAATATCGCCCTTGGCTGGCTCCGCATGTGAGGGGCCGGTTTGGGAAGTGCGCGTCCACCCTCTGCGCACTCATTTCCCGCTTCTTGCTGGCCCGGTCCTATCGTTTGCTCGGTGCCGGAGGTGCCGGCGGCGCCGGCGTCTGCGAGCTCGGCTGCATGTTCTGCTGCGAGGCGTAAGTGGGAGCTGCGTAATACCCTTGGGCGCCATAAGACACCGGCGCTGCGTATCCGCCGCCGTAGTATCCTCCGCCATAGCCACCACCGTAGTAGCCACCGCCATAGCCACCACCGTAGTAGCCACCGCCGTAGCAGCCACCATAGCCACCACCGTAGCAGCCACCGCCATAGCAGCCGCCGCCATAGCCACCGCCGTAGCAGCCATGTCCACCGCCGAAGCCGCCCCGTCGCCCGCGGCCGCAGCACGCACGGGCCTCTGCCAGCGCCACTGAGGCCAGCACAATGCTCAGGACCGCAAGAATCACGATGCGACGCATACCGTCACCCCCTCCCCTGCATCCGAAACAGGTGTCCCGAAGAGTCGACGCAGACTCTTCCGTTTAAGCGGACACTTCCGGCTAAGCAAAAAAGGTGCCTTTATGGTAGGGCTAGCTCAAAAACTCGTTGAAATATGAATCGAGGTCTTTAGGCTCGATTCGCCGCCGCGTCAGAATGGTAGAAATCCGGAAAATGGATGACATATCCCTCAAATGCTGTCCACGCTGACAACGTGACGTCACGGCGATCGCGCGCGATTCTGGCACATCACTATCGCTTGCTTGACACTCGGGCTTTCTCCGGCTCGCGGTCGTTTTCTCGTCACGGCCTAAGTTTCTTCGCCGCCCGCCGTTAACATTCCAGCGGGCATTTCAGAACCCTCCTCACGTTTCGGGGCAAACGGCCATGGCGAGGACCGCGCTCATCTTTTGTGTCGGCATTGTGGCAGTGGTCATGGCTGGAGCTGGTTTGGTGAGAGCAGACGAGCCGCCGTCGATCAAACGATCCGTTCTCGAGTTTCCCGGCTGGTTACCCGGGTCGGTCGCCTATGCCTCAGACGGCAAGATCATGGTCGTCGGCGGCAGCGGTGGCGAAGTGGTGGCCATTGACCGCGCAAGTCGGCGCCCGATCTGGAAAGCCAACGTCGCTGGCGGATTCGCAGGCGTGGCGTTCTCCTCGGACGAAAAATCGCTCGTCGCCACAGTTCCCGACGGTGTGCGCGTGCTCGATCGCGCCACGGGACACATCGCCGATTCCTTGGAAGAGAAAGCAAGCCACCCCGTCGCGGTGGGCGTGTTTCCGGACGTCGAGATTCGCGACGGCGAGAGGACGTTCACCCAGCACAAGATCGTCTTCGCCAACGCCCGTGGTTGTTTCGTAAAGACCTGGATCCCGCCCGCCGCGGCAGGGACCATCTCGCTCAATACCGTCGGGCAGGGCCAGCCGCCGGACGATCCGGACGCCGTGCCCCTTGCCCTGGATCCCTTCGGGCGGAGCGTGATCCTGACCGGCCCCATCCACCGCGAGACAGGAAAGCACGTCCTCTGGGCCTGGGTCGCTGGGAACTATGAGCCGGGCAGCCCCGGCAACCGACTCATGGAGGGTCACGACGGAACCGTCGTCTCGGCGGCCTGGTCGCGCGACGGCAAGACCGCCGTCACTGGCGATGCCAGGGGACGGGTCATCATCTGGGACGTTGTCAACATGAAGGAAAAACACCGGCGGGAGTTTGGCCACCGGGTCGCGGCGCTCGCCGTTTCGCCCCGAAGTGAGTCGATCGCTGCGACGGTTGTTGGGAATTTGGCCGAATTCCACATTTGGGAAACCGCCCAGCCGCAGGCCCCCTCAACACTGATCCACGCAGAGACCGCCGACTTTAACGGCCCGATTCAGGCCTGTCTCACGTTTTCGCCCGATGGCCGGCAACTCGCCGGTAGCGTCTGCAATCAGGCGTGGCTCAAACGGCTCGGCGACTTGGTCGGCAAGCTCCAACTCTGGGAGGTCGATAAACCCCGCGCCGATTGAATCGCATTTCCAGGTGCCGATCTGCGGAGATGGGGAGCCGAGCGTGTAAACGGTCAGACGAAATCCATAAAAATAAGCGCGTTTGGGATTTCGATGCCACGCTCGACGGTCGTCTTCGCGTTGACCTCGGGTCCGAGGCGTCTTCGCGTACTTTTTTCCTCAAGTTTGCTTGACGATCCGCCGCCAAGTGCTCTTGCCCACATTTCGAATCGCACTAAGATGTCCGGCCGGATGGATCGAAAGGAGTCGGTCTTCGCAGGAGGCAACCATGCCAGGTCGGCGACGAACGGGGTTCTGGGTTGCGGGCTTTCTGGGTCTGGCGATCGTAGGAGTAGCCGTAGTGGTGGTGACGCAACGCGGTCATCACGCAAACGGATCTCGGTCGTCGGTAGTCATTGATGAAAATACGCCCCTGTCCGCGCTCGGACCGGCGCTGCGCGATGGGGATGCGCGGGCGTTGGCTGTGCTCCAGCAAAGGCTAACGCCGAAGCCCGATGCGGCACTCTCCCCAATCCGCGAGGACGAGGGGGCGAACTGGGTCAACACGCTGGACGGTC
>DAIDJG010000402.1 GCA_027451445.1 Singulisphaera sp.
GCGCCTGGGCCTGCCGGGCCACGCGATGAAACCGCTGCCACACATGCCGCCAGACGATCAGGTTCACGATGCCGGTTTCGTCCTCGAGCGTCATGAACGTGACCCCCTTGGCGGTCGACGGCCGTTGCCGTAACAGCACCAAGCCGGCGACGCGATAGGAGCGATTGGCTTCCAACGTTTGCAACTCGGCCGCCGTGACGATGCGCTGAGCCGTCAAAGCCGGCCGTAGCGAGTCAAAAGGATGGCCTCGGAGCGAGAGCCTCTGCGCGTGGTAATCGGCAATAACCTCCTGCGCCGGCGAAACGCGTGGCAGCGCGGGAGTTTCCTCATCCTTGAGGTTGGCGAACAGAGGCTGGGTGCTATTGGGCGCCAGCGCTTGCCAGAGCGCGGGCCGACGGTCCAGACCGAGCGAACGGAACGCGTCGGCCGACGCTAGCCGCGACAGAACGGCGGCCGTCAATCCGGTACGCCTCACAAAGTCATTGAACGATGTGAACGGCTTCAAACGACGCTCGCGCTCAATCGTTTCGGCCGCCTTGGTGGAGAGGCCCTTGACCATCGACCAACCGAGCCGGACCGCGAATGTACCGTCGTCCCGCTGTTCGAGCGTGCTGTCCCAATCGCTCTGATTGATGTCCACGGGCCGAACCTCCACGCCATGTGCGCGGGCGTCGGTCACCAGTTGCGCAGGTGCATAGAACCCCATCGGCTGGCTGTTGAGGAGCGAGGCCAGGAACACGGCCGGATGATGGCACTTGATCCAGGCCGAGGCATACGCGAGCAGCGCAAACGAAACGGCGTGCGATTCCGGGAACCCGTACGAGCCGAAACCCTCGATCTGCCGGAACACATTGCGGGCGAATTCCTCCGAGTAGCCGTTAGCCATCATGCCGCTAATCAGCTTCCCCTCGAACTTCTCGATGACGCCCGCCCGCCGCCATGCGGCCATCGCCCGCCGCAACTGATCAGCCTCGCCGGACGTGAAGCCCGCCGCGACGATCACGAGCCGCATGGCCTGTTCCTGAAACAGGGGCACGCCCAGGGTTTTCTGCAACACGTGACGCACGGCGTCGCTCGGGAATTCGACCGGCTCCTCGCCATTCCGACGCTTCAGGTAGGGATGAACCATGTTCCCCTGGATCGGACCGGGCCGGACGATCGCGACCTCGATGACCAGGTCGTAGAATTCCCGGGGCTTCAGACGAGGCAACATGCTCATTTGCGCACGCGACTCAATTTGAAAGACGCCGACCGTGTCGGCCTTCTGAATCATCGCGTACGTGGCGGGATCTTCCGCAGGAATCGTGGCCAACGTCAGCGGTTCCCCGGCTTCATCCTTCAGCACCGTCAACGCACGCCGAATGGCCGAAAGCATGCCGAGTGCCAGGCAATCGACCTTGAGGATACCGAGCGCATCGAGGTCGTCCTTGTCCCACTGCACGACGGTCCGATCGGCCATGCTGGCATTTTCAATGGGCACCAGCTCGCAGAGCGGGCTGTTGGACAGGACCATCCCGCCGACGTGCTGCGACAGATGGCGCGGGAAACCGAGAATCTGACTTGCGAGATGGATCAACTGCCGGCTGAGCCGGGTCGTTGGATCGACCCCCGCCTCGCGGAAGCGAGTGTGCAGGATCTCCTCGGCGTGGCTATGGCCGATCGCCTTGGCCAGGGCGTCGACGCGGTCCAGGGACAAACCAAGGGCCTTACCAACGTCCCGTACGGCCGAACGGGGCCGGTAGGTGATCAGTTCGGCCGTCATCCCGGCCCGGTCGCGGCCGTACTTCTCATAGATGTATTGGATCACTTCTTCCCGGCGCTGATGTTCGAAATCAATGTCAATGTCGGGTGCTTCGTCGCGCTCCTTCGAGACGAAGCGTTCGAACAGCACGTCGATGCGATCCGGGTCGACCGAGGTGACTCCCAGACAATAACAGACCGCCGAGTTCGCCGCGGAGCCGCGTCCCTGGCACAGGATGTCTTTCGACCGCGCAAAGCGGACGAGGTCCCACACCGTCAAAAAATAAGCCGGGTAGTTGAGCTCTTCGATGATGCGCAGCTCGTGCTCAATGAGCCGTAGAACCTTGTCCGGAACACCGCCGGGATAGCGGCGCTGCGCCCCGTCCAGGGTCAGCCGCGTGAGGTACGAAAGCGGTGTCTCATCCTTGGGGCATAGTTCCTCGGGATAATCATAGCGCAACTCGTCGAGTGAGAACGTGCAGCGGTCGGCCACTTCGGCGGTCCGCGCCACGGCATCCGGACAGGGGGCAAACAGCGCGAGCAGCTCGTCGAGCGACCGGAGCCGTCGCTCCCCATTGGGAAATCGTGCCGCCCCCAGTTCGGCGACCGTCGTTTTGAGCCGGATTGCCGTCAGCACATCTTGTAGGAAGCGACGGCTAGCGTCGTGGTAGTGTACGTCGCCGGCGGCGATCAGAGGCACATGCATCGCGTGGGCCGCGCGTTTCCATCGGTCCAATCGACGTGCATCGTAAGGACCCCGATGCAGCTCAGCCACGGCATACGTCCGGTCGCGAAACACCTCCCGCCACCGCGACAGGTCGTACTCGAGCTCACCGGCCGAGGACAGCAACACCCCCGCAAGCAGGCCGTCCGCGTGCTCGGCGACATCCGCAAAAGTGAGATAACACTCGCCCTTGGGAGCCTCACGCCGGCCTCGAGTCAAGAGGCGGCAGAGCCGCCCGTAACCTCTTCGATTCATCGCCCAGAGCACAATCGGATTGGCGTCGGCCGTCGTAACCTCGGCCCCGATGATCAGCTTGAGGCCGGTTTTCTTGGCCGCAACGTGAGCGCGCACCACCCCCGCCACACTGTTTCGATCCGTGACGGCCAGCCCTTCGTAACCAAGCTGCGCCGCCTGGTTGATCAGCTCATCAGGGTGCGACGCCCCTTCCAGGAACGAGAAGTTCGACTTGCAATGGAGCTCGGCATAACGGACCGGCGGCGCCGGTCCCGAAGGCGAGACCGAAAGCACCGCGGGCACATAAAGCTTCGCATGGGGTTGTTCCGGCATCGCCCGTTACTCGAAGAACCCGTGCAAGAACCAACGACCACCGCGCAGGTCGCGAAAGATCCACGCGTGCGTCCCGTCGTCCCATTCCGTGCGGTAATAGTCGCGCTGAGCGTCCCGCGCACGCCACCAACCCGTCGCAATCCGCTCGGGCCCCCAGTAACGAATCACCCGGCGCTCCGCCTTTTGCCACGTCATACAGATTGGCGTCCCCTCGGGATCGAGCGTGACCACCACAATGGGCTGCGGAACGCCTAGCAATCGGAACGGACGACAGCGTGCCTGTTCCGGTGCCAGCGCGTATTCCTCTCGCCTGGCCAGCCCGGCCTGCGTCCAGGGGTTCAGTTGCACGGCGTGTTCGGGCTGCGCATCGGGAAGCGTTTCCGCCCGTAACACCCCATCCTCCCCCAAACGGCTACTGAGCCGGTCGACCAGGGCGACAACCTCTCGTGAAGCGTCCGACTCGGCCTCGGGGGCAAACCAGTTGTGCTCCCTGTTCGAGAGGTAGCCGAGCCGCACCACGGTCCAGCGCATGGCAACGACGCCCCCCGACCACGTCGAGCGCTCCAGTTGAAGCTCCACGAGCTGAGCGAGATGCCCCTCATCGCGCGAGGGCCGTACGAGGCGGACCTCCAGCTTGACGACGCCTGACTCGGTCCGCAGCTCACCCTCGAGCTCTTGAAAGCCAGCGCCGGGATAGTCGGACGAGGCGAGAAGCGCCTGCAACATGTTCCGGCAAATGTGACCCAGGGTGAGCCGGTCTTCGAGCGGTACATCCCATTCATGATCGATCGTCAACGGCTCGTGCAGGCGTTCCGGTACGAACAACTCCGGTTCGAAGCCGAGCGCCTGGTTGAGCCGCTGCGGCAAGATCAGATCAAACCGGCTGGCCAACGTCTCCCGGGGCAGTGCCATGACATCGCGAATCGTGCGCAATCCCAGGCTTTCCAGTCGTTCCAGGACCGTTGCGGGCAACCGCAGCAACGCCACGGGAAGACCGGACAACGCCGCCGCTTCGTCACCTGCCGCGACAACCGTGTTCTTCGCAGCATGCGCCAGCGCCCACGCCACCCCCACGCTCCCTGCCAGAGCGAGTTGGGGCTGATAGCCCCGATCGGTCCAGAACGCGCGCACCGCCTGCAGGAACTGGGCTTCGCCATTCCAAAGATGGGTACAGCCGGTGACGTCGCAGAGCAGCGATTCGGGAGGCATCCCTTCCTCCAGGCCGACCAGGGGGGAGAAGTGCTGGCTCTCGAGCGCGAGTTGACGCAGCGCTTCGCGATCGGCAACGAGATCCGCAGGCAGAAAGTTCGCGTTTCGCAGCAGCGCCTTAGCTTCTGCCAGCGGCTGACCGTCGCGAACGCCTTTTCGTTCGGCTTTCGGACTGCACGCGGTGACCAGCAGGCGTTGGCTCTGGCCGGCAAACAGAACGAGTGCCGCACGCCTAAGCTCGGGCCTCTCGTTCCGCAGGCGCTGAATGGGCCACTTCGGGAACCAGACGCACAACACCCTCGGCATGGTCAATCTCCCAGACCTGGGCGATCCCTCCCATACCGCCCCGTCGATAAAGCACATCGATCCGAGCCCGTCGCGATTCCCCCGCACCACCCGGTCGCGGGGCCACGAGCACACGCAAGTCCGCCCAGACGGGTTCCCGCCGCGCCGATTCTGGCCGGAACAGGATTCCTACACCCCCGCCTTCCTCCGCCGCGAGTTGCCAGCGCCGGTGAATGCGCGGGGAAAACCGCTCCTCAATCCACGCCCACGTCGCCGACACGCCGGAACAGCGCAGGCACTCCTCGATCGCCCAGCACGTTTCCTGTCGCGTGGTCGGACGCACAAAGAGCACCTGGCCCGGACGAACGCCCCAGCCCGATAACGCCGGCGCATAACATTCGCCCGAGGGGTCGACCAGCGCGATGACCCCATCGACGAACCACGGCTGCGACCTCACCTGGAGTGCCAAGACACCCGCTCCCGCCCCCGGCGCAGCCGCCAGCCACTCCACAATGCCCCCCGCCCGCACACCAAGACCCGGAAATGCGTCGTAAGACTCGGCCGAATCCGTCCCGAGACCATCCTGCTGGAACGAGAACAACCCAAGTCGTTTGCGCAGTTCTGAAACCGTCTCACGCTCTTTTCGGGGCGAATCCTTTGACCATCCCGGCATGACTCGTCTCCCCCATAGCGATATTGCCGTTCACAATATCCAAGTGTATACAGTGCTCTCAACGCTCTGTCAAATGCAGCCGTTCGAGAGGCGGAATTTGCGGCGGATCACTGGAGGAACCGTGTTTCCAGGAGGTTCCTGCACATCGGAACGGACCTGGCTGAACTATACCAGGTCGTCTTTTCGTTAGCGGAACCGTCGGTGTGCCCGAGTCGTCGTGTCGCAGATTGGCCCAACGTTCGCTGCCGCTGTGCGCGACAGCCCCTGTCAAACGCGAGTCCATCAACGGTATCGTGAGGGTGGTCTGCGGAACGGGTGAATGACTCGGCCGGATGAGGCATCAGATCAATCATGTCCGAAACACAACTGATTCGTTGCCCCTCCTGTGGTGTGACCAATCGCGTGCCGCTCGACAAGGTGGAGCGCGGTCTGACACCGGTGTGTGGCCGTTGTAAGACGCGAATCCACGTCGCCCTGAGTCCGGTGACCGTGACCGATGCGACGTTCGCGGCCGAGGTCGAGCGATGGCCGCTGCCGGTGGTGGTCGACGTCTGGGCGTCGTGGTGCGGCCCCTGCCGCATGATTGCGCCAACGATTGAGGAGTTGGCCTCTGAGATGGCTGGCCGCGTGCGCTTCGCAAAGCTCAACGCCGACGAGAATCCGGCGATCTCAGCCCGCTATAACGTCCGGAGCCTCCCGACCCTGCTCGTGCTCAGAGGAGGCCGCGAGATCGATCGCATCGTGGGTGCTCTACCCAAATCCGAGATCCTGCGAAGAGTCGAACGCGCGACGGCTTAAGAGACTTCGTCCGCTTCGATCCGGAATCACATCAAACGCGGAGAACAGAGATATGGAAATGCGCCCGTTCGGTCCCACCGGGACCAATGTCTCCGTGATTGGGCAAGGAACCTGGCAAATCGACGCTGGCGACCGCGCCTCGGCGGTCGCCGCCTTGCGCAGGGGTCTCGGCCTCGGAATGACCCACATCGACACGGCGGAGATGTACGGCAACGCCGAAGCCGTGATCGCCGAGGCGATCGCGGGGCGTCGCGATGACGTATTTCTCGTTTCCAAGGTTCTTCCCCAAAACGCCTCGCGTATCGGCACCATTGCGGCCTGCGACCGCTCGCTCGCCCGGATGGGCACGGACCACCTGGACTGCTACCTGTTGCACTGGCGCGGGCACCACCCGCTCGAGGAGACCTTCGAGGCCTTTGCGCAACTGAGAGCCGAGGGGAAGATTCTCTCCTGGGGTGTGAGTAACTTCGACGTGTCCGACCTCGAAGAGGCCGTAGCCATCGTGGGACCAGGCCGCCTGGCATGCAACCAGGTGCTTTATCACCTGGACGAGCGCGCGATCGAGCACGCCGTGATCCCCTGGTGCGAGGCGAACGGAGTTGCTGTCGTGGGCTACAGCCCCTTCGGTCACGGGCGTTTTCCCGGCCCTCGGACCAAAGGGGGCCGCGTGTTGCACGAGATCGCCGAGGCCCACGGAGCCACGCCGCGCCAGGTGGCGCTGCGGTTCCTGACGCGGTCCTCCGCGTTGTTCACGATCCCGAAAGCGTCCAGCCCGGAACACGTCGCTGAGAACGCGGGCGCCGGCGACCTCCGGCTCACCGAGACCGAGCTTGCGAGAATCGACGAGGCCTTCCCGCGAGGAGCCCGCCCCCATTCACTGCCGATGTTGTAGGGACGTCCGGCTGTTCGCGGTGTATCGAGATGCGGTCGAGGGCATCTTCCCCCGGCTCGCCTTCGTTCCGTATCCTGAGACGATCTCAATAAGGGAGCTTCCGTTGCGTACCGGGTGTTATTGGGTCGCCAAATCACCAGCGTTCCTGTGAATCAACTGACTTTCCGTAGGTGGCCGCGGCAATATCTCAGCATTAACCGCGGCCCCCGGCAAGCGGCTAAGGCAGCCCATAGGTCCGGGGCTCCACGCGTAGGAGGCGAAGGATCGCGCGTTGGGCCTTCGTCAGTTTGGTTA
>DAIDJG010000403.1 GCA_027451445.1 Singulisphaera sp.
CGCGAATGGCTGAGCTTGCTGGGGAACGAACAAGGCTATGTTGGCTGAAAAACAGCCATTTTGGAGCGATCATCGCCTGTCGGATCATAAGTGCAAGCCTTGCAAGACGTTCCGCCGCGCAAAAAGTGTCGGGTGGCCAGCTTCCCAAGGGGGGGAGTTATATGATTCGCCGTTGCGACGGGGGTGGCCATAGCGTTAAGCCAACGCGTAAGGTGAAGGGGGGGCGTGGTTCTTCCTGTAGGGTGGGTCGGAACGCCGCGCAGCGGCGCGAAGCCCACCGGCGAGCGCGATCGCTTGATCGCGGTGCGCCTCCCCACCCTACTGCCAACGCGTGAACTTACACCGCTCCTTCGGGAACGAAGTGCCCGACGCTCATTTCAATCCGCGCTTTGCCTCGATCAGCGTCTTCATCCCCTTCCCCAGCGCGTCGCCGACGAGAAGATACGTCTCCGCGTTGCCAAACTCATGATGACCGTGCGTGGGGTTGGGCGAATCCTCCGGCTTACGCACGAAGTCGTGGGTTTCCACGAACAGCACCGAACCCTGGAATTCCGGACGCCTCGCAGCGTTGGCCTGCGCCCGGCGCAACGTTGCCCACTCCTTGGGGGCATCGACCCACGGTCCTGTCAGCTCACCGATCACGACCGGCAACGTCGGCGCCTCGAGATCGTGCCGGACATCCTTGATGAGGTTCACCAGGTTTTGCTCGTACTCGGGGATCGCGTTCCTGGGGTCGACCCCATCATTCCACCCGTGATACCAGACGAACCCGGCGAGTTCGTAGCCCGAGCCGTCGTAGCCTGGGAAGTCGGTTGCGAGGTTGGCCAGGGCCTGGCGGACTTCCTGGATCATCTTCGTGTAGTACGGCCCGACCGCGCCTCCGGAACTGGGCGGACGAAAGTCGCGATAAAGGCTCTTGCCACCCCAGGCGGTCTTGATCAGGAGCACCTGATTCGGCAAGGCATCGCCCATGACATGGCCGAATTGAAGCTCCGGGCCGAAATGATGGCGATCGCCGTAGGCCGTGAACCCCAGCGTCAGCGGCCCGGCCTTGAGTGGTTGGTCTTCGGGCTGATAGCGCACCCACACATCGTCTCGAACCGTCCAGCGTCCCTGATCATCCCGCAGATGTTTGAAGCGAGAGGCCAGTTCCGGCCGGCGCAACAGGTCGACCAACGTGCCTTTGCCATCGTTATAGTGTTTGCCATCCAGATCGGCGACGGCCTGGCCTTGCATGTTCGACTGTCCGGCCAAAATGAACACCTTCACCGGCCCTTTGGTGGCCGTCGTCGTGGCCTCTCGATGCGCCTCGAGAAGGTTTTCCACCATGCGCTGCTCGTACTCCGCCAGCACGCGACCGGTCTTGGGAAGAGCCTTCATCAGATCGATGTAGGGCGCAAGATCGGCATGCGACCAATCCAGAGCGTTGAGAACCATGAGCGTTGTCGGCGCCTGATCGCGCAACATCGCCGCGAACGTTTGTTGGGCCTTTTCTGGGTCCCCACTCCTGAGCAACGCCCACGCGGAAAGGATGCGAACCTCACCGCATGAATCATTGAGCACTCCTTCCAGCGCAGCCACAGTCGTCGCGTCCGGCTTGCCGAGCATCAACAAACCGACAGCGCTCCAGTAGCGAATGACCGAATCCGGATGCTTGAGCGCGGTGACGAACTGAGGCGCGTTCGATGAATCCTTTGCGAGCGCACGATCCGCGGCATCAAGATAGGCGGGAAGATCGTACAGTTTCGGGTCGCGGACCATTTCGTAAATCGTTGTCTTATGCTCTGAGGCGCGACGGACTCGCTCAACCTCGGGCATGAGGCCGGAGTCGTGCACGTTCAATTGCCAGTCGCGGAGCTGTGCACGCATTGTTTCGAGCGTATGTTGGTGCTCAGGTTTGCCGGCCAAGTTCACCACGTTGTCAGGATCGGCGTCCATGTCATAGAGTTCCTCGACCGGCTTGGGCCCGAAGAAGCGGCCGGTGACGTCGTCCGTGCGGTGCTGCTTGTAGGCGTCCTCCCAGGCCCTCGTGGCGGCCATCAGCCAGAGGTAATGGAGGTGCTGGCCGTTGGGCACGAAGGGCATGTAGTTCTTGATGTAGGCGAACCGCTTGTTGCGCACCGCCCGCTGGTTGTCGATCCGTTCGTCCATGCGCTCGCGGAAGCTAAAGACGTAAGGCGGCTCGGGCTCGACGTTCGAACCCAGGAAGATGCGCCCCTGCATGATTTCGGGAACCTGGGCGCCCGCCAGGCTGAGCCACGTCTTCGGCATGTCCACGAAGCTGACCGGCCGATCGACAATCGTACCTGGTGCTTTCGCGGGCCAAAGATGTTGGTACTTCTCGGGAATGCGGATGATCAGCGGAGCATGAACGCCGCTGTCGTACAAGAAACGCTTGCTGCGCGGCATGACGCCGCCGTGGTCGGAGTTGAAGATGACGATTGTGTCGTCGGCGTGACCCGCTTTCTCCAGCGCCTCGAGGGTCTTGCCGACCTCGGCGTCCATGCGGCTCACCGCATCATAGTATTTCGCGTAATTCTGTCGAATCGCGGGAACGTCGGGGTGATACCTGGCGAGTGTCACGTCCTGCGGCGAGTGCGTCGTGTGCGCGACGTCGCCATGGGCTGAGCTTTCATGGGATGACGTGAAGTTCATGATCTGGAAAAACGGCTGCCCCGGCTTGCACAGGTCCCAGGCGTTCGGTTTGTTGCTGTCCCAGCACGCGCCGTCTGGTCGACCGCCGATGTTGTAGTCGGTTTTGGTGTGGTTCGCGGTGTAGTAGCCCGCCTTGCGCAATTGGTCGGGATAGTACGGGATCATGCTGTGCGGAATCGGATAGCGGCTGCGCATGGGCTGCGTGCCGGTCGAAACGGCGTGGATGCCGGTGATCCAGGTGCTTCGCGAAGGCGCACACACAGGAGCACACGCATAGGCGTGCGTGTAGCGGAACCCGCTTCGGGCGAGTGCGTCGATGTTCGGTGTCTGGGCCTGCGCGTTGCCGTAACAGCCGAACCAGTTCACGTTCGAATCTTCACAGACAACCCAGAGAATGTTGGGACGTTCGGCGACCGATAGCGGCTTGCTCGCGTTCGCCCGCCCACTCGCAACGTCGTGTCCGGCCGCGAGCAATTGCTTGCGATCCTCGATCACGCGCCAGGGGTTCGCAGGAACGACGGTCGGGTCGACGTAACGGGCGAGGTCGCGGAGGGCGACAACGCGATAGCCGTTCTCGGCGAGGTACCTGACGTACGATTCGAACAGAGGTGTCGGTGTATTGACCCAGGGGTGGGCGGTATCGGGCACGCCGTGGAGTTGAACGACGGCGATCTTGCCTGCTCTTGCCTGTCCGACGGCTCGCTTGAAGTCTTCGAGCGTCCATCCCGGCCGGGCGTCGCCTGCCGAGGGGATCAAGAGCGGATGGTCAAGCCCCGGCTCGTAGGCAAACCCCTGGCCCTTGTCGTAAGGATACTCGGGGGCTCCGCCTCGGCGCGCGAACCTGATTCCGAGCTTTTGAAGGATCGGCAGCACGTCACGGTCGAGCGCATTTCCCGGGTAGGCGAAGCTCACGGGCCGGGGGATGCCATGGGCCTCGCAGCGCACGTTGATCGCTTCGAGCTGCTCGCGCGTCCCCTTCGGGTCTCGGGCACTCGGTGCCTTGTGGTTGCGCGTGTGGTTGCCGATCTCGAAGCCGTCGCGGTGGAGCTGGGCGATCTCGTCCCAGGTCATGTAGTCGCGCGGGTTCGTCGGCATGTCGAACCCCTCGGTGACGAAGAAGGTCGCGCCGAAGCCGTGCTTCTTGAGCAACGGAGCCGCAACCTTGATGTGCGACTTGCTGGCATCGTCGAATGTCAAAACAACGAGCTTGTCCGGGATCGGCTCCAGGGCGAGTGCGGTTGAGGCGGGAACGAGGAGAAGGATCAGGGTAGATAAGCGCATGGGGCGAGTTCCGCGAGAGCGTTGCGACGGGTCGTGCACCAAGGGGTTGCCGAAGTGTCCTCATCTTACCAGTCTGTTTGTCAACCTCCAGTCTCGGCCACGCCAGGGCGAAACGTGAGTCATCAACTCACGCCGAGTGTTCGCGGAGCCGCTCATGATCTGAGCTACATCGATCCGCACGAATCGGTTAATAACCATTGTCGCAATACGAGTTACGCGGTTGGTGTCTGATTGGCACCGCGAGCTGCGGAATTGGGGGCTTCTGAAAGGGTGGGTACCGCCCCCCTCGCTTCGGTTTTCAATCGCCGGGAAACATAGGCAACTCGCAATCTCCAGCCGACCCGTCCGCAGCCTAGATCGCCTAAACGTCCTGCGACCTGCAGTTTACTGAGCCGTGACGAACGGGGTCGATGAGAGTGTGGGGTTTCGCCATGGATGGTCTCGTTAGCGCCTGGGAATCGCGTCAGGACGACGCGCGCCTTACCGGACCGACATCCGCTGAGACGAGAGAGGAACCGGAACGAACCGTATCCGCATCGGGCGTTCCCGATTGGATCGGCCTGGCGGCTCTGGGATTTGTTGCGCTCGGGGTGATGCTGCGGCTGGTCCGCTATCTTCTGAATTTCCCGCTCTGGTGCGACGAGACGATGCTCGCGGCGAACCTGCTGGACCGCAGTTACCTCGAGCTCTTGCAGCCGCTCGACTACAGGCAGGTTTGCCCGGTGCTGTTTCTGTTCATCGAGCTGACGGCCGTCAAGCTGCTGGGGTTCTCGGAATTCAGCTTGCGGTTGTTTCCGTTTGCGTGCGGTGTGGCGAGCGTGTTTGTGTTCTGGCACGTCGCGAGGCGTCTGCTGCGTGGTGAGGCTTTAGTCTGTGCCCTGGCGGTGTTCGCGGTGTCGAACTGGCCCTTGCGCTATGCGGGTGAGGTTAAGCCTTACGCGTCGGACCTCTTCATTGCGCTCGTCTTTCTGGCGTTCGCGATCGAATGGTGGCTGCGGCCGGAGCGGACGCGCTGGCTTTGGGCGCTGGTTGGGTTTGCGCCTCTGGCGATTGCCACGTCATTCCCGGCGATCTTCGCGGCGGGAGGAGTCGGAATTGGGCTATTGGTCCCGGTCTGGCGTGCGCGTCGGCGCGGGGTGTGGGTTCCGTATGTAGCGTTCAACGCGTGCGTGGGATTGACGTTCGTCGCGCTCTTGCGCTTTTATCAAACGGCCCCTCAGGACCACGCCTACTTCCATCACGATTGGGCGCCGGCGTTCCCGCCGTTGAACCATATCGGGAGCTTTGCGGCCTGGTTCCTGTCGATGAATACTGGCTTCATGTTCGCCTATCCCGACGGCGGCCAGTCCGGTGCAAGTTCGTTGACGTTCCTGTGCTTCGTGATCGCGGTTGTCTCGCTCGCGCGCCGGCGCATGGGAACGGTGTTGGCGCTGGGACTGACGCCGTTCGCCTTGTGTCTCGCCGCCGCTGCGCTTCACCGCTATCCCTACGGCATGAGTGCGCGAACGATGCAGTTCGTGGCGCCGACGATTTGTCTCTTCGCCGGGCTGGGCATCGCCGCGCTGATCGGCAAGTTTCGAGCGGCTCGGGTGCGCCACCGAGTCTTGGCCGGGTTATTGGCCGCACTCGCCGTCATGGCGCTGGGGCGGATGAGCTACGATCTGCTTTATCCGTACAAGTCGGCCGAGGATGAGCGTCACCGCGGCTTCGCGCGTTGGTTTTGGCCCGAGTTGGCGAGAAGCGCGGAGTTGACTTGCCCCAAGGTCGACTTCGGACTCGAGTTCCGACCGCAACACTGGAACACGGACGCCACGGACACCTATCTGTGCTACCAGAAGATCTACTCGCCGCGCCACGCCTCAGGCGCTCCACCACGACTGGACCGGGTTTCTGACGCCCGCCCGTTGCGCGTCGTTTTCTACAACGAGGTGCCGGACAAGATTCCCGCGTTTCAGTCCTGGCTCGCGGAAATGTCGCGTACGTTCGATCTTCGAAAGATCGAGCCTTATCCGATCAGCGTGTTGGCTCCCAAACAACGGATCACGTGGGGGAGCCTTTACATCGTCTACGAGTTCGTACCCAAGCCAGGCCAGACGGAGCGCAAAATCGCCGCCTTGCCGGGTACGCCGCCTCGGCGATGATTTCCGGGTGATCGGCGTGGTTCAAAAAGCGGTGGCCCAAGGTAACACGTTTGGCGGCTCCAATCCGGCCTCCATGCGCCGCAAACCATGACAGATCAACGGAATGCGGCGTATAGCGAGCGAGCGGCGGCGGCCCAACCTGTAACCCTGGATTTGAACCACGCCGGAATTCGCATCGAGATGAGGGGGACTGGAGTCGCGCGCAATTCCCGAAAACTGTCGGACGTGCAGTTTGCCCGGTCAATCCATCCACGGATAGGGATGCGGCGGCCTACCCGAACGCGGACTGATCGTTTGAATCTGCCTTGACGTATCCCTCCCGGGTGAACCCGCCCGGCCCCTGGGCGAAAAATCCGTGGACGCGCGGATTTTTCTCTCGCATCATTGACGGCGACGGACGTATATTAAGTGGTCGAAAATTCAGATGGACGTGTTTCCACAAGAAGACGCCGCGCCACGCGGCCGTCGCCTGGTGGGAAAATGTAGCGGAGGACCGGTGCATTGTCGCCCGTAAATTGCAACACGGCCAGTCCATCCGCCTTGATCCGGCACACCAAGGAAGAGTGTGGCGGGCCGACGTCCGCGGGGAAAATTACAGATCGCACGCAGGCGAGGGCGCGACGCCCTACGAGGCCGGCCACGTCGGGGATGACCGCTCCGATGATGGGTCGACTCGCGATCGTAAGCCCGATCTGCGCCGAGTCTACAACTGTCGTCGACATCGTGTTTCGGGAATTCGGTAATTCGGAACCCCATGGGAATACGCGGTCTTCGATTCCGAATTACCGGTTTCCCTGCGAGAGGGATCCCCGACAGATCATCCAAGCTACCGATTCTCCGCGGAGGGCAGCATGGCCCAATAACGACACCGTGCGCCTAAAGGTGCTTAAATGATCCTGTTACAACCATCGTGGGAGCATATTTCGGATTCTTCGTCAGCGCTCGCCAGTTGGTGCGCGAAGACGGAAAATCTTGCCTGGCGCCCAACGGATTGTGCGCGAATGTGGGAAACCTGGGGTGGCCGGGGCAGAGGAGGCCGGAAGGCCGACGTGCCCCGGAAGCGTCTCGCGGCCCACCGGGGCACGTGGAGCTGCGCTCCCCTTTGCCCCGGCCACC
>DAIDJG010000404.1 GCA_027451445.1 Singulisphaera sp.
AACCGGTGGTCGCCCTCGAAGGTCGCTTCCAGAGGGTCGGCGCGCAACGAATCGGTCCAGAAGTCGGCCTCGATCGACTTGAGCCGCTGAGACGGAGTGTCGCTGGCGTCGCCGCCGAGGAAGTCCGCGCGGGTGGCTTGCGTCGTACGCAGGACACACACCATCATGATCAGACCGACGGCCAGCCTGCGACTCATGGCTCCAATCCTCCTCGAATCCCTTGCGCTCTTGGGGTAACCCACGCGACGGGCGCATTGTACCGGGCGGAGTGACGCGGAGCGATGCGCGGGTCAGCCGATCGTGTTACGGACACCTCGGCCCCAGTTCCCCCTCTCGAGGAGACTCCCCATGTGGGTGCGCCAGTGCGAGCTTGACGCCGCGAACGACGACCTGCCGCCGATCCCGTCACGGATCGCCTCGAACGAGGAGTTCATCCCGCCTCCCCAGTCGGCCGAGCAGAAGGAATACGAAGCACGCGTCGCGGAGCTCGCCGAACGCGGAGCTCGTCGGCAAGGCAAGACCCGCCGCGAGTTTCTCCGCTCGGGCAGCGGCATGGCCGCCGCCTTGTTCGCGCTCAATCAGGTCTTTGGCGACTGCTACGAGGTGGACGCGGTCGAAGTCGACGACCCGCACGCGTTCGAGGAGAAGTGGCCCAAGGACCAGTTCATCTTCGACGTACAAACGCACCACGTCGACGTCAGCAACAAGTGGTACGAAACCACCGGGCAAGGGCGCGAGGTCAAGACGTTCTTCGAAATGCTCCGCCCCGCCGCGAAGACGCGCGAGGAGTCGCTCGAGCTCCTGAACCGCGCCCACTACGTCAAGGAGCTCTTCGGCGATAGCGACACCGTGATGGCCGTCATCAGCGGCGTCCCCAGCCGCGACTGGGACAAGAACCCGCTGCCGCCGGACCAGATGGTTGCGACGCGCAAGTTCGTGAACGACCTTGCCGAGTCGCGACGGGTCCTCTCACACGGCCTGCTCCGCCCCAACCTCGGTGCCAAAGAGCACGACGAGATGGAACGGCAGGTCAAGGACCTCAAGATCGACGCCTGGAAGATGTACACCGGCGCCGAGATCGGCGAAAAGGCCTGGTTCCTCGACGATGTCGAAGTCGCCTACCCGTTCTGGGAGCAGACCCAGAAGCTCGGCGTCAAGAACCTGTGCGTCCACAAAGGGCTTCCCCTGAGCGCCTTCAACGAGAAGGCATGCACGCCGCTCGACGTCGAGAAGGCCGCGAAGGACTGGCCCAACCTCAACTTCATTCTCTACCATTCCGGGTTCCGAGGCTTCGGCGGCTGGATCAGCCAGGGGCTCGGCGACCGAGTCGTCGACCCGAAAACGAACGACCCCCAGGAAATTCCCTGGATCAGTGACGTCTTGCGAATCTTGAAGCGAAATCCTCAGATCAAGAACGTCTACTTCGAGCTGGGGAGCACGTTCAACATGACGTCGATGTATGCCCCCGTGACGTGCCTGCACATGCTTGGACAGATGATTCAGGTCGCCGGCGCCGACCATATTCTCTGGGGCACGGATTCGATCTGGGGCGGGAGCCCTCAGAGTCAGATCGAGCGCTTCCGCCGCTTGCGCATGACTCCGCAGATCATCGACCAGTATGGTTATGCCGAACTGACCTCGGAGATCAAGAACCAGATCTTCGGTCTCAACGCCGCGCGGCTGTTCGGAGTGGATCCCGCCGCAAGCCGGCAGGCGATCAAGGCTGACAAGCTGAGCCTCTTCCGCCAGGAGTACCGCGAGAATCCGTCACCAAGCCACACGCAGTACGGCTGGGTGTGGGTCGACGACGGCCGCGAACCGACAACGCCAGTCGGGGCGTGATGGGGGTGGTTTACGTTTGGATTTCGCAAGGCATTGATAGTCGACTTTCGCTCCGCGAAAGACAGTTCTTTCGCAGAGCGAAAGTCGACTATCGATGCCCCAACGCTGCGAGTCCATACTCACTCTTTAGGGCTCGCCAGCCGAGAAACGGGCGACCAGCGCCCGAAAGGCCTCGATACGCCCCATCGGCACGTTCGGAAAGTCTTCCCATAAGAACGCTTTGAAGCCCGCGTCACCGTTGCGGTCGAAGAACTGGACGGAGTACGTCGTAATCTTCGTGTCGTGCCCCCACTTCTCGACGGCGTAGATCGCGCCGATTTCGTCGTGAAGGATGTGCATGTCGAGTGTCTCCGTCTGCACGTTGAAGAACGGCCCCATTTCCGAGAAGCCTCCGAACGTGCCGACCGACTCGATCACGGCCGCCTTGCTGCGGACGAAGACGCGCATCACACCGAGATCGGCGAGCGCGAGCACGACGTCGCGAAAAACTCCGTCGCGAAGTCGCCTGACCGGCCACAGGCCATCAAGCGCTTCGACGATGGTTTGCTCGGGAACACTGAACTGGCGAGCGGCCATCATGGTCATTCGAGAACGGTCGTCCTCGAAATAGCCGCGGATTTCCGAGGCGAGTGTGGGGTCGAGCGTGGCCGGCATGGGAGGGGTCTCGCGAGGCAAGTTTGGTGTTCGAGGGACCAGAGGGGCGCGTTGCGCCCAACCGGGAGGGCGAGGCTCCGTCCAAGCCAGCCTTGTTCGGAGGACGAGTCTTCGAGTCCTACGAACATCGCGTGTGATAGGCCTTGCCGCGGAACGGCTCGCGATGATCCGCCGGCTCGAAGACTCGCCGGTGGATCAAGGCTGGCTCGGACGGAGCCTCGCCCTCCCGGCCGGGGGCATGCGACCGTTAGGCGCTGTATTGTAGCCCTGGCCGCGTCGCAGTGACTATGTCAGTCCTCTTCATCCTCGGCCGCGAGTTCCCTGATGTAGTCGAGCGCCTCGGCCAGCTCGCAAACGTCGGCCCCGGGCACGCGGCCGCGCTGGTCGAGCTGGCGGAGCAGCATGAGGTCGTCGAAGTCTTCGAGCTCGCGCAACCGCGCGCTCTTGCGGCCCCCCAGCGTCCCGTTCTGGTACGCCAGGGCGTCCATGTGGTGGGCGATCAGGGTCTCTGTCCGAGGCGTGATCGTCCCTTCGAGCGCCTGAAGCGCCGCCTCGACGTGATCGGATGAGTCGATCGCCTTCCCCACGTCGTGCAGCAGCGCAGCCAGGAGGAATTCCTCGTCGTATCCCCGTTCCTCACGCGCCAGCTCAAAGACCTGAAGGCTGTGATAAAGCGCATCGCCTTCCGGGTGAAACTTGGGGTTTTGCTTCACGCCCTCGAGGGGCTGGAGCAAAAGCCGGTAGACTTCAAAGCGGTCGATGTGGTCCTCGACGTGCTCGACCTCGCTATCCAGATCGATGTCGGGATCCTCGGCCTTCAGAAAGGCCTCCAACTCGGCGATCGATGCGCGTTCGATCGCCTGACCCGTGATCGAGCTTTTGAACGCGTAATGCGCCTTGTCTTCGGGGTACACCGTCAGCTCGAAGCGATATCGCTCCTCGACGTGCACGTGCGTAAAAACACGTTCCTCATTGTACTTGACAATGCGTTTGTGTTCCACTTCGTACGGCAGAGCCAGCTCGTCGAGCAAGTTCGTCACCAGCGCGACGCTGTCGGTAAAAACGTGCAGGTCGATGTCGGATCCGCGCCGCACGTGTCCGGTCCAGACGCTGCCGATGAGCCTCGGCCGGAACCTCGCGAGCTTGCGCATCATGCGCAGGGCTTCGATCCGCATGTCGCGGAGCTTGCCGAGGCGTTTCTCGCCCTCGTGCATGCGGGCCATTGCCTGGATCTGGTCGCGAATCTCTTTATTGGACGGAAGGTCCCCCGGCTTGTAACGGTACTCGACGCCAAGCTGCTTGGCAGCCTTGCGTTTCGCGGTGAAGTACTCGGTTTCGAGCCGTTGATACATCATCTGGGCAGCAAGAAAGGCAATTTGCTGCCGAATGCGTGCGTCAGCCATGCGTGAAAGGTGCGCCGATTATGCCCATCGAAGCGGCGCTGGGCGATCGGTCCGAGCGGCAAGCGTTCTCGCAACGCTTCCGAACCGATTGACGGAAAGGATCAACGGATTGACTGTAGCAGGCGTTCTGGCGGTGGTCAAGCGAGCGCGAATGGTCCGGTGGACCAACGAAAAAACCCTACCGGAGCAGCTCCGGTAGGGTATATCGGCTACAAACCGTGCCAATCAATTGTCGGATCGCTTCAGAAACCAGTTCCGAGACCGGCGCTCCGAGCGTCGAGAACGCACTTCCCACGTCCCCCAGATGGCAACCGCGGCGCCCGCCATCAGCAGCGTCTGGGTGCCTGTGAGCGAGTGCTCCTCATCCGCATTCGCCTCGGTCTCGACCGGGACTGGAATGGGGATCTGACCGGCACTGTCCGCGACGTACTCAGCGACAGCGTCATCCCAGGAGCGCATCAGCATCCCGGTCTCTACGGGGTTCTCCGCATTCTCCTTGGGCACGGGGGCTGCTGGGGGTGCATCTTCCGGCTTCGCCGGCGCCACCGGTTGCTCGCCCTTCGCAGGAGCGGGCACCGCGACATCACCCACCTCGATCGCCGACTCCTGGGACTCGGAGGAGCTGCCGATCAACCCTTCCATCTGGTCGGAGAAGGGCTGGACCGGCCGTGCGAGCGTCGAGGGCACGGGCGCAGGTGCCTGGGTAACGACGGGCTGGCTCGTGGCGGCACTTACCGCCACCGACGCTGAGCCCGAACCCGACACGGCCGTCACCACGACGGGTGTCCCCAAAGGCGCCGAAGTGACCAGAAGGTTGAAAACGGGCGCCGAAGTGGGCGACGTTGGCTGGAGGAAGAACGGCGGTTGGTGGTGATGACGTCCACCGTGGGTTCCCCCACCCGTGGTACCGCCACCTGTGCCGCCGCCGGTCTGACCGCCGCCTGCGCTCCCTCCGGTGCTGCCACCGGTAGTTCCTCCGGTGCTGCCAGTGCCGGTCCCGGTCGTTCCGCCGCTGGAAGTGCCCGATCCCGAGCCGCTTCCCGTGGTCGTCGTCGTGGTCCCGGCGAGGGCCGCGATGAGGTTGTTGGCGTTGGGAGAGCCGAGGCCCGTGATCAAATCATAGCCTGGCTGAGCGAACGTGAAACCGAAGGTAAACCCGGACTGCACGTCGTGGAAGTCGTTGGCGGCCGTCGTCGCGTTGGTCCCGAGACTGTACAGTTGGGTCAAGGTCTGAAGGCTGGAATTGGATGTGCCCCGGATGCCATTCGCGTCGGCAAAGAGCGCCGACCACTGCGGTGCCCCGGCGCTGGTGCCGCCCACCTGGAACCAACCGCTCTGCGAGTTCGGGTTCTGGTACGAGTCGTACACGGCCATACCCGTGCTCGGATCGGCGTTGTACGCCACGTCGGGAGTGGCCCGAACGGGAACCCCGCTCAACGCGGGCACGCCTGCCTGATAACTCGGCTGCGGTTCCAGCACGCTCAGGCCGCCGCCACTATCGACCCAGCCCGACTCACCGAGGTATGCCCCGGCGCTCGAGGTCGACAGCGAAGTACCGCCAACGCCCACCACATACGGCGACGACGCCGGCCACGAGACCTGGCCGCCCACGTCACCAGCGGATGCCACGAATGTGACACCGGGAACGTTGAAGAGCGAGTCGAGCCTGTTCTCGCCGAAGAACTCGGGTCCTCCCCAGCTCATTGACACGACGTTCGCGTGTTGTGAGGCGTACTTGATCGCGGTTGCCAGGTCGTTCGTATTCGCGGACGACGCCTCCACGAGCAGGATGTTCGCCGCGGGCGCGATCGCGTGCGCCCACTCCACGTCGAGCGCGATTTCCTGCGACCACCCGGCGTCGCTCGCCGGCAACGCAGCGCTGCTGCCGGTCTCGCCGACCACCGAGAGCTGGCTGGAATTGAACGGCAGCCCGAATTGCGACGAAAATGTGGCGAGGTCGCTCTTGATATTCGGATCGTTGTAGGCGTCGACAATGGCGATCGTCTGTCCAGCACCTGTCCCCGACGCCGCAGTGAAGTTGTACGCCTGCTTGATCTGACTCGGTGACATGCCCGGCACGGTTGACGACGAAACTGCCGGAATCACCGTCAGGTCGGGAACCACCGTCACATTCGGCGCGGCCACTGGCGCCGCGGACAAAAGTTCACGCGCTTCGAGATGCTCGGCGTTGAGAAAGGGGCGGAATCGAGACGAAATGCGGTACGGACGGCGAACGCAGTCGCTGCGGTGCGGAACAAGGTGCATCTCATCGCTCCAAATGGCCAGACCGGGGGGCGTCGGGCAGGCCGCTGATAGTTCTGAGTAGATTAACGTTAAAGACCGCAGAGACCGAACGCAAGAAAAAAAATCGAGGCTGGACGAAATCCTGCTTGGATGCATGCGGATTGCCGGTTCGCCCTCGTTCGGTTCTGGCGTGGAGCTCCGAAAATCGGGAGGCCGTGCTCACTTGCAACCGTGACGCGCCTGTTATAATCGCGCCGCGCATCGGGGCGAAACTCGCCCCGTGAGACCTTCACAGCCCCAGAGGACGACCGATGAAGAAGCTCCAGGCACTCCTCATTCTCGCGTTGGCATTGCCCGCACTCGGGTCATTGGCTGGGGCGCTTAAGAAAGAAACGTTTGATGACTCCGGCTTCGTCTCGATCTTTGACGGCGAGAGCCTGAAGGGGTGGCACGTCAGCGACAAGACAGGCCACGGGAAGGGTGGCCGGTGGGTCGTCGAGGAAGGGGCGATCACGGGGAGTCAGGACCGGCCCGGAAACGGCGGAATCGTGATCACCGACAAGGCATACGGCGACTTTGAAGTCGTCCTCGAGATGAAGAACGATTTCGGACCAGACAGCGGGCTCTTCCTGAGGAGCAACGAGAAGGGACAGGCCTATCAGGCGATGGTCGACTATCACGCGAACGGGAACCTGATGGGCATCTACGGCGAGGGCTTGCCCGGTCGGATCGAGGCGCGGAACTTTGACTTCACGGACAAGGTCACCGAGATTGTACCTCGGGCCGGCGTCTCCTATCCGCTTACCTTCGACGCGGCCGAGTGGCCCAAGCTCTGGACGCACGGCCAGTGGAACGAGCTACGGGCCCGCATCGTGGGCAACCCTCCTCAGCTCACCACGTGGATCAACGGCGTCCGGATCATGGAGTTCACTGACAAGGAAAAACGCCACCAGGACACCGGCGGCATCGCCCTCCAGGTCCACGGCGGCGGCGATTTCACGAAACAGTTCGTGCGCTACCGCAAGATCCGGGTCAAGGAATTGGGTAAGTGATGGAATCTTGCTTTTAACCAGGTTGATAAGAGCAGATGGGCAGGCCCCACACTACACGCGGCATTGGTATCTACACGGCGGTATTTGGCCACGGCGCGAAGCGAATCTCCCTCGTTCTCCTCACGCGCCAACTAAACGGACTTCGCCCCCCTCCGCAACGGCGAATCATATAACTCCCCCCCTTGGGAAGCTGGCCACCCGACACTTTTTGCGCGGCGGAACGTCTTGCAAGGCTTGCACTTATGATCCGACAGGCGATGATCGCTCCAAAATGGCTGTTTTTCAGCCACCATAGCCTTGTTCGTTCCCCAGCAAGCTCAGCCATTCGC
>DAIDJG010000405.1 GCA_027451445.1 Singulisphaera sp.
GCTGGTCGATTGACCCTGCTTGATGTCGAGTGCTGGGCACGCTATCTTCAGGGTTGATCCCGAAAACCGGCTTCCCAACCGCGTGCGAACCCGCGTCTACCCTGTCCGGGTGACGCCCTTCCGTCCCACCACGGGCATCCCGCCGTTCGCGCCGAAGGTCTCGGCGTGGCACCTAGAGAGAATCCCATGCGACAACCGACGCAGCTTCTCCATTTCGGCCTGGCGGCAGGATTCGCCTGGCTGATTTTCATCTCAGCCGCAAATGCCGCGGACAAGACGCCGCAATGGATCTGGCCTCGGAAGGAAACGCCCGACAAGGAGGTCGTTTACTTCCGCAAGACGTTCGATCTGGGCGAGAAACCCAAGAAGGCGCATCTGGCGGCGGTCTGCGACAACGTCGCGACGGTCTACCTCAACGGTGAAGTGGTCGTCGAGAATTCGGACTGGTCCAACCCCACCGGCGCCGACGTTACGAACAAGTTGAAGCCCGGCACAAACGTCCTGGCAGCGCGCTGCTCGAACGAAGGGGGCCCGGCCGGTTTCTTGCTTCAGTTGACCTACGAAACGGCCAAAGGCGGGCGTTCAAAGCTCGAGACCGACGGGTCGTGGGAATCGAGTGCGACCGAACCGAAGGGAAATTGGAAGGCGGCCGACTACGATACGAAAGGCTGGCACAACGCGGTCGTCATCGGTGCGTGGGGTGTCCAGCCGTGGGGCAAGGTCGCTCTCGACGATGCGCACGGCCCCTCTGCGACGGAGCCGAAGGACATCACGGTCCCGAACGGGTTTCAGGTCGAGCTCCTCTACAGCGTTCCCAAATCGCTGCAAGGGTCGTGGGTGTCGATGACCAACGACCCGAAGGGGCGTCTGATCGTCTCCGACCAGTCGGGCGGCCTGTATCGGGTGACGGTCGGGTCCTCGGCCTCGGACACGAAGGTCGAGAAACTCGATGTCGCCATCGGACAGGCTCAGGGATTGCTCTGCGCCTTTGATTGCCTTTATGTGACCGTCAACGGCAGCGCTGCCCAGGGGAGCGGCTTCTACAAGGTTCGCGACACCGACGGCGATGACCGTTACGACGAAGTCAAGCTGCTCAAGCGGTTCAATGGTGGCGGCGAGCACGGGCCGCACGGCATCCGCCTGGGGCCAGATGGCAAGCTGTACGTGATCGCAGGGAATTTCACCAAGGTCCCGGAAGGCATCGATCCCCACTCGCCGCACCGCAACTACGCCGAAGACCTGCTGCTCCCGCGCAACCCCGATGGCAACGGCTTCGCAACCGGCGTCATGGCGCCCGGCGGCTGGATCGCTCGCACCGACAAGGACGGCGCTCACTGGGAGCTCTTCTGCGCAGGGTTCCGTAACCCCTACGACATCGATTTCAACACTGACGGCGAGCTCTTCACCTACGACGCCGACATGGAGTGGGACGTCGGTACGCCCTGGTACCGTCCAACCCGCGTGAACCACTCAGTCTCCGCTGCCGAGTTCGGCTGGCGCTACGGGACCGGCAAGTGGCCCGCGTACTACGTCGACAGCGTCGGCGCGGTCGCCGACATCGGGCTCGGCTCGCCGACTGGAATCCAATTCGGCACCGGCGCCAAGTTCCCCGAACGCTACCAGCGGGCCCTGTACATCAACGACTGGACCTACGGGAAGATGTACGCCCTGCACTTCCAACCCACCGGCGCATCGTACACCGCGACCTTCGAAACGTTTGTCGCGGGGAAACCCTTGCCTTTGACCGACGTCGTCATCAATAACGACGGCGCGATGTACTTCACCGTCGGCGGCCGCAACACGCAATCAGGCCTTTATCGCGTCACGTACACCGGGTCTGAGTCGACAGGGCCCGCGACGTCCTCGAACGACCCGAAAGCCGGGAGCGCAAGACAAACGCGGCGCAAGCTCGAAGCGTTTCATACCAAAGCGGATCCCGCGGCTCTCGACGTCCTCTGGCCGTATCTGAACAGCCCGGACCGCTCGCTGCGCTACGCCGCACGCGTCGCGCTCGAACGCCAGGACCTGTCGCTCTGGAAATCCCGTGCGCTCGCCGAAACGAAGATCGACGCGCGGATCCAGGCGATGTGTGCATTGACTCGCGCCGGGGGCAAGGAACTGCAAGCCGAAGTGCTCGCGCGACTCAACGCGTTGCCTTTTGAACAACTCACCGAAGAACAGTTCCTCGACGCTCTGCGCACTTACGGCCTGGCGTTCATTCGGCTTGGCGGCAAGACCCCCGAAACGGCCAAGGCTGTCATCGATCGTCTGAATGGGCTCTATCCCTCGAACAGTGAGTTGCTCAACCGCGAGCTGTGCAATGTGCTGGTCTATCTCGATGCTCCCGACGTCGTCGAGCGCTCGATGAAACTCCTTCAGGCGGCGCAGACGCAGCAGGACCAGATGTTCTACATCTTCGTCCTCCGCACGCAGCGCCATGGGTGGACGGCCGAGCAACGGCGGCTCTACTTCGGCTGGATCAACGTCGCCGAGAGCAAGAACGCCGGCGGCGCGAGCTTCCGCAATTTCCTCAAGAAGATCCGAAGTGACGCGATCGAGACCCTCTCCCCCCAAGAAAGGGTGGCGCTCAAGGACGTGATCGAGGGCCGCGAATCGACGGAAGCGACCAAGCTCGAGACGACGCGACAGTTCATTCACAACTGGCAGATGTCGGACATCACCCCCCTGCTCGCTCAGGCTTCTCACGGCCGGTCGTTCGACAAAGGCCGCCGTGCTTTCGAGGCGGCCCAATGCCTGAAATGCCACCGATTCGGCAACGAAGGCGGCTCAACCGGTCCCGACATTACGGGCGTCGGCAATCGATTTGACGCGAACTACATCCTGGAGTCGCTGATCCTTCCGTCCAAGACACTGTCGGATCAATACCAGGCGACCGTCTATTCGCTGCGCGATGGCAGGATTGTTACGGGTCGGACACTCTCGGAAGATGCGCAGAAGATCCTCGTCCGGACCGATCCCTTTGCGCTCAAGCCCGTAGAGATTGCGAAGGACGAGATCGAGGAACGTCAGCCCTCGAAGATCTCCGAAATGCCGCAGGGGCTGATCAACGTGCTCACCAAGGACGAAATCCTCGACCTGATCGCATACTTGCGTTCGGGTGGGAACGCCAAGGACAAGGCGTTCGCGAGGTAAAGTTCCAACCGCGCGCGGTCTGGTTTCGAAGCTCATCGAGAGGGCCGGTCCTTGCCGGCCCTCTCGAA
>DAIDJG010000406.1 GCA_027451445.1 Singulisphaera sp.
CGGAGTGACGACCTACTTCGGCACGCAGACCGTCAACAACAACGCGATCTTCCAGCCCGACACATTCACGATCCATTTCAACAAGCCCTTGTTCGCGGAGGCGGCACTGGGGAACAACGTCGAGTTGATCGCCAACCCCGGTCCAAACCCCACGATCCTCCCGTCCGTCGCCGCCTACAGCCCCACCACCGACTCGATCGAGCTGACGCCCACGGGCCCCCTCGCGGCCGGCGGCATCTACGTGATCCGCGTCGACGCCTCGGTGAGCGACGACCAGGGCTTCGGCACCCCCGGCGCGACGCTCGGCCAGACCTACTACAACAGCTTCCAGGTGATGAACGACCCAGTCGGATCCGGGACCAGTCCCCTGACCGTGGTCAACGACTCCAACGGCAATCCCGAGCTCGTCCCCACCGCCGGCGTGATCTGGACGCAACCGATGGGCTATGCCTCCGTCGTGTTCAGCGAAACCGTGAACATGGACCCATCCGTCTTCGGCCGCTACTCCACGATGCTCATCCCCCAGTCCGGCGGCCTCAATCCCTCGGCCTTCGATGGCGCCGACTTGCCCGTGAACGCCACAGTCGCGTTCAACCCCAATACCAACCGGTTGATCATCGTTCCGAGTCAACTCGCCGGCAACGACATCTACCTGTACTCGCTGCACGGCATCCAGGCGCTGGCGAACGGCGATCCACTCCTCAACCTCGCCGGGAAACCCGCGGGTCAGGGGGGCAACATTCCGTATTACGAGACTTTCAAGCTCCAGGTTGGGAGCCAGCCGGCGAGCCAACTTGCGAGCCACGCCGCAGCACTGGAGGTCGCGGTCGGGCCCTCGGCGGTGTCATCTCCGATCGCAGTCGTTTCTGCACCGCGTGCCGTTTCGACAACAAATGTGGTGATCTCGACGGCATCATCGCCAAGACGGCCGGCGCAGGCTGTGAACGTTCCGATCGGGCCCATGCGGTCTCTGAGGCGGCGAGCCGACGAAGCCCGACTGGACTAGATCGATGTTCATAATACTAACCCGAAGCGCGAGCGAGCGCGTAATATGATTACGCCCTCGCTCGCGCTTCGGGTTATTATTAATTTTTGCTCATGCCAAGATTGACTAATGATTCCGCGGCGGCGTTTCGCCTGGATTTCCTAACGACCGGACCGGTTCTTCAGAAGGTCCTGAAGTGCATACACGTCGAGCTCGCCCCCCCGCAGCCGCTCGAGCGCGGCGACGGCGGCACGGGCGCCGTTGATGGTCGTGATGCAGGGGACACCGTGGCTGACAGCGGCGGCGCGGATACGGCCCTCGTCGGTGCGAGCGCCTTTGCCGCTGGGGGTATTCACGATCAGGGCGATCGCCCCATTCGCCAGGTGATCGAGGAGGTTGGGGCGGCCTTCATGGATCTTGCGCACGGTCGACACGGTGATGCCCTGTTCGCCCAGGGCCTTGGCGGTACCGCTGGTGCTCATCAGGGCGTAGCCCATATGGGCAAGGCGAGCGGCGATCGGTACGACCGCAGCCCGGTCGCGCTCGGCAACGCTGATGAAGACGGTACCCGAGCGCGGCAGACGGCTGTGCGCCGCGAGCTGGCTCTTTGCGAAGGCGCCGGCAAAGTCGGTATCGATGCCCATCACCTCGCCCGTCGAGCGCATTTCGGGGCCGAGCACGATGTCGACGCCCTGGAACTTCGCGAACGGGAAGACCGACTCCTTCACCGAGACATACCCCGGCACCGGATCCGCGGTGATGCCCTGCGATGCCAGCGTCTGCCCGACCATCACGCGCACCGCCACCTGGGCCATGTTCAGCCCGGTCGCCTTCGAGACGAACGGCACCGTGCGCGACGCTCGAGGATTGACCTCCAGCACGTACACATCGCCACCCTTTACGGCGAACTGAATATTCATCAACCCACGAACGCTCAGGGCGTCGGCCAGCATGTGGGTCTGGCGTTTGAGCTCGTCGACGACCTCCTGGGGAAGGCTGAACGGCGGGATCGCACAGGCTGAGTCACCCGAGTGGATGCCCGCCTCTTCGATGTGCTCCATCACGCCGGCGACGATCGTGGTCTCGCCATCGCAGATGGCGTCGACGTCGACCTCGCTGGCGTCCTCCAGGAACTTGTCGATCAGAACGGGGCGCTGGTTGCTGACGTCGACGGCCTCAGTCATGTAGCGGGACAGGCTGGCATCGTCGTAAACGATCTCCATCGCGCGGCCGCCCAGGACGAAGCTGGGGCGGACGACGACCGGATAGCCGATCCGCTGGGCGATTCGGCGGGCCTGGTCGATGTTCGTCGCCACGTCGCTGGGCGCCTGCCGCAAGCCGAGCCGTTCGATCACCAGGCGGAAACGCTCGCGATCCTCGGCGAGGTCAATGCTGTCCGGCGTCGTCCCGATGATGGGCACCCCGGCGACCTCCAGCGCCCTCGCGAGATTCAGCGGCGTCTGGCCGCCGAACTGGACGACCACCCCCATCGGCTGAACCCGGTCGCAGATATTGAGCACGTCCTCAACCGTCAAGGGCTCGAAGAAGAGCCGGTCAGACGTGTCGTAGTCGGTGCTGACGGTCTCGGGGTTCGAGTTGACCATCACCACTTCATACCCGTCGGCCTTGAGCGCAAACGCCGCCTGGCAGCAGCAATAGTCGAACTCAATCCCCTGGCCGATCCGATTCGGCCCGCCACCCAGAATCACCACGCGAGGCCGGTCGCCGACCCGCGACTCGTCTTCGTCTTCGTAGGTCGAATAGTAGTACGGCGTGACCGCCTCGAACTCCGCCGCGCACGTGTCGACCAGCTTGTAGACCGCCCGGATTCCCCGCGCCAGGCGTTCCCGACGCACCTCGGTCTGCGTGACATTCCAGAGATGCGCGAGTTGCCGGTCGGAGAACCCCTCACGCTTCGCCTGGCGAATCAAGTCGTCACTCGCTTCCTCCAGACTCCTCACAGCTCTTAACGGCATCTCGGCATCGATGATCGCGCGCACGTTCTCAAGGAACCAGGGGTCGATCCCGGTGAGGACCTGCATCTCGTCGATCGTCATCCCGAGCAGGAAGGCGTAGCGGATGTACCACACCCGATCCGCGTTGGGCGTGGCGAGCTTCGACTTGATCTGGTCGATCGAGGGGAGGTTCTCGGTCCCCCACAGGTCCTTCTTGTCGCAGCCCAGGCCGAACCGGTTCATCTCCAGGCCTCGCAGGGCCTTCTGGAACGACTCGCGGAACGTCCGGCCGATTGCCATCACCTCGCCGACCGACTTCATCTGAGTGGTGAGCGTGGGGTTCGCCTCCGGGAACTTCTCGAACGCCCAGCGCGGGATTTTCGTGACCACATAATCAATCGTCGGCTCGAAGCACGCCGGCGTCTCGCGGGTAATATCGTTGCGGATCTCATCGAGCCGGAACCCGACCGCCAGCTTGGCCGCGATCTTGGCGATCGGGAACCCGGTGGCCTTGCTCGCCAGGGCACTCGACCGGCTGACGCGCGGGTTCATCTCGATCACGATCATCCGGCCGGTCTTGGGGTCGATGGCAAACTGGACGTTCGACCCGCCCGTCTCGACCCCAATCTTGCGCAGGATGGCCAGCGACGCGTCGCGCATCCGCTGATATTCCTTGTCGGTGAGCGTCTGGGCAGGGGCGACGGTGATGCTGTCGCCGGTGTGGACGCCCATCGGGTCGAAGTTCTCGATCGAGCAGACGATCACGGCGTTATCAGCACAGTCGCGCATGACCTCCATCTCGAACTCTTTCCAGCCGATGACGCTCTCCTCGATCAGGATCGAGTGCGCAGGGCTGAGCTCGAGACCATAGGCGACCATGCGGTCGAACTCTTCGCGGTTATAGGCGATGCCACCGCCGGAACCGCCGAGTGTGAAGCTAGGCCGGAGGACGCAAGGCAGACCGATGTCGTCGCGGAGCTGCCGGGCCTCTTCCAGGTTGTGGGCCAGACCGCTGCGGGCGCTTTCGAGTCCGATCTCGGTCATGCAGTGCTTGAACAGATCGCGGTCCTCAGCCTTGCGGATCGCCTCAGCCGTGGCGCCGATGAGCTTGCAGTGGTGGCGCTCGAGGGCTCCGCTCTCGTGGAGTGCAAGCCCAACGTTCAGACCCGTCTGGCCGCCGAGCGTGGGGAGCAGGGCGTCGGGCTTCTCGACCGCGATGATCCGCTCTACGAACTCAGGGGTGATCGGTTCGATGTAGGTACGGTCGGCCATGTCGGGGTCGGTCATGATCGTGGCCGGGTTCGAGTTGACCAGGACCACCTCGTACCCCTCTTCCCGGAGGGCCTTGCACGCCTGGGTGCCCGAGTAGTCGAATTCGCACGCCTGGCCGATCACGATCGGACCGGCGCCGATGATCAGGATTTTGTGGATGTCAGTACGCTTGGGCACGGCGGGTCTCTCGTCTCATTCCGGGCTGGGTTCGGCACCAGGAGGGCTCTGCGCGCGGCAGGCCGCGCTCGCCCGGAAAGAGCGGCGCGGCCTGGAAAATTTCACGATTCTAGCACGTTCTGCGCGGGCGCGACAAGGCCACCAAAAGGGTTCGTTTGCCACCTGCTCGCCGACACTTCGTCGCTATCGTCCTCATTCGACCTCCTCTCAACGACGCTCAGGGAAGAACCTCGTGGCGATCGATAATGACCGAGTCCAAGCGTTCGTGATCAACTGGAGCGCCAACGCCGCGAAAATGAAACGAGGCGCAAATGGGGCTCGTATCACACCCCATGAATTTGTGCCAACCCCAATGGAACTCGCATCCCGACGCTGCCGCGACCTTGTGAAGGGCCTCGCCCAATGTGAGTCCGTCGCTGAGTTCGACCGTGATCCTCCGACGCGTCATTGCTTGGCCAGGGACATGAAAGCGCCAGTATAGTCTTGTTGGCTTCTGGCGCGAGATGTACTCGAGCACCTCGGCGAGCGGAACATCTTCGAAATGGCCCCCCTTGAGGGGAGTTCGGAGGGGAAAGAGAACCGGCAGACTCGTGAGGAAGAGCACCGCCAAGATGATCGATACCACGGTCGCGATTCGTCGGAATTGACGACTCTTCACCGTGGCCGCCAAGGCGGCAACAGAAATGGTCACGTAACCCTGAAAGGCGAGATCGGAGAACGTCCAATCCACGATCGAAAAGGGCATCAGACCGGAAATGCACACGAACAGCCATCTAAAAAAAAACGGCTCCCGCATTCGATCGTCGTTTGCTGGCATCTCACCATCGCCGTGCGGTGATTCGGGCAGCTTGGAGTCGTTCACTCTCTGTCCTGAGTCCGTGGGACACATCGCCTTTCGACCCATCATTACACTGTGATGACCCGTTCCCTTTCCGTGGTTGCCGTGCACCGGGAGCGGCACCCGGTTGAACCGCCGACATACCACGAACCAAGCACCGGGCAAACTCCCCAGGAGATTGTACGCACTCGTGTGGTGGTGCGCGATTCCCACGTTGACGCCGTCGGCATGGAACTGCCCGCAATAGTAGGCAAGATAAAAAACCTCTCAGCCTACGCATTCTTCTCGAACCTAGGCAGTTTTACATCGAGAGAGGCCACGAGAATTACGAGATATCCGAAATATGGCCCTGTGTTAGCCGGTCGCCGCGGCACATGCGCCTATTTGAGCCGTCATCGCCGATGGGTACACGTCATCGATCGGGCTGGCTTTCCGTACGCAGAAAATGGGTAGTTTGGAGACGCAGTTATCCTTGCCCGCGTATGCACCGGCAATGCGGAACGCATGCCACGTCACGAATTCGCGACGGCGAGTCGCGGAGCCTATCTCTCGCTTCATTCACGCGCCCTCGGATTGGAGCTCATTGTCGCGTATCTCGTCATAAGCCCTTGTCTTCTTTGACCTTCCGAATAGCCAGCCAAATCGCCCATTCGGTAATTCGGAACCCCTTGCTAGCCTTGGGGTTCCGAATTACCGAATCGGCCGCGCGCATGCGCACGCTCGTTTTGGGCTGTCGTCCCGACCGACTCGTCGTTGCGCACGCTGGCGGCCAGCACGAGCGGCCCGTGAATGAAGCGCGATCGAGCATGGCGTAATGTGCCTTGAATGTGCACCCTGCGCGTCGCTCATGAATCGTATCCCTCGCATGCGGGAGCGTCCCCTGCGAGACAGGACTGTGCCTTGCCGTGAACCGACCGTCTCATGAGCCGCCGTCGATCCGGAACGTCACCAGGATCCGTTGCCCGGGACAACGCGGAGATCTGCGAGTTGCACGTCTCCCTACTCTATATGCTCCGGGTAACTTGTTAGCTCTTGCCACCCCCGACGGTGATTCGACGGGGTGTTTTCCGGGGTTTCGCGCAATTCTTGTGTGGAAAGTTTTTCGTCTTCGATGACGATTGCACTCAGGCCATCGCCAAGCGAATCGAGGTCCCTGGAATCGCTTGAAAGGCAACGAAGTGTATGTCTTTTGGTCCCTTCGGTCATTCGGCCCGCACGTTGAAGGAGTTACTGGTGGATACGGCAATCGTCAGGATGAGGTTCGCACTCGACACCCTACCGGGGCGACTGCGCGCCATCACCGAGCCGCAGAGTCAGCAGCGTTCGGCCCCGGGCCGGTGGACGACGAAGGAAGTCATCGGCCATCTCATCGACTCGGCGGCGAACAACCACCAGCGGTTCGTGCGCGGGCAACTGGCCGACCGGAGCGAGTTCCCCGGCTACGAGCAAGAGGCGTGGGTGCGTCTCCAGGCGTATCAGGACGCTGACTGGAACGCGCTAATCACCCTCTGGCACAGCTACAAGGGTGCGATCCCAAAAAGCGGTGACCAGGAACAGCTCCTCGGTTAAGCTATTTCGCCAGATGGAGTGCGCACAACTCAGATGATAATCAACCGGGAGGGAGCCCGTCATGGACGTACTTCTGGAGTCGGAAGAACAGATG
>DAIDJG010000407.1 GCA_027451445.1 Singulisphaera sp.
ACGTTCCGAGGGTGGGATTGCGAGCGCAAAGGACTCGCCTAACATCCATGGTCTAACGGCGCCGTACGGTCGTTTCAATGGGATACCGGTCCGGGCGACCGCGGAAAATCGACGACTCGAGGACAAACGAGCGCTTGCCTGGTCGCCGTTCGACCGAGAGGATTGCCTTCAACCGATCGAATTCATCATCCGTGAGTTGTTGAGGGTTCGACGAGACTGATCCCGCAATTGCGTTCGAGGGCCAGCGTCATGACGGCCTGTGCATCCAGGCGCGCGATCGCGTTGTTCACGCGGCAGATGATCAGAGGCTGGGTCCGGCCATCGAGATAAAGACGCGACTGCGGCGGCAGCACGACGCGGTGCGTATGTGTGGGAGCCCCATTCTCGGTGGGGAGCTTCCGGGCCGCAACGGCGAACACGTAGCGCGTTGACTCGGCTGGGCCGGTCGCCTGCGGGTTCGGGCCAACCGAGCGATACTCCCAGATCTCCACGTCGGAAACGGGCGGACCGTCGAAGAAAGGCAATGATCGTACGACGACCGGAGCGGATGCGCGACCGATCAAGTTCGGCCGGCGGGCCCATGCCGTCTTGGGGTCCCAGTCGGGGACGACGAGCTCACACCAATTGAAGCAGACCTCAAACGCAGGATTACCCCCCGCGTCCCGTCGCCGTATTTGGATCGGAGCGGCTTTCCAGCGACCGTCCGAATGGACGGCGACGTCCAGGCCGACCCAGAGCGCACCGCGTTCGTCTCGCTCCAGGGCCTGGATCTCGACGAGTTGAGCCGGCCCGCCATTGCGGAGGTTTTTGACGAGCATCGGAGCAGCTCTCCCGACCACACCTTCTCACACAGAAACGGTGAGCGGTTTTGATCGTAGCACGACGTAGCGAACTCGGTAAAACCGATTGGTCGAATGGGACGAGTTCTTCGAGGAAACGCCAGTACGGCGTCGGACGTCGATCATTCGGACGGACGTCGAGCATTGGTCGCGGCGGCAATGGCGACGAGCTCTTCCCAGACGAGATAGCTCTTGCCGTTCCGAATCTGGTACTCGCGGATGGCGTTGAGGAGTTCCGTCTCGAACGGCGAGCAATCTCGCTCACCCGCCTGGAATTCGGCGAGGTGAAGCTCTTTTGCGTCCTCGGCGCGGTTTGGTTCGCGCGCGGGATCCGGTGGTGGTGGAAACCCGAGATCGGAGGAGGGGTCCATCCGAATCGCCCTCTTGCGGTGGAGGCCCTGCTGGGGATCGGAAGGTACCGAGCCGGATTGAAGAAGGACCGAGCCTTCCGCGATCCGGCAAGTGTGCCCGTATCCGAATAAGTCGGATTGCCCCTCGCTGACCGCCAAGGAAGGGGCGTCAGGTCGCGAACTCATCCTTTTTCATACTGCCGATCGGTACGGCAGCAATCCAGCCGCGTCCAGGCAAGTGTTCGGCCGTGTTCGGCCGCTTGCCCGAATCTAACTGGTCCCACTCTTGCTCGGTCCAGAACTGAACGCGGCAGAGGGTGTCTCCGATGACGCAGTGGGCGAGCACCGGCCGAAGTCCGACTTCGTTCTTGGGATCGACTGGGGACGCCATCGTGGTGTCCACCTTCGCACAGGTCGGGTGAAAGAAGCACAACTCCGTGCGGTGGCGGAGACTCTCGCCCAGGCATTATCAGCGCGCTGAGGTCTCCTCCACCTAATCGGCTGAATCATAGCTTGACCCAGCCGTAGTTTCATCCAATTTCTTGGATTGTTGCTTGGTTTTATTCCTTCGGGATCGGTTTTCCGGATTCTCGTATGCCGATTTCGAGGTTGGACGGACGTTCTTACGCTCGTGCGGTTTGACGACGGCGTGTCATGCCAGAGGATGACCCGCAACCGTTCGGCGCGGCGTGTGCTGTGTCGGTGGATGCCGTCTTTTTCTTCTGGGCGAACCGGGTTGCGCTCCGTATTATGCCCAAAACGAAATTTGGCCGAACCGGGAGTCCTGCAAGGGCCCATGAGCTATAACATCCGCCTGCTGATCAAGTGCCCCGATCACCGAGGAATCGTGTCGGCGGTTTCCGGATTCATCGCGTTGCATAATGGCAACATTCTCACCGCCGA
>DAIDJG010000408.1 GCA_027451445.1 Singulisphaera sp.
GCCTGGGTCTACGAGAACACCACGGGGCATTCGTACGTGCGCCGCAGGGTGGTCGTGGACCGCGTCGTGGGCGATCTGGCTGCGTTGGCCTCCAGCGGGCTGAAGCCGGGTGCCAAGGTCGTCACGGACGGCGCGGCGGAGATCTTCGGGACGGAGTTCGGCGGGAAGTGAGCACAGGAGGGGTTCCATGGCAACCGCAGTAGAGCCCATTCGCGACGTGATCGAGCCCGGTTCGCGCGTGGTCTTCGACAACGTCGATTGGGACACCTACGAAGCGACCCTCGCGTACTGGGACGAACATGGGCGAGTTCGTCTCACCTATGATCGCGGGAGGCTGGAACTCATGTCGCCATCGCACGAACATGATGAATGGGCGCAGCGCTTTGGTTTCCTGATCGCTCTCGCCGCCACAGGCCTTCGTCTCCCCTTTCGATCATTCGGTACGGCGACCTGGCGAAAAGAAGTCAAAAAACGAGGGATGGAAGCCGACGCAAGTTTCTACTTCGCGAGCGTTCCCCGAATGAAAGGGAAGAGAAAGCTCGACCTGAACGTCGACCCACCGCCGGAGCTCACGGTCGAGATCGAGATCAGCCATAGTGACCCAAATCGCATGGAGATTCACTCCGCGCTTGGCGTGCCTGAGGTCTGGCGGTTCGATGGCGAAGATTTGAGCGTCTGGCTACTCCAAATCGACGGAAGTTATACCGACGTCACGGCCAGCCCCACGTTTCCCGTTTTTTCGTTTGAGGAGATCGTGCACTGGGTAAAGCGGGCCGAGGAGCTGGACGACATGTCAGAATGGATCGTGCAATTCCAGGACTGGGTGCGCGACGTGCTCGTTCCTCGCGCCCAGGCTTCAAGGTGAAACGCCATGGCGACGGCTTCCGATCCTCAAACAACGAACGTCGTCTCCGAACCGCGATTTGTGATCCATGCAGTGAATTGGGCGTGGTATCAGAAGATGCTCGACTTGGTGGGCGATCGCCCGTGTCCGCGGATCACGTATGATCGAGGAACGCTTGAACTGATGTCGCCCTCACTTAGCCGTGAGGAGTTCGCGAACCTGTTCGGCCGGTTTATCGCGACGGTGACTGAGGAACTTGACATCCCCTGCCGGGACCCGGGTTCGACCACCTGGAAGAACCAAACGGTTGACCGAGGTTTGGAGGCTGACGAGTCGTTCTACCTGGCAAACGCTTACCGGATGGAAGGTAAGCGTGACACGGTGAATCTCAACGTCGACCCGCCACCGGACCTCGCCATTGAAATCGAGGTCACTCGCAGCGCCCTCAATCGGATGGCGATCTACGCCTCGTTGGGTGTGCCGGAAGTCTGGCGATTCGACGGCGAGAGACTCCTTGTCGAAAAACTCGTCGGCGAATCGTACGTCAAAGCCGACCACAGCGACGCGTTTCCGTTTCTGCAACTCGAAGAAGTCGTTCACTGGATGGGGGCTGGCGGGTCGGCCAAGAATCATTCTGCCTGGAACAAGCGATTGCGCCGGTGGGTGCGTAACGAACTGGTGCCGCGCGTCCCAGGGAGAGAAGACACAGAGGTGGAAGAAGACGAATGAGTAAATCCACCTTCGACAACGATTTCGGCGTGGCCGTCTCTTCCAAGCCCGCGGCTGCAACGGACGAGACATCGCGGGAACACAGTGACGAGACGTTCCTATTGCGCTGGATTGTTCTCCATCCGGCCCTCGCATGCGCAGCGCTGCTCGCAATTGTGTCGGCTCTTTTCGCGATCAAGCCGTTCTGGTCGTCCGACCGCCTCGATAACCCTGTGCAGGTCGCGCAAGTCACGCCGCAGACCCTGAACCTAGCGGACGGCCGCAAGATCGCGCTTCCGTTCATTAAGGTGATCCCGGCGAGCCATCCGGTCTTCGTTGCAGCCGTGAAGAACGGGGTTGAGGTGAGTCCCGACGGCACAGTCTATGGGCTGCTCAAGATCCAGCCGACGTGCGGGATGACCGCCTACCGCTATCACATCCAACGAACCAACCTGAGCCAACTGGCCGGAGTGTTGAACCAGGACGGAATTGATGAATCCGTCGTACCGCGCGATTCGCTCGCGACCCTCCGCAACGGCATCTATGTCCCCGAGGATCCCGAGAAGGTTCGAGACTATCTCCGTGTTTCCTTGAAATCTACGGCCGACGCCTTTCTCTCGGCCGGGACGCGATAAACGAAGATCCCCCTATTGAGATAAAACCATCATGATGAACTGGCTCGTATCCACCGCCCTTCAACTGCGCGTCCTGGTGCTTGCGCTGTCGGTCGTCCTGATGATCGTCGGCGTCAACACCGCGCAGAACGCCCCGCTGGACGTCTTCCCCGAGTTTGCGCCACCGCTCATCGAGGTGCAGACCGAGGGCCCCGGGCTCTCGACGGAGGAGGTGGAGAGCCTCATCAGCGTGCCGCTCGAGAATGCCCTCAACGGCACGACGGGCCTGAAGACGATCCGCTCCAAGTCGGTGCTCGGCCTGTCGTCGGTGGTGTTGATCCTCAAGGAGGGGACGAATCTCACCGCGGCGCGGCAGGTGGTGCAGGAGCGGCTAGCGGTTGAAGCCTCGCGCTTGCCCGCGGCGGCCAAGCCGCCGGTGATCCTGTCGCCGCTATCGTCCACGAGCCGGCTCCTCAAGATCGGATTGTCATCGAAAACGCTCTCGCAGATGGACATGACCCTCCTGGCCAAGTGGACGATCCGTCCCCGGTTGATGTCCATTCCGGGTGTGGCGAACGTCGCCATCTGGGGTCAGCGCGACAAGCAATACCAGGTGCTCGTCGATCCTGACCGGCTTCGCGCCAACGCCGTGACGCTCGACACCGTGGTGAAGGCCGTGGGCGATGCCTCGATGGTGGGTGCGGGGGGGTATGTCGACATGCCCAATCAGCGCATCGCGGTGCGGCATCGCTCGGCGGTCGAGGAGCCTTCGGACCTCGAGAAGATCACCGTCGCCTTCCGCAACGGAGCCCCACTCCGGCTCGGCGATATCGCAGAGGTGAAAATCGGGTTCCCGCCGCCGATTGGCGACGCCGTGATCGACGACGCCCCCGGGCTCTTGTTGATTGTCGAGAAACAGCCAACCGGCAACACGCTCGAAGTGACCCGCAACGTCGAAAAGGCCCTCGACGCCTTGCGGCCCGGGCTCAAGGACATGAAGGTCGACCCCACGATCTTTCGGCCCGCAACGTTCATCGAGAACTCGCTCTACAATCTCAAAGAGGCGATGTTTGTCGGCTGCATCCTGGTGGTGATCATCCTCGTCTCGTTCCTGTTCGACTGGCGCACGGCCGTCATCAGCCTGCTGGCCATCCCACTTTCGCTCGTCGCGGCCACGCTGGTGATCGTCCATTCGGGAGCGACCATCAACACGATGGTTCTGGCCGGCCTGGTGATCGCGATGGGCGAGGTGGTCGACGACGCGATCATCGACGTCGAGAACATTGTGCGACGGCTGCGCCAGAACAGGGCAATCGGAAGCCCGCGGTCGTCGTTTCGCGTCGTGCTCAGTGCTTCGATGGAGGTGCGCAGCGCGGTCGTCTACGCGAGCCTGATCGTCATCCTCGTGTTCGTGCCGGTCTTCTTTCTCGAAGGGCTCTCGGGCTCATTCTTCCGGCCCCTGGCGGCGGCCTACGTGCTGGCCATCGCCGCCTCGTTGCTGGTGGCACTCACGGTGACGCCGGCACTCTCGCTGATGCTCCTGACGGGTGCGACCGAGCGCCGGCATGAGTCGCCGCTGGTGCGGGGGCTCAAGGTCATGTATCGCGCCATCCTGCCCGCGTTTGCGACCCGGCCGGTCATGGCGGTCCTGGTCTTGCTCGCCGCCTTCGGCGCAGCGGGGTACTACGTCGTCGGGCTGGGCGAGGAGTTCCTGCCGAGCTTTCAGGAAAACGACTTTCTCATGCACTTTGTCGAGAAGCCCGCCACGTCGCTCGAAGCGATGCGGCGGATCACCGAGAACGCCAGTAAAGAACTGCGGTCGATTCCGGGCGTGCGCAACTTCGGCTCGCACATCGGCCGCGCCGAGGTGGCGGACGAAGTCTATGGGCCGAACTTCACCGAGCTCTGGATCAGCGTCGACCCCAAGGCGCCGCATGGCCCGACAATCGCGAAGATCGAAGAGGCGATCAACGGCTATCCAGGTCTGAAGCGCGACGTGTTGACCTACTTGAAGGAACGCATCAAGGAAGTGCTCACGGGCGCCGGGGCCACGGTGGTCGTCCGTATCTTCGGCCCGGACCTGGAGGTGCTCCGCGCCAAGGCCCAGGAGGTCTCGAAGGCGATGGAAGGGGTCGACGGGGTGACGAATCTCCAGGTCGAGCAGCAGGTCCTCGTCCCGCAGATCGATGTCAGGCTCCGACCGAACGCCGCAAGCCGGCTCGGCCTGACACCCGGCGACGTCCGGCGCTCGGCGACGACGCTGGTCAACGGAACCAAGGTGGGCGAGGTCTATCGCGATCAGAAGATCTTCGACGTCTTCGTGTGGGGCAGCGAAAAGGTACGCAACGACGTCACCGCGCTGAACGGCCTGCCGATCGAAACGCCGCTCGGCACACACGTCCCCCTGGGCGACGTCGCCGAGGTGGCGATCGTCCCCGCGCAGAACGAGATCAAGCGCGAAGGCGCCTCGCGCCGGATCGACGTGACGTGCAACGTGCAAGGCCGCGACCTTGGCAGCGTGGCCCGCGCCATCCAGGAACGGGTCAAGAAGCTCGACTTCCCCCGCGAGTACCACCCCGAATTCCTCGGCGAATACGCCGCCCGCGAAGAGTCCCGCCGGCGCCTGATGGCACTCGCGGCGTTGTCGCTGATCGGCGTGTTGCTCGTGATTCACGCCGACTTCCGCACAATCCGACTCACGGCCCTTGTGTTCCTGACCTTGCCGTTCGCCCTGATCGGCGGTGTGTTTGGTGCGGTGTGGGGCGGGGGCGTCCTGTCGCTGGGCTCGCTGGTCGGGTTCGTGACCGTGCTCGGCATCGCCGCACGCAACGGCATCATGCTCGTCAGCCACTACCGGCATTTGGAGGAGGAGGAGGGTGAGCCGTTCAGTTTAAAACTCGTGTTGCGTGGATCCGAAGAACGCCTGGCGCCGATCTTGATGACGGCCCTGGCGACTGGCCTCGCCCTCGTCCCCCTGGCCATCGCAGGTAACAAACCGGGGCACGAGATCGAGCATCCGATGGCCGTGGTGATCCTGGGCGGGCTGGTGACGTCGACCGTCCTCAACCTGTTCCTGATGCCTGCGCTCTATCTCGCATTCGGCCACCCGCGAAATGGCGAGCGGCCCTGGCGCGACGAGGAAGCGGCGGCGTTCGAGGCCGTCGGCGCCGAAACGCACTGAGAACGCCCAGAATCTCTCGTGCACTTGACAACTGTCGAACCAACCTCGTACATTTGTCTGCGACGGGGCAATCGAGAATACTGACGGGGGAGGGGAATCATGGGACGCGCACCGTGCTGGGCGCTGACCTTGTTCGTCTGCGCTTGCAACCTCGCGGCGGGGCAAGAGCTGGCGTTGCCGGACGCGGTCGAGCAGCCTCCCGCGTGGCTCTTGAAGGACGCACCGTACGACCTGGCTCGGTTCTTCACATTGCCTCCGGGCAACCAGAATGCGGCCCCGTTGTACCTCGACGCGCTGGCCGAGTTCAGCGGCGAGATGGCGGTCTGCTTTCCTCCGGGAGAGGAGCAAGACCTCCGATTTCGGCTCGTCCGGGAACGGAACCAGACCTTGGTTGCGGTCGATAGGACGTTTCATGACGACCCGAAGCGTCTCCGTGACGACGCGCTCGAGCGTGCGACCGCTCCCTACCAGATTGGCTTCCTGAAACTGGTCGAGGCCCAGCAGCGACCAAAATGCGTCTTCGTTACGGGGATTGGCGCCGCCGCATTGATTCCTCACGTTCAGGCAGCGCGCCAGGTCGGACGTGTGGCCGCCCTGCGGGTTCGTCGGGCACTCGATCGGAGCGCGATCGATGCCGCGCTCGGGGACGTCGCGCTTGTATTGCGACTCAGCCGCGACCTCCGTCCGCGAGGCTACTTCGTCAACCAACTCGTCGCCAATGCCATCGATGCATCGGTTCACAAGGACATGGTCCTGCCGATCCTCGCCTACCCCGCCCTGAAGCCCGAGCATTGTGACCGCCTGCTCGCGTTGCTGACGGAGCACGAGACACAATCGATCGATAGCTTTACCGAAGGGGTGAAAGCGGAATGGATCACGTCACGGGTCATGCTCAACGAGCTAATGCACAATCGCGAGGAACTGGCCAGGAAGATGAATGTTCCGCCCGGCGCTCCGATCATCGCGACCGTGACCCAGTTCGTCACCGTGATGCCTCCAGGCGCCCCGCAGGTTCGCCGACGGATCGGGCCTGACCTTGGGAGACTTCTGCTCCAGGCGGCCGAGACCAAGGTGACAGGGATGACGGACACGGACGCGGCGCCCGGCCTCGCAAAGGTGGGCGACCAAACCCGGGCGTTGCTCCGGCTCGACGGCGTCCCGTACGCCGAACGGCTTCGCACGCTGCCCGATCCCAACAAGACCCTGGCGGGCGATGACCCCGTGCTGGTCGTTCGGCGGGCGATCGAACCCGCAACTGAAGCCTTCACTCTGTCCGAGGCCAAGCACGAAACGACCCTCCATGCCTTGATCAGCCTCGTCGCCCTCCGCCGCTGGCAACTGACTCACCCGGATTCTACCGTCGACCTCTCCGAGGCCGTCAAAGCCGCAGGGCTCAGCGCCGTGCCGCTTGACCCGTACGATGGGAAACCGCTCCGCACGGCCCGGATCAACGGTGAGACTGTCGTCTACTCTGTCGGCAAAGACGGCCGCGACGACCGAGGTGCCGTCGACTCCAAGAATGAGACCCAGCCGGGCGACCTCGTCTATTCGTTATTGCCCGTGCGCAACGAACGATAAGCACGTAAGCGACAGAGAAAACTCAGCGCTGAATGCGTTCGTCCTCTTCACTATCAGTCAGCTTTCAGTTTTCGATCGCCAAACGGGGGGAAATGGATCTCCATCTTCACGGTATCGATCGGCGGGCGGAGGCGAATAAACGGCACGGGATCATCCTCCAGCAACACACTGTCCCATGGAACCGGCGGGTCCGTTCGCATGCGAGGCATCGCATGGTATGCGAGGACAACCGAGCCGTCGGGGCCCGGCCGGAGCCCATTCACGACGAGCCGGCCGGGACTCGCGACCACCTCCGCCGACCCCTCGATCGCAGGCCCTTCGAATCCTTTGACTCGGCCAAGTATGAAGACGCCGTTGTCTTCGAGGATCTCGATCAAATCGGCATGGCGCTCGCAAAAGGAACGGCCTGGAGGAGTCCAGCACAGGATCGCCGAGGGCCTGTAAAGTCGAGCGTAACGTTCGAATCGCGCGCGATCCCAATCGCGCTTCCCGAACAGGCGCCCTTCGCCCAACTGCGTGAAATTCGTCTTCAAGGCCATGCGGAGGAAGGGACCGCCGACGACTTCAACTCCCGCAAGGGTGGGCAACAAACCGCTGAACCGGCCACTGCGGAAGGGGTCGGAGACGTTGGGGAGATCCACGCCGCCCTCCTCGTAAAAGAGGCGAGAACCACGCGGGACGTGCCGCTTGACGTTTTCCACCACCCAGCGCAACTGCGAGTTCGCCCGGTTCATCAGAAACGGCGTCGGACCTCCGAACTTTTCCTTGAGCTCATAACCGAGCATCGGCCCCTGGATGCGCGCCACGATCAGGAGCACGGCGGCGTAGGCCCAAAGGTCGAGACGGTCCGGACTGACAGAACGCAAACGACGGGCAAGCTCCGCCACCGCGATGCCGCCCGCGAGCGCGCACCCCGTGTAAAACGCAAAGGCTTGACGCCCGGGCTGGAGGAAATCGAAGATCCGAAACGCACCGGCGAGGTATCCCCAGAAAAAACCGGCTGCTGCGTACGTGGCCAGCCCTACCGCCGCGACAAGCCGCTGCCTGGCAAGTACGGCCAAGCCCACTGGCATCAGCACAGCCAAAATCGACATCGCGGGCGACTCGACCGTCGCGATGGATAAGAACCGATCCCAAATCGGCTCCGGGTGCCTGAAGGCAAACTCGGACGGCCCGGTAGTCGATGCCAGGCAGGCGGCCGGGAGCCACCAGAAGGCGTTGACCACCAAAACCGGGAGCACCAGGGACCAAACACCCGCGTGACGACTCGCAGGGAAACTCGCTCCCTCGACTCTCCGCGCACGGACCACCGCCGCCGCGTACGAGCACGCCACAGCCGGCACGACAAGCATCGGGCTCGTCACGTGGACAAGCCACAGTAAGGATAAGAGAATCGCCGACAGGAGCCAGCGGCCAAACCCTCCGCAGTCAAGAAAGTTGACCACGGCCAGGGTCGCAAGCAGGCCAAGCGGAACCGATAGGAAGAAGGCCACCATTCCGAAGAAGAGATAGCCCAGCCCGAATCCAGACCACAAGTCGACCACGAACAACCCCACCGCGGCCCCCGTCGCGCCCGGTCCGAATCGCAACAGGCGACCGGCTCCAATGACCAGCCAAGGGACCGCCATCCCCACGAAGAAGACATACACTCGGTACGCGAGCACCGGATTCCCAGCACCGAGGAGTCCGACCACAAGATCGGAGAGATTCGACGACGGATTCGAGTATAAACTCTTGGCGTACCCCGCCATAAAGCTCGGATCGTAACCGGCATTCGTCCCCGAGATCGGAAACATTGATCGCGTCACCATCGCACAATGAAAGTGATGCGCGTGGTCGTTCAGGTACAACGGCCAAGGGCTGACTATCTCTTGCCATCCTCCCAGCGCCAGCCAGATGCCCACGCCGTGCGCTACGCTCAACGCAACCGCCGGAAACCAAGCCAGTGCCACCAGAAGCGAAGGCTTCGAAAGCAAGAATCGTCTCAAGGGAACACCAGCGCGGTTGTGGCGCTCAAGAAGCGCGGACGAGCCCAGGTGGATGTTGGAGCCACCAACGAGTTTCTTAATGTATCTCGGTTGTCCATATTGCTCAAGTGTCCACCCCCGCCGTTTCTCGTTGCTGTACGGTCGTTAGTCCAAACGCGGTTCCAACCGGCGGCGAACGGTTCGGTTGAGGAAAACTGCGTCGTTCCCCTGCTTTCAACCCGGTCTCCCCCTCTTTCCGGTCTTGTGGTAAGGTGCGCTTTGACCCCACTGCCAAAGTGGTTGTTGAGTTCTAGTCCGTAACGGAGGGCGGGCGGACGTTATGGAGTCAGCAGTGGCGAGACAGCGGGAGGACGTGCGAGGGCGTTGGGAAGGAGCGGCGACGGCACGGCCGTTGGTGCGGTCAGCGCCTCGCTCGGCGATGTTCTTTCCGCTGGTCGTCCTGGTAGCCGTCCTGCCGGGGCTCTACGCGCTCACAAGCTGGGATCTCACGGCGCCCGGCCCTTGGTGGGGGTTGCGCGGGTTGGCGATTCTGGAGGGACGGGTCCTCGATCAGGTCCCCGCGGCGGCCGACCTCACGATCCCTCGGGAAGCGCGGGCGTTCCGGCAAGTGGCGTTTCAGCCTCCACTCTACGCCTGGCTCGAGGCCGTCGGCCTGGCCTTGAGCAACGACCGCGACCCCTTGGCCACCGTCTTGCCTAGCTACGCGGCGGGGGTTCTCGTCGTTGTTCTGGTCTACTGGCATGGCCGGCTCTGCCGAGGACCGGGGCTCGGATTGATCGCAGCGGTGCTCACCGGGTTCAGCCGAGGCTTGCTCTTGCCCATGCAGCAAGCAACGCCCTCGACCCTGGGACTCGCGGGTGTTCTGGCGGTGCTGCTCTGTTACGGAGCACATCGACGGGCGGCGGCGGAATCGTCGCGGGCCTGGGGTTGGAGCAGCGCCTTACTCTGGGCGGTCCTCGGAGGCCTGGCGCTCGGCCTCTCGCTACTGTCGGTCGGGTTTTTCGCGCTCCTGAGCATCCCCGTCATCCTGCTTCACCAGGCGTATCTCCGGGCCGGATCCCCGCCGGGCGAGCGGGAAGTCTGGCGGCTGGTCTGGCGCACGAACCCGAGTCTGCGCGCCGGTGCCCTCGCCGTGGCCATCGGCCTAGCCATCGCCGGTCCCTGGCACGTCATGATGTTCGTCCGCTACGGTTGGGATTTCGTCGGCGGCATGATTGCACCGCTCGATACCTGGATTGGGCCTCGGCAGAGCTTGTTCCTGCGTTTGATCGAACTGGCACCCGCGATTTTGCCGTTGGGTCTGTTTGCCGTCTTGCGAATGATCCGCCTCGCCCTGATCGACGAAAACGACGACCCCGAGGTCGTCGGAGGGGTGCTCTGGCTCCTCTGGTTTGCGACCGCCGCGCTGGTTCCGGTGGTGTGGACCACGGGGCCTCGCAGCATTTTGGAACTGTTTCTCATCGTCCCCTTGAACCTGCTCACAGCCCAAACGATCACTCACCTGGCCACGCGCCGGGTCTCGGTGCGCCAGCTTATCTGGCTCGCGCCGGCGACCGCGGTCTCAGTCGCCTGGTGGTCCAGCAAAACGCTGTCCGGAGCCGTGCACGACCTGTTACACGCTCATCTCAGCGCGGACACGGCCCTGGGGTTGCACCTTGCGCTCGACCTCCTGATCGCAGTTGTCTTACTCACACGAAGACTCGATCGCTGGGCCCGTCGCCGGGACGACCGTCAGCGCAGGGTGCTGGGCGGATTCTTGCTGGCGGTGTTACTCGTCACCGTTGCTGTCGGCCTGCGCGAGGTTCAGTTCCGCCACAAAGAGACGAACGAGCTGCTCAACCTCCGCACGGTCATCCTGCGCGACCACCGCGACCATCCCTTCCAGGTCGTCGCGGTTGTCACCCCTGAGGTGGGGGATCTCGGCGGCTTTGCGCCCGCCGGTAATCTGAGGTTTATTTTGCGTTCGGCCCTGCCCGACATCCCGCAACTGGATCTCACGCGCGCCGACGACCTGCTCAAGCTACCGAAAGGTCAGCGCCTGGTGATCCTGGCGGGGACGGAGACTCAACCCTCTTACGTCCAGACCCAGCTCGGGCTGGAGCGTATCCATCCCGGCCGGCCGGGCTCGCTCGAAGCCTTCGCCACCGCCCACGATCCCGCCCGCACCGCGCGCCACTGAGTGACGAAACAACCTGAATCCGCTGCTCGTTAATGCCAATCGTCGTTGGCGATACCCACCCGCGTTCGCAAACGGCTTGAGACAAAAGGGTAGCCACCTTACAATCGAAAACATCGAGGCGTGATGACAAGGCCGACGTTGCGGCCGAGCGGAGCGGGAGGTGACGATTGAGCGACAGCGCGTGGAACGATCCCGAATTGTGCGCCCAGCGCGATAAGCTGATCGCAACCCTCCAGGGCTACGGGCGAGTCGCCGTTGCCTACTCCGGAGGCGTCGACAGCACGGTGGTTGCCCAGGCTGCGCAGCATGCGCTCGGGGAACGTGCGATTGCCGTCACGGCGGTCTCTGAGAGTCTGGCCGAAGGCGAGCGCGAAGAGGCTGAGGCGCTCGCGCGCCAGATCGGCATCAGGCATCGGGTGATCCGGACGGAAGAGTTCGCCGACCCGAACTACTTGCGCAACAATCCCGACCGTTGCTACTTTTGCAAGAGCGAGCTCTACGGCCGGCTTTCGGGTTTGCTGAACGTGCTCAATGTGGACGTGATCGCCTCGGGAGCGAACCTTGACGACTCGGGTGACCACCGGCCCGGCATGCGTGCGGCCGGAGAGCACGGTGTGCGCCATCCGCTCCAGGAGTGCGGCCTGACGAAGGCCGACGTGCGGGCTCTGGCGCGCGCATGGGGGCTCCCGACCTGGGACAAACCTGCAACGCCTTGCCTCTCCAGCCGGATCGCGTACGGCGAAGAAGTGACCGCCGAGCGCGTGCGGATGATCGACCAGGCCGAGCAATGGCTCCGCGAGCACGATTTGCGACTGCTCCGCGTCCGCTATCACAAGGGAGACCTCGCGCGGATCGAAGTTCCGCTCGAGGAACTTCCCCGGCTTGCCGCTCCCGATGTGCGCGGCGAGCTTGTCCGTGCGTTTCGCGCGCTCGGGTTCAAGTACGTCACGCTCGACCTGGAAGGATTCCGGTCCGGAAGCTTGAACGCATTGATCCCCATCCAGATTCTCGAGCGGCCGATTGCTGCCAAGGTGTGACGGGCAGCCGTTGGCAAAGGTGACAGCGTCGATCGGTCGTCGCGAATTCACGTTGTGTCGCGTTTGGTCATCGGCCCACTACGATCCCTTTTCTGAGTCCATCCCATGCCCCGCGTCACGTGCCGTTGCGGCGAGATCCTGAAAATAGCGCCGGACAGCTCGGATCGGGTGGTTTGCCCACAGTGCGGGGCGAAGATCCGCGTGCGGCGGACGCCCAAGATGGGCGATATCGATGGCTTCATTCGGTTCGCTTGCCCGTGCGGCCGCCGGCTGAAGGTGCGCGGGGGCACGGGAGCGGAAGCGGGCAAATGTCCGGACTGCGGGCGCGTCGTCCCGGTGCCCCCACCCGCGGAGCACCTCCCTCCGGATAACGTCGAAGTTCAGACGCAAGAATTGTCCGCCGAGGATCTTGCCCGCTTGGATCAATGGGCCAAAGATCTCCGCGACCGGGCCGCCGGCATCAAACCGAGCCCACCCGCACGCCCGACGGCCGCCGCCCCTGCGCCCACTGCGACGAAGACGGAAGCCGGCTTGCGCGTGTGCCCCAATTGCGGCCGGCCGGTTCATCTGAGCGCATCGGTGTGTCGCCATTGCGGCGCCGCCGTGCCGAAGCGCTGAGAGCCGAAGCCCAGCTCGAGTGCGGGGCTCCCTTCAGTTTCCCATCGGCCCGGACGCACCGTCCGAGCCAATTGTCGCCACGCCTCTCCCACTACCTCACTTCCCCAAGACGTCCGCAACGTCCTTTCGTCGCACCGAGACATCAACGATCCCAAGCGCTTTGCTGCTTGAGCGCGGGTGCCATACTCCATGATCAAATGGCTGTCAGTCCATACCCTGCAAATCGCATTTTTGATTCGCTTACTGTCGCTTTAGAGTGCAATAATAAGTGATCCTCGAAAATCCGGAAACCATCCATGGATCGCTACGGTGCAGGGGACGACGATGGCAGAGCCCAAGTCCGGCGGGGAAGGCAACGCCCGATTCGCATCGACCAACTGGCGGATCATCACAACCGCCCAGGACGCCGACCTGCCGGAGGCGCGACAAGCGCTGGCGCACCTGTGCACGGCTTACTGGTACCCGCTCTATGCGTATCTCCGCCGCAAAGGTCATTCGGCCGACTCTGCCCAGGATTTCACGCAAGGGTTTTTCGCAAGTTTGCTGGAACACGATTTCCTCAAGGACATCAGCGCCGAAAAGGGGAAGTTCCGGACGTTCTTGCTGGCGTCGCTGCAACATTACGTTGCCAACCAGCGCGTTCATGACCAGGCCCTGAAGCGTGGTGGGGGCCGCGTTCATTCCTCGATCGACATGCCCGACGCCGAAAGCCGCTACGCCGTCGAGCCAAGTCATACGTTGACTGCGGAACGCTTTTTCGAACGGCGCTGGGCGCTCACCCTGCTCGAACGGGTGCTCGAACGGCTGGGTAACGAGATGAAGGCGGCGGGAAAGGGAGCACTCTTCGACCACCTGGGCCAGGCCTTGCTCGGCGGCGGCGAGGCGGCGCCTTATGCGTGGATCGGCAAGGAGCTCGCGATGACGGAAGGCGCCGTCAAGGTGGCCGCCCACCGGCTTCGCGCGCGTTACCGCGATTTGATTCGTGAAGAAGTCGTCCAAACGCTCGACGATCCGAACGCGGTCGAGGAAGAGATCCTCGCGCTCTTCGCGGCCTTGCGCCGCTGAATTCCAACGTGGCTTTGTAACCTTCCCGATTGTTCTTGTTTTCAGAAAGTAGGTAAAAGCCTTGGGAGATACCACGATGAGCCGTTCGGGAACGTGTCCGATATGTGGGTTGCCCTTACCCAAAGACGCGCCCCGTTCACTTTGCCCGGAATGCCTGATCCAGGCGGCGTTGCCCCACGATTCGGTAGTCACTGAGGAGGACGGCGATGCCGCCGCGGAGGGACCGCAGGCCAAGGTTGACCCAACCCTTTCGCACATCTCCAACGTCAAGGATACGGATGGGTCAAGCGCGTGGGCTGCCGATCTCGCAGCGCCGGCGGCCCCTCAAGCAACATCGTGGGGCGCGGATCGTCACCATCCGCGCCCGGCTTCGGAGACGCCGGGCGCTGCGTCGCTTCCGACGATTGAAGGGTACGAGATCCTGGAAGCGCTCGGCGAAGGGGGCATGGGGATCGTCTACCGGGCCATCCAGAACGGGACGAGACGCCCCGTCGCCCTCAAGATGATCCAGCACGCCAAGAACCATGGGCTCGAGCAACTGGCACGCTTCCGGATCGAAGCCGAAGCGATCGCACGGCTGCAGCATCCGAACGTCGTCCAGATTCACGAGGTGAGAGAAGCCGGCGGTCAACCGTTTATCTCCCTCGAGCTCCTCGAAGGTCCGTCGCTCGCGGAACGTCTGAAACCTGGTCCGTTGCCGGCACGCGACGCCGCCGAGCTGTTGGCCATTCTCGCTCGGGCGGTTCATGCGGTCCACGAAGTGGGAATCGTGCACCGCGACTTGAAACCTGCGAATGTCCTGTTCACGAAGACCGGCGTTCTCAAGGTGACCGACTTCGGCCTCGCCAAGCGGTTGGACACGACCGACGGCGAGACCGTGACCGGCCAGATCATGGGCACTCCGAGCTACATGGCCCCGGAGCAGGCACGCGGTGAAACGGAACGCATCAGCCCAGCCACGGATGTGTTCGCTCTGGGAGTGATCCTTTATGAGATGCTGACCGGCCACCCGCCGTTCAAGGGGACATCGAATCTCGAAACTCTGCGGCAGATCAACAGCGACGATCCGGTACCACCATCGCGCCAGCAACGTTCGGTGTCGCGCGACCTGGAAACGATCTGCCTGAAGTGCCTGGAGAAAGAGCCGAAGGACCGGTACGCCGGTGCGAAAGACCTTGCCGACGACCTCGACCGCTACCTCGCCGGCGCTCCGGTCCGTGCCCGGAGGACGCCTGTCCCTGTGGTCGCCTTAAAATGGGTTCGGAGGCACCCGGCACAGGCGGCGCTCGCGGCAACCCTCCTCGCCATGATCGTCGGGGGCGCGATCTGGGCGGAGCAGGCATCCGCTCGTACCCGGCTTGATCAGCAAAACGCCGCAAAACTGCGATTGGACACCATCGATGGGCTCGACCAGGCGCGCCGCTATCGCATGAACAGCGCGTGGAACGATGCGCTGCAAGCCTATACCCGCCTGGAAGCGAATACACGAGGAGCCCGTCACGCCGACGACTTACACCGCCGCGCCGCAGATGAACTGGCCGAGGTCCAGCGACTCATCAAGGAGAATGCCGATCGGTCGCGCGAGGCGGAACTGTTCCAGAGCTTCCAGCAGTTGCGGAACGACGCCCTCTTCCTCGACGGCTCGTCCGCATTTCTCGCCGATACCGTGTTCGGAGATACCGACGCATCGGACGACGGGGCGCGACGCGCTGCGCCCCCTGCGCAAGACACCATCGAGCGAACACGTAAAACAGCCCGCGCCGCCCTGGCCGTCTTTGGACGTGACCGCGATGTGCGCGCTCCGCTGCCCAGGTCGCTGAGTGAAGCGCAGCGGGCCGAAATCGAGACCGGCTGTTCGTTGATGCTGCTCGTGCTTTCCGAGGCGATCGTCAACCCGTTACCGAACGAGGACCCGAAAAAACAGGCCGAAGACGCGCTCCGCCTCCTTGACCAGGCGGCCCAATCCCGAGCCCAAACTCCGGCGCTGCACCTGCGGCGTGCCGCCTGCCTCGACCGCCTCGGCGACCCCGGCGCCGCAGCCCGGGAGCGAGCGGAGGCAGCCCGGCTCGCGCCGTCGGACGAGTTCGACCATTTCCTGCTGGGTCTCGACGCCTACCGGCGCCGCGAGTGGGGACTGGCCCGGGCGCGCTTCGATACGGCGCTCAACCTCCGACCCGACTCGTTCTGGTCTTGCTGCCTGCTCGCGGTGTCCGAGCTGAACAGCAAGCCTCCTCGCGCAGCGGAAGCCAAGACTCACCTCACGGCCTGCTTGTCCCAGCACGGAAACCTCCCCTGGCTCTATCTGCTCCGCGGCACGGCCTACCGCGCGCTCGGATCTGCACTCTCGACAGCGGCTCGGACTACGCGTTCCCCCGACTCTCTGGCCGCCGAAGCGGAAGCGCGGTTCAACGACGCGGAGACTGATTTTCGCAAGGCCCAGGAACTCGATCTCGAGCACTCGCTCCAGTACGTGCTGGCGATGAACCGCGGCGTTCTGCGGTTTCAGCGCGGCGACTGGAACGCGGCGACCGCGGACTTTGAAGAGGCGGTTGCGCTCGATCCGAAACAGTCGCACGCGCACGCGTCCCTCGCTCAGTCACTGCGTAAGCTGGGACGCTACGAGGAAGCGATCACCGAGCTCGATCAAGCGATCGCGCTCGAGCCTGAGAACGCGGACTTCCACCGCGGCCGCGCCTCGGCTCGACTGGACCGCGACCCTCTGCCACCGGATCAAGTCGAACCGGCCCTTCGTGACCTCGAAACCGCCGCGCGTCTCGCGCCCTCCGGCGCCAGATGCGCGGCCGACGACCAGGCGCGGGCCGGCCATCTCTTGCTGCGGCTCGGCCGTTACCGCGAGGCTCTCGAGGCCGCTGAAAATGCGCTGGGCCTCGCATCGAACTCCAGCACGGCCCACCTCGTTCGCGTCTCCGCGTTGCTGGAGCTCGAACGCTTCGATGAGGCGATCCGCGCGAGCGACGCCGCACTCGCGGCGGCCCCCGGCGTAACCGACCTGTACCGCCTGCGCGGCCTGGCGAGAGTCGCGCGCGGCGACGCCCCCGGTGCGATCGACGATTACACCGAGGCCCTCTCCCTAGCGCCCAGGGATCGCGCCGTGGTGCTGGGAAAGCGCGGGTGGGCGTATCTCTTGACCCACTCGTACGAGTTGGCCCTGCGCGACTTCGAGGCCGTCATTCTCCTCGATTCGAGCAGTTCCGAAGGTTACGCCGGCCGCGCCGCCGCCCTGATCCGACTGGGGCGTACTCGGGACGCATTGAGCGATGTCGACACCTCACTCCGCACCGAGCCGACGGCCCGCATGTACTACCTCGCCGCGCAAACCTTCACTCAGGCGTCGCTTCGCGCCGCCGAGGACGTCGCACGACACGGCCGCCCGGCATCGCGCGACTCCTTGGCCTATGAAGCGCGCGCGTCCGATCTACTTCGACTCGCCCTGGAGCGAACACCCTCGTCGCAGCGTTCGACCTTCTGGTCCAACGTGGTCGCACGCGACCCCGGCCTGGCTGCACTGCTCCGCAATCCGAAAGTCATCGAACGTCTCAAACCGAGCGGGTCACCGAACTTCCGCGCAGGAGATCACCCATGACTAATGGACGTTCACGTCAACGCACATCCCGTGCCGGGTGGGAGTTCGAGCGGCTTGAAGACCGTACGCTGCTCACGATCACCCCGACCGCGGACCTTGGCGCTGCCATTCCGCTTACGGCGCCTACCGGCACGGTCTCCGGAATGACCGCGCCCGGTGTTCCCGTTCTCTACCAGGTTGCGCCGTTCACGGACTCGCTCCTGATCGCGAACGTCCACGCCCCGGGGACTCAAACGAGACTCTCCGTGGTCGATGCTCAGGGCAACCTGCTCACCCAGAGCGACGGTGAGTCTCCAACAAACCAGGATGACTTGATTTCGTTCCATCTCTCCACCACCACGACTTACCTCGAGGTGCAAAGCCTCGGCGGTACGGGACCGTTCACGCTCTCATATCAAGTGACCCCCAGTTCCGATCCCAATCAACCCCTACCTCAGAGTAGCTATGGCGCTGACATCTTTGGAGATTTCAATAACGACGGAAAAGTCGATCTCGTTAACAATGACGGCTTCCACGCAGGGGTCGGCGATGGGACGTTCGATCCTGTAGGAATCCCTCTTCCACTTCCCTACGTTGGCAATATCTCGGCGAGTGGCGATTTCAACGGTGATGGAAATCTCGATCTCGCATTGGCCGACAACGTGTCCGGAGGCGGCATCCAAATCCTGATGGGAAACGGCGACGGTACGTTCAACATTGGCCAGTTTTTCGACTTCGGCCAGGATATGACCGAGTCTCTAGTGGTCGGTGATTTCGAAGGCAATGGCCGCGACGACATTGCTGTCGCCCTGGACGACCCGGCTGGAAACCTCAGTGTCGAAGTCTTGCTCGGCAATCCGGATGGTACTTTGACTGCCTTGCCATCGATCCCCCTTGGTCAATTCGTGTTGGGCAATCTCGAGAACATTAAGATTGTGAAAGGTGTTTTTACCGAGGATGGCCACGTCGACTTGGCCGTTGCAGGACAGTCGACGGGTAGTAGTTTTGATCTGGGGCCGCTCAGCGCGAGTGTTCTGCTCGGAAATGGTGATGGGACGTTCCGGGTCCTTCCATCGATCGTATTGAGCGGATTTGGTGATCAGGGAACGACTCAACTTGTCGCCGGTGACTTCAACGGCGATGGACTTACCGATCTGGCGATTGCATCGGGCAACGAGTTTAGCGACGGTCCCTATGTTGACACGCTCTTGAGCAATGGCGACGGGACTTTTCGCGTCATGACGGCGTTCGTTCAGCCCTCCTTCGGCTTTGCGACGGTCGTCGCCGACGACTTCAACGGCGATGGCCGCACGGACCTCATGATTGCGAGTGATAGCGTTGGTACGAACGTCGATGACGAGGCGGAAGTCTTGCTTAGCAATGGCGACGGGACGTTTCGCGCTCAGCCTCCAATTGACCTGGGCAATGGGATTATGCCAGTCGCTCTGTCGTCCGTGGACTTCAACGGCGATGGAGTCGCCGATGTTGCTCTTACTGAACGAATGAATGGAAATTACGCGATCTCGCTGTTGCGAGGCAACGGCGACGGAACGTTCTCGTTGCCGGCAAACCGTCAATTTCAGACGATCGCTGATAGTCCCAACAGCGGAGACTACGTCTCTTCCTCGGTGACCGGCAACTTCACCGGTGGTGACTTCACCGACCTCCTGCTATCAAGCGGCATCATGATGATAAGTAACGGCGACGGAACGTTCCGCGCCGTCAGCTCGGGCCTTCCTAACGGGTTTGCGAATCCTGCCGGACTGGTCGCCGCCGATTTGACAGGGTACGGCCTCGATGACCTCGTTAGTGCGGAATCGAATTATTCGGGGGCGGAGAGTATTGAGGTGTACTTGAGCGGTGGCGACGGAACGTTCCTTGCGACGACCCCGATTGTATTGAGTATTTATTCGAGTCTTAGCATCGCCGTCGGCGATTTCAACGGCGATGGCCGTCCTGACATTGCAGCAATCGGGTTTGATTCATCCGGCGAGGGCATCGTCCAGATCCTGCTCAATAACGGAGACGGGACGTTTCGTTTCGGAACGCCGACGGATCTCGGCTTGAACTCTCAGAACTCCGGTATTGCAACGTTCGTGGCTGGAAACTTCTCCGGAGGCCGGTTCGACGATCTTGCGTTTACGGAAACGGCGAATTCCTCCAGTGCTGACAATCCATTTCCGGAAGTTTACTTGCAGGTGCTTGTCAATCAAGGAGACGCGACTTTTCAACTCGAGCCGCCGATGGACCTGGGAAGCTCTGGCTACTCGACCACTCTGAAGACGGGTCATTTCACGGACGACGGTCGTGACGACCTCGTGTTCTCCAATGGCGTGGATCCGCAGTACGGTGGCATTTTCGAACCGTTGTTCAGTAACGGTGGCGGGACGTTCGCGATCGGACAACCCATTCTCGTGAATGGCTTGACCAACGCAAGTTTGCTCATCGGTGACTTTAACGGTGACGGCCTCGACGACATCGCCCTCGCCGGCGAAGGCTTTTTCACAGGTGAGGTTGATATAGCCACAAATAATGGTGACGGTGCGTTCACAGCGTCGCCTGTTGTCAACGTTGGCTTCATCTGGTCAGACGCCGTGGGCGTGGGTCATTTCAGCAACGACGACCTCCTCGATTTGGCGGTCACGCCGGCGGTCTCGAATACTTTCATTGAGGTACTGTCAACGCCTGCCCTCCTTTCAGGCCAGGAGGTCGTCACGGGGGCCTTCTCCGCGGATGGGGAATCGTTCCGTACGAAGGGGGCGATCGCAACCGGGGACTTCAACGGCGACGGACGCCTCGACCTCGCCGCCGTGGACACTGACTCTTCCGACGCGATGTCACTTCAAGTTGATCTCGGGAACGGCGATGGGACGTTTGCCCCGCAGCCATCACTTCCTGTCGGCTTTGGAGTTCCCGTCGCTCTCCTGGCGGGAAGCTTTTCAGCTAGCAACTCGACCGACCTTGTTCTTGTGGGATCTGATTTTGGATTTGGCTTTTTCGAAGAGCTGACGGGAAACGGAAATGGAACGTTCGGGTTCGGATCGTTCGTTGGCTTGTACAACATCACGCCCGATGGCTTGTACAACATCACGCCCGTTGACGCTGTTTCGGGGGACTTCACCAACGATGGTCGCGACGACCTCGCGATCGCCGGCATCGACTCGACCGGAAACGTCTCTGTCGATGTGTTTTTGAGCAACGCCGACGGAACTTTCACCGCGCTTCCACCCATCAACCTCGGCAGCTTCTCGGTACAAACCCTCGTGGTGGGGCATTTCACGAATGACGGCGCTCTCGACCTGGCGGTAGGCGGGAACGTCTCGGCGGGAAATGCCGTTGTCGAGTTCCTCCTCGGTAACGGTGATGGAACGTTTCGCGTGGGTCAAACCGTCTCTCTCAGCGGCCTTTCGCTCACTTCGCTCGTTTCAGGCCAGTTCTCCGCTAGCGCCTCTGATGATCTCGCCGTCCTCGGCCAAACCGGCGCCTTGGGCGATATGAATGTTGAGGTGCTGACCCGAGATGAGGCAGGGACGTTCAATGCCGGAACGCCCATCGATCTGGGCGAGGGGTATGCTGAAGGTCTCCTGACCGGCGACATCAATGGCGATGGCCGCCCTGACCTTATGGTCGTCAGTGGCTTCGGCCCAGCACTGTACCAGCTTCTGCCGGGGATCGGTGACGGGATGTTTGGTGCACCGACCACGACGACTTTGACCGCCTTCCCGGTTCCGACCGTGGTGGGCGATTTCAACCGTGATGGTCGCACCGACCTGGCCTTCGACAACGCTGGCAATTTTCAACTCGCATTCAGCATCCCCGACGGCGATTTCTCGAACTCCGGAAGCCTCGCCGGAGCGATCCAGGATACGCCCATCGTGGCGGATTTGGGGTCTGGAGTGGACGACGTTTTCGTTGTTAGTCAGTCCGGCGCGATTTTGTGGCGCAAAGGAGACTCCGAGAAGCCCGGCACGTTCGATCCGCCGGTCACGATTAATCTCAATCCCACGACCCAGCAAGTGATCGCTTCGCGTGACATCGTACTGGTGCCGACCAAACGAGGTCCGGTGATCGCAAGCGTCGACTCCCAGGACAATGCGGTCTCGCTATTCGCTTACGAAGACGGCCAATTCTCTCTCGTCGGGACGCTCGCCACGGGTCCACTTCCCGTACAAGTCGTCGGTGGTGACCTCAACGGCGACGGGGACTTCGACCTTGTGATTCGTAACGCCGGTGATGGAACGGCGACGGTCTATCTCGGCGACGGCAACGGCGAGTTCAAGAGGACGCCTGATGTCCTCCTCGGCTTTGGCGTTTCGGACATCATGCTGACCGATCTCTTTGGAAACGGACGTCTCGATCTGGTCGCCACGAATCAGAATTCCGGCGAAATTCGCGTGCTGCCGAGCAACGTTGACGGGACCTTCGCAGACGCGTCCATCTACCCGGCCGGGGCTGGACCATTTCAGGAAACGATCAACGCTGACGGTACAGCAGCCGTAACCTCGGGGGAAGCAACCGCCGGCGCGGCGACCGGCATCTTTTCGGCTGGCAGCACAACGGGCCTTGTGACTCTTGATCCCGGTACGGCCTCGCTCGCGATCCTTGCGGGGCTGGCCGACGGAGGGCTTGCCAACCCCGTTCATTTCCTTGCGGATTCATCGGAGACCGTGGTTCGTTCTGGATCGTTTTCCGACAACGGTATCACCGATCTCGCCCTCCTCGGACGTAGCGGGGTCAGCGTCTACATCGGCAACGGCCAGGGCGGATTCGATGCGCCGCAATCCTATCCGGTCGACCCGAATTCGACCGGTCTGACGATCGCCGACGTCAACAACGACGGCATCGCCGACCTGCTGGTTGGCAACGGGTTTGGCGACGTGCAAGTCCTCCTGGGCAACGGCAAGGGGGGATTCTCGGAGCCGAATGATGTCAACCGGCAAATCGCCCTTGCCGTCGCAAGCGTCGGGCCGCACGCACCGGAGGAATTCGTCTACGCCAACTACGCGAACAACAGCGTCTCGGTCCAGGCGGCCGGGAGCACGACTCCCCAAGCGCTCACCGTGCAAGATCCCGCGAAGGGGGTCCTCGCCCCGAGCGCGGTGACCTACGCCGACCTCAATGGTGACGGAATCCCGGACGCAATCGTGGCCAATAGTGGAGGGAACGACGTCCTCGTTTACCTTGGGGAAACGGGGGGTGGATACGCGTCCGCACAAGCTTTCCCCGTTGGGACCGACCCGGTCAGCGTGACGGTCGCCGACCTGAACGGCGACGGCATCCCGGACCTGGCCGTGGCCAACCAAGGCTCCAACGACGTCTCGGTGCTCCTTGGGCAGGAACAGGGCGCGAGCTGGTCGCTGACGCCCCAGCTTCGATTGCAGGCGGGCTATGGTCCGGCGGGGATCGTGGTGGCCGATGTAAACCATGACGGCATTCCCGACGTCGTTGTCACCGACAGCCAGTCGAACCAGGTGCGCATCTTGCCGGGCGTGGGCAGCGGCTTTTTCAACGACTCCACTCCCCTCACGTTGCCTACCGGGACGGACCCCGGACCCGTATTCGTTGGCAACTTCACCGGGAATCCCGGGGAACTCGACTTGCTGACGGTCAACACAGGGTCGAATAACCTGTCGGAGTTCCTCGACGTCAACGGCGCGTTCGTGCCGCAAGCACCACTGTCCACGCAAGGGGAAGCACCTGTCTCGGCCGTCGAGGGTGAGTTCGTGGGGACGACGACCGACCTGCTCGTGGCCAACCTTGACGGAACCCTGGCGCTGTTCGTCAGCGGTCCGAACGGACTCAGCCTCATGAAGTCATTCGAGGTGCCGGGTTTGCCCAACCCGACCTCGCTCGCGGTCGACAATTCCGGCGCGATCTTTGGCGCCTCGGCTGGAGTCGAGGCCGCAGTCGAGATCACTCTCGGATTGGGCGGCGAGAGCGGTACGCTCGTCTCACTTTCCGGGCCCGAAGAACAACAGGTCGTCGAGCTGCAGCCGCTGACCCCATCATCACTGGCCATGGTCGCGACCCTGCTCAGCACCTCGACCACGATCGAATCCGAGGCAACCCTCGGCATCGGGTTCGCCGCGCCCCCCAACCAAGGGCTCAACGGTGGCGGAGTCGACGAGGAGCAAGACGAAGAAGTTGAACCGGAAGACACTGACGCTTCGCTGGCATCGTTTGTTGCACAGCCACTTCCGCGTCCCGTGGTCGAGTTTCTCATCGGTTTCAACGACGAACTAGCAAACCTGCGTCTCCGGGCACACGAGGGTTCGCTGCTCCGTGGAATCTCGATTGCAAGTGCGACGAGTCGGCCACTCAGCGCTGGGATCGCGCCGTTGGTTTCCGGTTTCTCCGTGCCCGGACGTCCAGCAATTCCGGCGACAAGCGCAGGCGCTGCTGCGGCCACCGCTGTGGTCGACGCGGCTCTCGACGCCCTTGTCGAATTCACGAGAAATCAGAGCGTCCCAAGAAGCGCGCAGACGCCGGCGAGTTCAGCGACCAGGTCACCAGACCACTGGTCCGCGGCGATTGGAGCGACGTCCGTCGCGCTGATGGTCCTTGCACGTCCACTCGGCGATGCGATTCGACCCACCAGGTGGCGGCAGCGGTCACGCACGCGTCGTTCTCAATAACACCTGAGATTCGGCATCACGGGTTCCGCACAGTCCGACACGGCATGTCGTCCCGAGGACTGCGCTCGATGATCCGGTGGAGCGTCGCCCGCTCGCCGATCCCGGCGGGACCGAGATCCTCCCTTCGATCGCACAGATCATCACGCCACGGCATTCCGATTGCAGAGAGGATCGATGTCTCTTTTCCGAACCGGGGCCGCACATCGGGAGATCCAACCATGCCGAGAGGAGACAAGTCCAAGTATACCGACAAACAGAAGCGCAAGGCCGAGCACATTGAGGAGAGCTATGAGAACCGGGGCGTTCCAGCGGACGAGGCCGAAAGGCGTGCTTGGGCCACGGTGAACAAGGAATCGGGGGGCGGCAACAAATCAGGTAGCGGTCGAGGCAAGCCGGACACTCACGTTGCGAGTAAGAAGGGCGGCAAGAAAGGAGGCGCCGCTTCCGCAGCCCGCACTCCCGAACAACGGTCCGCCTCTGCGACGAAGGCAGCGGCGACCCGAAAGCGTAACCGCGAGGCCGGCCGTCGATCGAGCTGAGCGTGCCAACCCGCACCGGCGGCACATCGTGCCGTAAGACACGTGGGTCACTCACGCGTCCACCGCAATCCGGAAACCGAAGCGATTGGTCGCGAGATCCTTCCAGTCAAAACTGCGGTAGGTCGAGCGACAGCGAAACGCGTTCATGTCCCAGGCCCCGCCCCGAAGACAACGGCGGGGCTGACTTTCCTCACGGCTCATCCAGGGCCGGCCATCATCGGGAGCGCCTTCATAGTCGCTGTGCCAAACATCAGCACACCATTCCCACACGTTGCCGATCAGGTCGTGTAGCCCCCAAGGATTCGGCCGCTTGAGCCGGACGGGTTGCGTACTGTCCCCGCTGTTCAGATCAAACCATGCGAATTCCCGCAACGTTCGGCGCAGTTCGGAGGGGACCTCACTATCGTCGTTGAAGGTCCAATCCGGCGGACCGAAGAAATACTCCCCAGTGGTCCCCGCGCGACAGGCATACTCCCATTCGGCCTCGGACGGCAACCGAACACCCCGGCCGCTCTGCTCAGCAAGCCGGGCGCAGAACGCGACGGCGTCGTCCCAGCTCACTCCGTCTACGGGCCGTTGATCATCAGACACAAAGCACGATGGGTTTGTTCCCATCACCATGCACCACTGCGCCTGGGTGACCGGGCATTCCCCAAGGAAATAGCCG
>DAIDJG010000409.1 GCA_027451445.1 Singulisphaera sp.
CCCGGGCGTGTGGCGGAAGCCTGCACACCCGGAGAATGGATGCATCAGTTGGGCCGCGTCTGGGGGGCTGGTTGGTACTCCCCCGTCAGCCAGTCAAGGAAATTGGCTGGAAATTGTCGACGCGACCTACGGAACGTAAGAATCAACTGGCAAAACCGACGTGACCCCTTACCGGATAATCCTTGCCGAAGTGGCGGGGTCGCAAAAGCGGAAGACTCAAAATTCGGTCCTCGCAAAACAGTGCGGGTTCCTTCTTGCCGAACGAAGTCTCATTGGTTGACCGTGGCCGGGGGATGCAACTCGGATCCTTGGTCCTGCGAGTAATACCGTAGCGGTGAGTGACAAGCAAGTCGTCATAATCAATAATTATTTATATAATATATATTAAATATAACAATAAACTTAAAATTCCTATTTTTAAACCGACCTGAAACCGCTGCTACGGATGTTCGATGTAATTTCGAGCCAGCAGTTCGCCGAGTGTTACGATGCCGGCGGTGTCGAGGACGAGCTTCTCGCGCTGCGGTGGCAGCTCGAAGGCTTTGACATGAAAGAATGCTGGATCGGTAGTGGCGAGAGCGGCGATGTGGGTCGTGATGTCGATGTTGTTGAGCCCTTTTTCATCGGGAGGCGGCTGCTGGCTCACGTGCCATTTCAAGGACGGCAGTGACAAGTCTTGGCGGCTGCGAGCGACGATTGATTGCAGCCATTTCGAGGCGTCCTTGCGGTAGGAGTAGAAGGCCATATCGTTTTCGCCGACGTGATAGAAGATGCCGGCCAACTCGACGGGATGACCTTTGTCTTTGAGGTCCTGAATCGCGCCGCGGACAAAATCGATGAAGCTGTCGTAGAGGTGCATATCCTTCGCTGCAGTGCCTTCGGGAGTCCAGTCATTCATTTGCGATCCGCTGTGCGTGAACTTGGCGATCGCGATGTTTACGGGCACTTTGCCGTGCATCGTGTGGGCAAAGCTCAATTCCGGGCCGAACGTGTCGTACGGGCCTGCAGGTCCGAGCGGTTCCCATCCACTGGACGTTTTGAACCCGCCACCGACGCTGTACTTGAAGGCTATCTGGGGATCGTCGTTCGCGAGCGACTCGTGACCCTTCAGCGTTTTGAGTTCCTCAGAGAAGGCACGCTCGCCCTCCATGTTGCGATGACCGGCGAGGACGAAGAGTTTGACCGGGCTCCCTTTGGCATAAGGCCATATCTTGAGCGGACGCTCGGCCGCGGTCCTCTTTCCGATCGCCCGCAGATAAGAGTCGGCGTAGTTCACGCCGTGCTCGAGTTGGCCCAGCGTGCCGTAGTGATAATGCAGCCCGCCTTCGCCTCCGATCTCGACGGCGTCATGCGAAGTCGGGATGTACTCGGTGAGCGGATCAGCGGCCGTGACGGCCTTTTGAGCCGTGCGAATGGCCAGCATGTTATCACGGTTGTCCATGCCCCAGATTGTCTTGGTGCATAGCTCGCCTATGTAGAATTTGAGCTGCGGAGTCTTCAGATCGCGACGCCAACTTGCGATGAAGTTCGTCAAGTTCTTGGCGTAGGCCGGCCTGAAGTCCTTGTGGAACATGTCGTTCTCGCCCTGATGCCACATGAAGCCTTCGAGTCGGTAGGCCATGTGCTTGCGATCCAACTCTGCGAGCGCTGAGCGCACATGATCGATGGCCAGTGGATAGAGCTTGAATCCGCCGGGCGTGTCGGGATTCCAGTCCTCGCCAAGCGTCGTGCCTCCCGACGCGATTTTGATGATGGCGATTGGAGCTTCGATGTTTTGCGACAACCGCCTGCCGAAACTCAGCTCCGGGCCAAAGGAATCCGTCGTCGGCTGTAGAGCGACCCAGCCATCCGAAGTCTTCATCTGCTCGCGCCCCAGCTTGTAAGAAAACAAGACATTGACCTGCGGTTTGTCGAGCCCCACAAACGGCGGGAAGCGCTGAATATCGACGACCCGAGAATGCGTGCCAACCATGTTCGATTGCCCCGCGAAGATGAAGACGCGCAGCGTTCTGGTGTCGGTATCGGCACAAAAGCCGAGCGTCGGGATCAGTAGCAAAGCCGCGAGAACGAGGTTTTTCATGGCGATCAAAATTTGCCGATGGCGTTTAGGAAGAGGGCTTGGGGACCGTCTAAACCACACTCTCGTTTTCATCGCAGGTTGCGTTCGCGCTGTGCATTGCCGATGAGCCGTCGAACTCTCCACGGGCGACTCACGAGACCTCGACCACGCATGGGCCGATCACTTCACGGCGCGGTTCGATACCGAGGCCCGGTGTTGTCGAGGCGCGCATGAAACCGTGGTCGCGTTGCGGGGCGCCGATGGCGTTGCTGACGCCGACGTAGCTGTTGAAGTCGGTGCTCGTGAAGCGAAACTCTTCGGGCGTGCTGTGAGCTAGGTGGGCGACCGCCGCCGTGGTCACATCGCCGCCCCAACTGTCCTCCAACGTCATTGCAATCCCCATGCTGACGCACAGATCGCGAACCTGCTTCGTCTTAGTGAGTCCACCGAGCTTGCTGATCTTCAAGTTCACAACGTCCATTGCCAGGTCGGCCTTCGCCCGGAGCAGCATGTCGAGACCATCGACGTTTTCATCCAGCACGAACGGATTGTTTGTGTGCCGTCTTACAGCGAGGCATTCTTCATATGTCAGGCACGGTTGCTCGATGTAAACATCAAGGTCGCGAACCGCTCGCGTCACTCGCATCGCCTCGTGCTGAGTCCAGCCGGTGTTGGCATCGGCAACAAGCCGATCGGTCGGCTGCAGAATCTGCCGCACTTGCCGAATCCGCTCGATGTCCTGATCGGGCTCGCCTCCAACCTTCAACTGAAACCGCGTGTAACCCTCCGCGCGATATCCCGCGACGTTGCGAGCCATCTCGCCGGGCGCCTGCTGTGAAATCGCCCGATAAAGCCGCACACTCTCGCCGAAGCGGCCTCCCATCAGCGCGCACACCGGCAGGCCCGTCGCCTTGCCCAGGATGTCCCAGCACGCAATGTCGATCCCCGACTTTACATACGGATGCCCCTTGAGCGCCGCGTCCATCCGATGATTTAGCCTGGAAAGCTCTCGCGGGTCGAAGCCGATCAAATGCGGCCCGAGTTCTTTCAATCCCGCTCGCACCCCTTCGGCATACGCGGGCAAATAGAACGGACCTAGCGGACAAACCTCGCCGTAACCGACCAGTCCACAGTCGGTCTCGACACCAACGATCGTGCTGTCGAAGATCGAAACCGATTTTCCGCCCGACCACTTGTATGAGCCTTCCACCAGCGGCAGCTCAATGCGATGAGCAAAGATGCGGACAATCTTCACGGTGGAAGCTCTCCAAAATCGGTTTGGCATCTTGAGACACTCGTGCGGCCGCTCGATAATTCTAACCGGTGTGACGAACTGCGTTCTTGCTCAGAAATCATTCCGGACCGTGAAACCGCGCACAAAACTGCCCCAGCCCACAGTGTCGCACGAACTGCGTTCCATTGACCTGCATACGTTGCAAGCGCTGTTCGACCTTGCGCCGGACGTCGCGTTTTTCGTCAAGGACTCGCACGGACGTTATGTCATCGTGAATCAGTCGCTGCTGTCCCGCCACGGACTCCGTCAACCCGGCGACGCCATCGGCAAGCGCCCGATCGATATCTGTCCCGGCGACTTTGGCCGCATACCCACCGACCAGGATCAACGAGTTCTTCGGACGGGCAAGCCGCTCGTCGAGCATCTGGAATTGCAGTGGTATCGCCCGCGCGAGCCTGTGTGGTGCCTCACGACAAAACTTCCGCTCCGGGACGACGAGGGAAGAACGACCGGCATCATCGGGTTCTCTCGAGACGTTCGCACCCCTGTGCATACCGACGACATCCCACTGGCGTTCGCCAAAGTCATCGCCGAGTTTGAAGAGGCCCCCTCGATCGAGTGCTCACCCGCAACGCTCGCTGCGCGGTCTCGACTGTCTCCGTCTCACTTCGCCAAACTGACTCGAAGAATCTTCGGCCTGACACCCTCACAATTCATCGTGAAGTCCCGAATCGCTGCCGGCTCGCGCCTACTCCGCGAAACGAATCAACCAATTGCGGAGATTGCTCAGCTCTGCGGCTACCACGACCAAAGTGCCTTCACCCGCGCGTTTCGAGCAGCCTCGGGTCTCACCCCGCTGGAATATCGCCGCCAGGAACGATCGACGGGATGACGCGCGACATGCGACTAAGGCCTACTTCGACCACCGTCGGCGATTCGAGACGTGCGTCAGCGTTCCCGCCCAAAACCGTGCGCATTTTTCGGATCGGCTGCATTATTCTCTTGGGAAGCGAGCGTGTGACAACGCAACCCGGACTGCCAGGGGTACCCGATGAGACCAGTGGACCTTGAAGACCGCTCCGACCTGGATTTGCTCGACCTGTTCGTCGGGGAGCGTGACGAGGCTGCGTTCGAGGCGCTGACCGAGCGGCATGGCCGGATGGTTCGCGCCGTCTGTGCGCGAGTTCTGGGCGGTCCGTTGCTCGTTGACGACACCTACCAGGCGGTGTTTCTCGTTCTCGTCTTCCAAGCGCCCAAGGTTCGGCGAAAACTGAACGCGCAGGCCTCACTCGGCCCCTGGTTACATCGCGTCGCGCGCAATGCGGCGATCCAGGCCAAGCGGGCCGAGTCGGCGCGCAGACGGAGGGAGAACGTGGCGGGTCGTCGTCGACAGGAAGCGTCCGCAACCGCCGATGGACCCTGGAGCGAAGCGCTCCCGCTCCTCGACGAGGAAATCCAGAGCCTGCCCGACCGCTATCGCACTGCGCTGATCCTCTGCGACCTCGAAGACCGGACCCAGCGCGAAGTTGCGGACCGGCTGGGACTCGCGTACGGAACGCTACGACGGCGGCTCGAAGAAGCGCGCGAATTACTGAGATACCGGTTGATGAAACGCGGAGTCGCACTCTCCGCGATTCTCATGGCGGAGTTGCTCCGCGACCTCGGTTGCGAGGCGTCGACCGCGCCCTATATCCCGCCTCTGGGCGGAAGCAACGCCACGAGCTTCATCGGTTCCTGGCCCGCGAAGACCGTGATCCCCGCACGAGCCGGCGTCACGGCGAAGGCGTGCACACTGGGGCGGGCGGTGGTCCGGTCTCGCCTCCGCTATCATCTGACGGTCTCACTCGCCGGTGCGGTTGGGGTTGCGGTTGCCCTCACGCTCGCGCTCTCACCGTTTGCGGGTGCCAACCCACGTCAGGCGGTAGCGTTAGATCCCAAACCGATCGCCGACTCTCCCGCTCCTCCCGATCATGAAACCAGCTTGCCTCAGCTCGCGAATGCCCCCACCTCCAGGTCGCCAGGGACGGTCGCCGTTCCGCCGCCGAGGTCTGTTACGGGAAAAATCGACTCCCACTTCGTCGGCGAAATTGCAATCAACGGCGAGGTTACACGCTTCGACAACCTTGAAGATTTCGAGCGTGCTCAGAAGCAAATGAGCGGCGCGCTTCCTGGCTTTGCAGCCCCGTTCGCAACGACTGGAGGGAACAATCCGGGGTCCCGTCCTTACGGACCGTTCATGCCGCCGAACTCGTTTTCAGGAGGATTTAGCGCCTCAACTGGTTCGCTTACGTTTGAGGTCAAATTGGAGTGTTGCTGCAAGGATCTCGTAGATCAGATCGGTTCGAAGCCCGCGAGTTGTTGTTGCAAATCCTGTCCGACGTTTCCCGACCCACCGGGCCAACCCTTGAGGCGCTGACGCCGGCTCCCCCGTGCGCGAAAACCGAAATCGAGGTGATCCAGTGACGGTCTTGACGCTCACCGTCTGTCTCGCACTTTACGCCGAGGTTCTGAAAAACGAAGAGGAATCTGTGGCCGATTCGATCCAGTTGCGCGGCGGTGAAACCGTCGTGGGCACCATCCTGGAACGCTCGCCCAAGGAAGGACTGTCGCTCATCGTTCGCCGGGCCTGGGCCAAGCAAACGGTGCCTGCGCTTTACGAGAGCTGGGAAAAACAAGAAGCAGCCGTTGTGCGTAGGGCGTCGGAAACCCACCGCAGCCGTCTGGAGTCGTGGAAACGCGACCGATCGGCCAACCCGGAACCGGATGACCGAGTGTCTCGTTGGATCGAGGCTGAGCTTGCCCGACTCGATGCCCGCGATGCCGAGCCAACACAACTTATGATCGTGTGTGTAAAACCGGCTGAAGTCCGCCAGGTCACGCGCCGACCGACGGAGATGAGCCGACTTCTGCGGCTCGCCTGGCGCTGCCGGTTTGCGAATCCGGAGAAGTCAACGGTCGGCGCACTGCAGGAAGAACTGCGCGACCGTGGGCTCGACACAGAAGGCCGGGAGCAAGTGAGCCTTGACGACCTCCTCCCCCCTCAACCGGAGTCGGAAGACCACTGGCTGGCTCGTCGCGCCGCCACCGAGGTGGCCCACGACCGTGGACTGCGATTTGTCACCCTCGGCCCGATGTTGATGCCTGAGCCTGGATCCAACATCCCGCAGTTTCGCGGTTTTCCCGCGGCGATGAGTGCCGGAGCGGCGGGCATCCCAGGTTTTCGCGACGGCCAGGAGATGATTGATCGTCAGCTCCGCGCGGTCGTGGAGCGGAAGCGAGTCGGCGCGGTCGTGACGCGACACTCGAACAGCAGCGATCTCGATGCAGTGACCGCCGAGATCACCCTCTGGGTCCGCCTCGCGAACGGCCGTTGGAAAGCTTGGGCTAAGGGTTCCGCGACGGTCCGCGCTGCCGAGCTTAAACCGGACGAACTCAGCAACCAGGGCGACAACGTTCAGATTCAGACCTCCTTTTCCTTCAGCCAATCGTTCGGCTTCGGGCCAGGGGGGACACACTATTCCGAGACACGCCAATCCCACCCCAACCTGGGCGCAGCGACGCGCAAAGCACAGAGCGAGGCAAAGGCGGCATTCCTCAAGGAAATGGGAACGCTGGAGCTGAAGGTTGATTAGGCTCGAACGGCCAGAAGAGTAGGGCCGGCCGTTGCTGGCCGCGCAAGGGGAATTCCGGCCGGCATAGCCGGCCCTGGTGCGCCTGTAAGTCTGTTTGGTCCGAGACGGGGAAAGCCCTCTTCAGGTACGCTCGCTCGGGCCTGTAACCGTATTGGAGTCGATCCTTGAGGACTGCACGATTATTCCTCGATGTCGCAACGTATTCCTGTGGACTGAATCGTGTCATTGAACTGCTCGCGAAGTCCGAGTGATCGCCGCCTGCGCGACCCGGGCTCCAGGCGGCTTGTGCCCTGGCACAATTCGGACACATACCCTGGCAACGTCACGCTCGCTTTGCTACAATCTGTCGCCGTGACGTTGAAGGCCGGAAACGGCCGTAAGTCCAACGCCGCAACGCAAGTGCAACGTCACCGCAACGTATAGCCGAAGTGGCGGAATGGCAGACGCGCCGGACTCAAAATCCGGTCCTGGCAACAGGGTGTGGGTTCAAGTCCCACCTTCGGTACTATGATGGCGTCATCCATCAAACCCTGATGGACGGCGTCATTTTCGTTGGTACGCAGCGCGGTTATGACGAACGGCCGTGTCAGATTGGCAGAGGCTGCACTCGTGCCCTTCGTCGACCGCCAGTTCAACATGGGAATGGGCGACTCCCTCGAGGCTTTCGTTCAGGACGAGGCTCGGCAACGAAACCGGACCTTCGCACGGGGCAACGCGCGGGCGAAGAAGACCGTACGCCGGAGCCGTCCGCAAACCCAGCGAGAACGAGGAGTGAACGATGCCACACACCGGGCGGCCGAAGCCGGGACCCAAAACCACGAGACCGGTCGCGAATGGTCCGGCAGGCGAGAAGCGAACCAGAACGCCCAAATCAACTCCCACATCTGACCCTGCGCACTCGAACCTCCCGGAGCGAGAGGTGTTGACGCTCGCCGAGGCGTCGTCGTACTTGCGATTGCCCGAAGCCGACGTGATCGGCGCAACCACGACGCAAGGATTACCGGGTCAACTGGTGCCCGGTGAGTGGCGGTTCCTCAAAGATGCCATCCGGCAATGGCTGAGTTCCAGTCAGCCGACCGCCGAGATGCGGCAAAGGGCCATTCTCAACCTGGCTGGCAAGTGGAAGGACGATCCGGACATTGAAGGGATGGTCGAAGACGCGATGCGACGGCGTGGGAGACTGCCCGGCTCTGACGGTACGTACGCGGGGTGTCGACCAGCCGAAGACGAGAATGCCTGATGCTCGTCCTCGACACCGACACGCTCACCCATCTGGTCCGCGGCCATCCGCGAGTCGTGGAACGGGCGCTTCAGTTCACCTCAGACCTCACACTGACGAGTATAAGCCGGATTGAGCAACTCGGGGGCGATTCGATGCGGTTTGAAGGCGGCGGATGGACAGGCCGTGCTTCAAGCCCAACAGCGGTTGATCGATGCCGAGACTGAGTTGGACAAACTCCCGACTCTGTGGATCGACACGGCAGCCGCCGCCGAGTTTGACCGGTTGCATGCCAACCGGAAACTCAAAAAGATCGGTCGCGGGGACCTGCTCATCGCGGCCATCGCACTCGCGAACCGGGCCACGCTCGTCACCCGTAACGTGAAGGACTTCCGCCTGGTGCCCGGCCTGAAGATCAAGAACTGGGTCGATTGAATCGAGAAGGTGTTCACCATCGGAATACTGGCCGCGCGCGAAATTCGGAGCCATCGAAGGGCCCGGCGAACTTGGTGGAATCGCAGCATCGAACCGAGAGACTGATGGCCAGCCCAGTCGTCGCTGACCGCTCAGATTTGATGCCTGGTCAGCATTTCACAGCCCGTTATCGAGGATATGATCGAATCAGGGGAGGCACCATGCCCGACAAATGGCCATTTGCCGATCCCGAGAACGTCGCCGTGATCACACTCAAACGAATCTTACAGGGTGGGTCACCCATCCTACGGGTCTTCCATGACGAGGACGATGGCGGTTGGCAATTCTTGCAGATTTGATGCATGGCCACCATCTCACATGACGTCCAAAGCCTTTTTCAGTTCCTCCTTCAGCGATTTTGGGTCGGAGACGGCTCTGCCGTAGCTACTGCGTGCTTCGACAATCAGGGCTGTTTCATGCTCGTCTACCCACATGCAACTCCCCCTCCGGGGGCGATGGCGATAAAGGCGGCTTCTTGATCACGGGCCTTGCCGAATAACCCTTGAGCTTGTAAGGAAAATGGGCTAGAATTCCTTACATGAGTTCTACGAGGAAGTCACCGCAAAGCATTGATTCCAGAATAGTTGCACGTATCCAAAGACGCGGACGAGGTTCCGTGCTCGTCCCAGGAGATTTCTTTGATCTCGGCAGCCGCGAAGCTGTTGACCTCGCTCTGCACCGCCTTGCACGGAAAGCCATGATCCGCCGTCTCGCACGTGGCGTGTACGACTTCCCGCAGGAGCACCCCGTGCTCGGGCAGCTCTCGCCGTCCTCAGAGACGGTCGCGCGAGCTTTGGCCGGACGCGACCGAACCCGGTTACAGCCCGCGGGAGCTTACGCCGCCAACGCGTTGGGGTTGTCCGAGCAGGTGCCGGCGAGGGCGGTGTTTCTGACCGACGGTCCGAGCCGGACCGTGAAGATCGGCCAGACGACGATCCAGCTTCGGCGGACGACGCCCCGGAACATGGCGGCAGCGGGACGCTTAAGCGGCCTGGTCATCCAGGCCCTTCGCGAGCTGGGCCAGGAGCACGTGACGCCGGAGCGGATTCGGCACCTAAAACGAACGCTTCCTGCCGACAAACGACGGGAACTCCTGAAGGATCTCAAGCTTGCCCCCGCTTGGATGCACCCGATTTTCCGAGAACTCGCCGAGGAGTAGGCATGAAACTCAACTTCCTCGAGCTGCCGCCTGATGAGCGCCGCCTGTACATCGAGCAAGCGGCGGTGCGGCGAAACGTCTCCCCGGTCATCCTGGAGAAGGATTTCTGGGTGTGCTGGCTGCTTGGCATCGTGTTCGAGTCGGAGTTCGCGGACAGTTTGGTGTTCAAAGGCGGAACCTCGCTGTCCAAGGTGTTCGGGGTGATCGAGCGATTCTCCGAAGACATCGACCTGTCGCTATCGCCCACCTTCCTGGGACTTCCCGAAGCGGGTACCAGCCGGAATCAGGCGAACAAGTGGATGACACGGGCCGAAGCGGCGTGCGGAGCCGCTGTGCAGAGCGAAATCGGACCCGCGATCGAATTAGCGGTCGCAGCCGTGCTGGGGCCGAGCGAACAAGGCTGGTTCGAGTTTCTGACGGACGCCAACACCAACTCTCCGGTGCTCCTCTTTCGCTATCCGACGTCGCAGCCGGCAGGATTCGACTATCTCAAACGCTCCGTGAAGCTGGAATTCGGCTCTCTCACCGACCAGCAACCGATCGGCCGGCACCCGATCCGGCCCTGGGTTGCCGAAATCCTGCCCGATGCATTCCTCGACTGGCGCTGCGAAGTCGTTGCCCTCAAAGTCGAGCGGAGCTTCTGGGAGAAGGCCACGATCCTGCACACCGAATATCACCGACCAACTGAGAAACCAACCCCGGATAGGTTCTCCCGCCATTACGCGGACACGGCGGCGCTGGGAAAACACCCGACAGCAGGCAAAGCCATCGACCAACATGACCTCCGCAACCGGGTCGTGGAATGGAAGAGCCAATTCTTCGGCAGTTCGTGGGCGAACTACGGCCAGGCGAAGCCGGGTACTTTTCGTCTCGTACCTCCAGCCGAGCGGAAAGCCTCGCTGCGGCGTGACTACCAGGCGATGCGGGACATGTATCTCACCGAACCCGCGAACTTCGACGACATTCTCGCGACCTTGGCTGACCTTGAAGATCGGATCAACCGCTCTGGCGCAGGATCTGGCCCGTGACTCGCTGGCTCGATCGTGCCGCCATAGTGCAACCACATGCACCATTGATTGGCGCAACTATTATGCCGTAGCATAACTTGTGGAACGGAGGACACGGGTGCAGTGCCCGCCTGCTCGATCGGGTTCCTCGACCGTACGCACCGGTACGACCCAGAAAATCGAGCGATAACTCCTCACCCTCTGGCAGATGAAGGCTCCAATTGGTACATTTTTATTACAAACGCTGGCCGCGTCAGCCCAACGTGGCGTCAATGGCCTGCGGACAAGGATGATCTCTGAGCGACTGCTTATTGAAACTTGCAACATGAGCTTAGCGTCACGCCGATACCACCGAAAGTAAGACGCGCCGGACTCAAAACCCGGTCCTGGCAACCGGGTGTGGGTGCAAGTCCAACCTTCGCTACTAAAGACTTGGGTCGATCTTCAGCAGTTCGGATCATCGAGGCTGCTGAAGAATCCGGGCGGGCATTGCCCGGAGGTAGCCAGCGCGTCCCTTCAATTCCGCAGCCGGAGCTATGCCTGCGCTTTCTGTTGGCGCGGCCGGCGCAGGCGATCCACGATCGGCAAGGTCTCCGAAACGGAGGGCAAGGCCAACGCATCTCACTTCGACTCAGCGAAAGACCTTCTGTGCGAAGAGGTAGAGGTTGTTCTTCCACTCCGTCGGATCGTGCGCGTGGCCGTCCACATGCCAGACGTGCGGGATGTCCTTTTCCTTGAGATAGGCGTGGACACCCTGGCTGATGCGGATCAGGTTGTCCTTGTTGCCGCAAGCGACCCAGAGGAGCTTCAGTTGCGTCTTCGCCGCCGCGGGGTCGGGGATGAGCTCCGCGGGTGGCTTCGTGTTGGGCGCCGAGGAGAATCCACCGATCCAGGCGAACGTGTCGAGGTGGGCCAGTCCGAAGTTGAGCGATTGGCCGCCTCCCATCGAGAGCCCGGCCAGGGCGCGATGTTCGCGGTCGGCCTGGACCGAGTACTTCGATTCGATCGCCGGAATGACGTCTTCAAGCAGGTCCTTCTCGAACGCCGCGAAGGCCGGGGCGGAGGCGAACACGTTACCCTCGGGACGGTCGTTCTGCCGGGCGCGGCCGTTGGGCATCACCACGATCATCGGTTCGGCCTTCCCCTCGGCGAGCAGGTTGTCGAGGACGAGGCTCGGCCTGGCAAAGCGCTGCCATTCGGTCTCGTCGCCGCCGATGCCGTGCAAGAGGTACAGCACGGGGTACTTCTTTTCCGGTGAGTATCCCGGCGGCGTGTAGACCTGCATCTTGCGGGTCGTGCCGACGGACTTCGAGTCGTACGAGATCATTTCGAGCTTGCCATGCGGAACGTCTTTCTCCGCGTCGATCCCGGCCGGGGGCTCGGGAAAGGCGGGCACGTCGTCCGGGTTCAGGACGATCGGCTGCCTCGGCGGACGACCGTTCCGTGTGCTGGTCGACGCGGCGGTCGGTGTGTTGGTGAACAGCAGCGGGGCGAACTCATTCAGGCAGCGGCGCCAGGTCAGCCACTCGTGCGAGGTGCCTGGCGACTCGTAGTAGACGTGCTTGATTCCGGCCTCCTCGAGGGCCTCGTGATAGTTCTTCACGCTTTCGTACATGCGCTGGGGTTCGGTCGTGCCGATCCCGAGCCAGACGACCTTCACCTTCTTGTTAAAAGTATCAGCGTCGGCCATAACACCGCCGTGCGCTGTCTTCACGTCGAAGGTACCGCCGAAGCCGCCGCCTGCACCGCTGAAGCCCCCGAGGTAGGCGAACGTGTCAAGGTGCTTCAGCGTGATCTGGAACGTCTGCATGCCGCCCATCGAGAGGCCCGCCATCGCGCGGTTTTCGCGGTCGGGGATCGTGCGATAGGTCGCGTCGATCATCGGGATGAGATCCGTAATCATCACATCCTCGAACGCCCCGAACATCCGGCTGAAATCGGGCCGAGGCGCGTTCGGTCCTGGCTGGGCTGGCCGTGGTGTCGCGGATTCGCCGGGACGACGAGCGTAGCCCTGCTCCATCACGACGATCATCGGCCGGGCCTTCTTCGCGGCAATCGAGTTGTCGAGGATGAAGCTCATGCGGCCCTGCCGGGGCCAGCCGGTCTCGTCCTCGCCGCCTCCGTGCTGGAGGTAGAGGACGGGATAGCGCGTCTCGCGGTCGCTGTCATAACCGGGCGGGGTATAGACGAAGATGCGCCGCCAGTTCTGGGTGGTCTTCGAGAAGTACCAGCGTTCGCGCACCTCGCCGTGCGGCACGTCCTTGGGCGCGTAGTAGTCGACATCTTTCTCAGGCACCTCGATCCCACTCGTGTCCTTACCCGTGCCATAGAACGTCTGGCTCGCCGGGTCGTTGACCTGCACGCCGTCGATCCACATACGGTAATAGTGGAACCCGGGGACCACGGGATCGGTGGTCGCAGTCCAGAAACCATCGTCTCCTTTTTTCGCCTCGTAACGTTTGTTGTCGAAAAATCCGAACTCAACCTTCTGGGCGTCCGGCGCCTTGATACGGAAGGTGACGCGCAGGTCGTCGCCGATCCTCGGGTACTCCGCGCCGCGAATGTTTGTCGACGCCGGAGTGCCTTCGGGCGGCTTCGGCTCCTCAGGCGCGGCGAGGAGTGCGGAAAGCAGGCAGGCAAGCCACAAAGCGTTCATCGCGGAGTCTCCCTTCGGGGGCATGTCGGTGCGATGTCGGACGCGGAGAGGTTGGGCGACGTAGTCGATCGATGAGGAGTTCCGTTAGAGTCTGTCCCACAAGTCCCGGGAGCGTGGAAATGGGGTCTGGCTTCGGCCGTCGTCGTACGGTGCCCGTCCCCGTTTCCACGCCCGCGCCAGAAAAGGGGGACAGGCACCTCGAAGACTCGGAGCCAGTCCCCCTTTTCCGGCTCCGCTCCACTTCCGGGACAGACTCTTACTCAAAGCCTTCCACGGTTACCGCCAGGACGATCGGCGCCGAGCGGTCGCTGCCCTTGACGAGCTCGATGCGGGCGATCGCCTCTTTTTTCCTGGGGACAACCGTGAGGTAGCGGACCTGCTGCCCGCCGAGCTGGAACGCGCGCTTGGAACCCGAGACGTCCTTCGATCCGTTCACGTCGGCGAAGTGGACGCCGTTCTTCAACTCGTGCTCCTCGGTTGATCCGTCCTCATACGTGAGGCGCACGATCATCGAGACCGTTCCCTCACGCCCGGCGGGGAAACCGAAAATCGACACGCCGCTCAGGAGGTGGATCGCTTTCGCCGGACCATTGACGGGCAAGCTAACGTCCCTCGGCATCTTCGAGGGTACCGTCCCGAATGTGCCTTGAAGCATGACGGCGTTCGGCACGTGGTCGCCTTGAGGGTCCACGAGCGTAAACGGCACGCCCTCAACAACCTTCGGGCCCCAGTCCTCGAAGACCAGCCGCGCGGGGTTGGGCCTGGTCTCCGAGATGAGCGGCTTCGTCGTCGTCACCGTCGCGATCTTGCGGAGGTCGAGCGGAAGGTATTTTCCCTTCTGGGCGAGGAACTGGAGCAGGTCGGCCAGACCCTCGGACGGGATCGTCTTCTCGAACCCTTCCGGCATCAGCGACTTCTTCGACGAGTTGAGCGCGTCGATGTCATCGCGAAGGATCGTCTGCTTCTTCCCCTCGGCGTCGAGCAGCTCGATCGTCGTCTTGGTCTCACCCGCGAGCAAGCCGTTCAGTACACGGCCGTCGGTGGTCGAGACCGTGTACTGGAGGAAATTTCCCTCGACGGATCGGCTTGGGTCGAGAATATGGACGATGAGCTCGCTCTTCGGATGTGCGGCCATGCCAGTGAGGTCGGGGCCGACCTTGCCGCCCTCGCCCGAGTGCGTGTGGCACTTGGCACATTCCTTCTTGAAGATCTCCTTGCCGCGCGAAGCGTCGCCACCTTTCAGCACGACCGGAGCCAGGGCCTGAATCACCTTCTCGCGATCCGGGTCGGGCAGACCACCGCCCCTGGCCAGGAGGGCTTTGGCCCGGTCGGCGATCGACCTGTCTGGGTGCATCGCCAAAGCCTGAGATTGCGACAAGGTGAGCAGCGACATCGGCACCTTGCCCGCCTCGATGGCTCCAACGAGTGAGCCGGTCCAGTCCGTCTTACCGAGGAGCGCGAGCAACGCGGCCTGCCGTGCGGCGGGCGTCATTGGCCCCATCGCGTCGACAAGGGCGGTTCCCACTTCGGGCGAGTCGCTACGCGCGACGGCCGCGATCAGACCGCTCGCGACCTCGGGCGGCGTTTTCGCCATGACGAGGGCGATCAGCTCCTGCGCAACGTGCGGGTCGTTCTTGCGAAGGTCGATGAGCTGCCGCGCGGCGTCAACGCGGGCGGCATCGTTGTTCGCGGAGTCGGCGGCCGCGGCGAGCAGGTCCCGAGCGAGTTGGGCGACGTACCCATCGAGCCCCTTCACCCCCCAGCGCGACGCGAGCCCGAGCATCTGACCGCGCGCGTCGGTCGAGAGCTTCGGCAGTAACGCAGCGATCGTCTTCTCATCACCGCCAAGCTCCGGCGCCTTGTCCCTCGGCCAGCCCTTCGCGAAGCCCGCGACCAGGACGTCACGGACCCTGGCGTCGGCTCCCGGAAGTTGGCGCAGAATCTCGCCCAACATTCGATTACCCGCGCCCCGCGCATAGTGCTCGGCGACTCGCGAAACAACGCTCAGGGCTTCAGGGCTCGGGCCTTTGGACGACTTGCGAGTGACGGCGCTCACGAGGAAGCCCGAAGCGTCCTTCGCTGCGGCCGCCGCCGCGGCATCGGAGAGCCAACGATCGTTGTCCACCGCTCCATCAAAGACCGCCGAGGCGACCGCAACCGCGTTCGAGTCGGCCGAGGCCGCATCCGCCAGCGCGAGCAATGCGGCGAGCCGGACGAGCGTCTCGCGGTCCTTCAAAAGCGCGTGCTTCACGATGAGCGGGGCCGCTACGTTCGGCGGAAAGGCCAGCGCCGCATTCCGCCGTACCGCAGACGACGGATGCGTAAACGCCGCCTTCTGCGCGCTCGAGAGCGACGGCTCCCCACCATCGAGCACACCCAGACCGTTCGCCGCCCACAGCGCATGGATCACCGCTGGCGAGAGGCCGAGGGCGTCGCGCGACGTGTCCTGCTCGATGACCTTCAGCAGGTCGTCCTTGACGTCCGTCTTTCCGCGCTCAACCAGCAGACGCTGGGCGTGCAGGCGCCAGAACATGTTGTCGTTCTTCAGCGCCGCGATCAGCCCCTTCGGATCGTCCAGCGAGAGCTTCGGCTGGTCGCTCGGCTTGCCGTCCTTCGCGACGATGCGGTAGATACGCCCGTGTGTCTTGTCGCGCAGGGGCGTCTCGTACGCAGCACCCTTACCCGTCTTGTAGCCTTCGGGCGTGGGGTTGTGCTGGACGATGAAGTTGTACCAATCGATCATCCAAACCTGGCCGTCCGGGCCGACCTCGGCGAGGATCGGCGAAGTCCATTCGTCGTCGCTCGCCGCGAGGTTCCAGGCGTTGTGCGAATGGAAGTCGGTGCCGTCCTGGTGCAGAGTGAACGTGGCGACGAGGTGACCGGTGGGCTCGGCGACGAATGCAGTGCGGTTCCAGTAGTGTTTCGGGAACGTTCGAGCCGTATAGAGCGCCGAACCGGCGCCCGCGGTGAACCCGCCATGCCAGTCGACCTGCCGGACGTTTTCGGTGATCGGGAAGAACCGGTTCGAGTCGGCCATGTTCGCCAGAACGGCTGGTGCCATCCCCTTCACCGACTCGTAGTAGCGGTTCGGGATGGGCATGTAGACGCTCGGGCAGCCGTTGGCCGTCGAGCCGAACAGAAGACCCTCCTCGCTGATGCCGACGCCCCAGGAGTTGTTGTTCGTGGAGCGTAGGAACTCGAGCTTCGAGCCATCCGGCTTGAACCGGAAGAACCCCTGGCGAAAGCTCAGGTGTTCGCCACCGACGTCGCCGCTGAAACCGGCGTAGCCGATGATCGCGTAGATCCAGTTATCGAGGCCGTAGCGCAGGTTCGACGGACCGGCGTGCGTGTCGTTCGTGTGGAACCCGGTGAAGAGGACCTTGCGCTCGTCGGCCTTGCCGTCGCCGTCGGTATCGCGGAGAAAGAGCATGTCCGGGGCCTGCGCCACGATGAGCCCGCCGTTGGCGAAGCACAACGAGGTCGGGATGCTGAGGTTGTCGGCGAAGAGGCTGACCTTATCGGCCTTGCCGTCGCCGTCGGTGTCCTCGACGATCGAGATGCGGTCACGGCCGCGTCCCTTCGGCTGCATCTCATTCGGGTAGTCGAGGGTCTCGGCGACGTAGAGCCGGCCGAGGTGGTCCCAGGTCATCGTGATCGGCTTGAAGATCTGCGGCTCGGCGACGAACAGCTTCGCTCCAAGGCCGTCGGGCAGAGCCAGGTGCTTCTGCGATTCCTCGGGCGAAAGCGGCTTCTGCATCTTGCGGATCGGCTCGCCGAGCGTGCCCCAGCGTGCGCCGGGCGTGTAGAGCGGGATCTCGGCCTTCTCGTACTCGAACGGCGTGAGCCCCTTCGCGACGCGGGGACGCGAATCCAACACGTCACCCTTGTTTGCCGCCCAGCGGATGCCGCGCTCCACCAGATCGTGGAAACCCGGATGGCCCCAGGTACGGGCATCATGGCCGTACGCCGTGTAGAAGACGCGTCCCTTGCCCTGCGTGCGGACCCATGTCCAGGGTTCGGAACCCGTTTGGTCATCCCGGGTCTGGAGGACGTGGCGGTCCTTCGTGTTGTGTTTGGTGTGAACGTAGGTCTCGTCCCAGGTGGGGAACGGTTCGAGGCCCTTGATGATCGCGTGGTCCGGATCGACGACCGTCGTCTCGAACTGGCCCGTGCCGTGCTTCTGGAACTGGGCCCCCACCAGACGAATGTACTCGGGCGAATTCAGGAAGCAGAACGAGGCGCAGTGCAGCGGGACGAACCCTCCGCCGCCTGCGACATAGTCCAGCAGAGCTTTTTCCTGGTCTTTCGAGATCTCTGTCGTGTTGGCGTAGATCACCAGCGCGTCGTACCTGGCCAGGTTCTCGGTGTTGAGGTCCGACACGTTCTCGGTGTATGTCAGCTCGATCCCACGCCCTGCGAGCACCGGGGCGAACTGCTCGAAACGATCGGCCGGGCGATGACCGGCGCGGTCGCCCAGGAACAGCACAGCCAGCGGCTTTGGCTTCGGCGAGGGCCGGTCGGCAGCGTGGACATCGGGACCAAAGAGCCCGAGCACAAAGAGCGAAAGGACAGCCAGGTGAGTTTGCAGCCTCATCGTTCGAATTCCCTCGCGATGCGAGCCGGTGGACGGAGTCTGGGACGGACGCCTGTCGCACGTCGGCGGAATCTGCGCGGACCGGATGCTCCCCCGATGGCGGGTTGACGGCCTTTCCAGGGATTTCCGCCGCGCCGGCGCCTCCTGACGCGGTCGGATCCGAAACCCGAACGGCCCCTACCACAGCCTCGAAGACGCTCGGCCTCTTGCCTATTAGGAAACCGTCCCTGGATGTTACAGCACCGTTCAGAAATTTCGATCGGGCTCTGAGCGGCGAGTCACCGGGACAGAGTTCGCCGAGCATGCCGCCCGGACGCGATCCCAGAGTTCGCGCAGGGGACGCTGCTCGGATTCCGGAAGCGCCGAGAGCGCCGGCTCATCGCGGAGGGACGCCAGCGCCGGATCGACCTGCCACCGGCTGAGTCGTCGAGCGATGCCCGCGCGCTGCGATGCCGTCCCCGAATTCAGGACCGTCGTCGAGGCCGCAAGATCGGCACGGAGCCACTCCACCGCCTGTCGACGCCACTCCGCTCCTGATTCCGCGAGCGGCCGGTCGCTTTCGGTCCCAGCGCGGGCTGCGGCACGCGCGGCCTGGAACCGATTCATCGCGACCAGATCCTCCGCGAGATCGGGTGCCGCGGCAAACGCCCGGGCCCAGAGCCGAGCCGCCTCGTCGGGCCGGTTTTGCGCGAAGGCCAGTCGGGCGAAGCACGCAGCCTCCTCGGCATTCGCCGGTGTCTCACAACCCTCGATCACGGCGGGAAGGCGAGATTGGAGTGCAAGAAGCCGCTCGGCCCGCGACGTGAGCATGCCCGCCGTGATGAAGGGGTCCGGCGGCGGGCCAGGTTCGATTCGAGCCAGTGCATCGAGCGACCCACGCGGCTCGCCCGCCTCGAGCAGCGCCCGGCCGAGGAAGAGATGCGACGCGGAAATGCGGGGATCGAGTCGCACGGCCTCGCGGAATTCCGCCACAGCCTCGTCCAGCCGACCGGCCGATTGCAAGGCGTGCGCGAGCGCCTTGTGCGCCACGCCCATCGCCGGGAAAAGGCGAACGGCCTCGCGCTGCTCCTGGATAGCGGCGTCCCAGTCGCCGCGATCCGAGAATGCGAGCGCGACCTGATCGCGGACCATCCAGTCCTTCGGCTTCAATCGTTTCGCCTCCGCGAGTTCTCCCTCGCCGTCAGACGACTTTCCCAGAGCGAGCAACGCCGAACCGAGCGCGACGTGCGCGAGTGGGTCTTCGGGTCGAAGCCGCGTCCACTCGCGAAACAGGTCCGCAGCCTCGGCAGCCTGGCCGCTGAGCAACAGCGATTTGCCCAGACCACTCAGTGCCAACGGACTTTGGGGCCTCACTCCCGACGCGACGGCATAGAAGCGGACCGCGTCTTCGGAACGGTTCGCGGCCGTCAATTCGCGACCCAGATCGGCGTTCACCCAGAAATCATCCCGATGCGACGCCTGCGCCTGGCGCAATAGATCGATCGCCATGTTGCGTCTTCCCAGGATCGCGAGTGCGGTTGCCAGTCTGGTGACGCTCGTGACGGGAAGATGTTCCACATCCGCGGTGGCGGCAAGTCGCTCCAGCACTTCGAGCCGATGGGTCGGGCCTCCAGCCGTGTGGCCGACCGTATCGCGCAGACGATTCCTCCATGGATCGGGATCGGCGGCCCTCGCCACGGCGACCAGGCGATCGGCCCCCGCGGGGTCGCGTAGCACCCAACCACGGCGCAGGATGGCCCACTGATCGAGCGCGCTGGCAAGTTCCGCGGCGACCGGGCTTGCCGCCAGCAAACGGCCGGCCGTCGAGGGATCGAGCGACTCGACATCGACGCCATAAGCACGAAACGTAGCGGCATAATCGGAGCTGGCCTTTCGCTCGTCGGTGTGCACGCCGAAGTCGTTGAGGACCGCAGCCAGACGCTCGACGATGCGACGGTCCTTTTCCACGGCCTCGATCGACTCGCGTTGTCGCACGAGCTCGTCGAGAAACTGGCGCACTCGCTCCTTCTGCGCTCGGCTCACGTCGCTGCCCGCAAGGAGCGTCTCCGCGCGACGCGCCGCCTCGATGGCCTCGACCCAGAGGATCGGGGCGGTTCCCGCCGCGATCGCCTTCTCGCGTTTCTTCACGGAATCGACGAGGGCCGCATTGACTGCGGATTCCACGGTTCCCAGACGCCGGCGTCGTTCGCGGTCCACCCATCTCCAACCGGCCGCGCCGATCACGCCCGTGGCGAGCACCGACACGACCAGCGCCAGCGTCAACTGCCGGCGCCGTCGCTCGCCCGCGGCGCGTGCTTCGGCCCGCGCCGTCGCCAACTCCGCATCCCGCAATCGCCCTTCCACGCCACGCAGGTACGCGGTCAGTCCGAGCACGACGACGCTCGCGTCGCGAGGCCGATGTTTCGGTGCGGCCGCGAGGCACGACCGGGCCAGCGCCAGGAGCTCGGCATCGGCCCCGCAGGCGTCGAGTCTCTGAAACGCATCCGAAAGATCCGCGCTCTCCGACTTACGGTAAACCTCGGATGTCGTAGCGGCCACGAACGCCGGCTGGCCGGTCAGAATTTCGCACAGGATGGAGCCGAGGGCGAACACGTCAGCCCGCTCATCGAGCGTGTCCATGGCGCCGCGCGCCTGCTCTGGGGCCATGTACGAAGGAGTACCCAGGATCGATCCCGCGCGCGATTCCATCTGCTCGGAATCGTCTCGCAAGGTCCGAACCGCCGAGGCGTCATAGCCCGCGGAGACGGTCCGTTCGTCGTCGGCTGCGCCACCCTGATCGAGCACCTTCGCGAGGCCCCAGTCCATCACCTGGACCTCGCCAAAACTGCCCACCATCACGTTCGACGGCTTGAGGTCGCGATGGATCACGCCCTTCGAATGGGCGTAGGCCACGGTCTGGCAGACCTGCTCGAAGATGCCGATGAACCGCATCCGTTCCTCGTCGGGGCTCCGACGCGCCGCCAGAACCACAGCCAGGGTGCGTCCCCTCACGAGCTTCATCGCGATGAACATCCGCCCGTCGGATAGACGCCCCAGCTCGTGCACCGGGACGATTCCGGGATGCTGGAGTTGCCCGCCGATTTGCGCCTCCTCGACAAACCGACGGACCATCTCGGGATGTTCGCGGTGTTCCTCGCGCATCACCTTGACCGCCAGGTCGCGGCCGAGGTGGAGGTCGCGGCCCTGGAAGATCGCTCCCATGCCTCCGCGCGCCAGCTCACCCACGAGCTGATAGCGCGTGGTTGACTCGGGAGACCCGTGACCGTCCCTTGCAGCAGGTCGGATCAGCGGAGCATCATCACACGACTCGTGCAGGTGGATCCGTGCCGCCGGCATCGCGAAGGGTGCGATCCCCTCTTTACGCGATCTTGATGCGTTCGACCCCAGCGCGAACGTGGCTCCGAGGCGAAGCAGACACCGGGGACATAAACCTGCCGGGGAATTACCCGGCAATCGTTCGCCGCAGTCGGGACATATTCCGACCCCGCGCATCGCACCCATCTCACTCGTGTTCGCATCCGGCACCAGAAGCCACCTCGTTTTCATTGCGTCAATGACCGCGAGCGTTGCGCCCGCCCGCGCGGGCTCAAGCTTCCAGGGCGGCAAAAAGAGCCTGAATCTCGTCGTCGACCTGGGTGGAGTCCCCGACGGTCGCCGCGATCTCCTCGTGCAGCAGGACACCGTAGCGGCGCCGGAGACGGTGGACCGCAACGCGGACGTTCCCTTCGCTGGTCCCCAGCCTACGGGCGATTTCCGCGTAGGGAGTAGACTCGGGGTCTCGGGTCAGAACAGCGATCAGTTCCTCGAACCTGGCCGACCGGCCCGAGTCGTCGTACTCGCTACGAAGCCGTTCCACGACACGGCTGAGCAGGGTCAAGGCCCACGTTCGGTCGAAGATCCGGTCCGCGGTCATCTCGTGAGCGGGTTCGAGTGCGTAGCGGCGTTCGGCGTCGAGTGGATCGATCGCGAGCCGCTGCCGGCCGCCGCCCCGTTTGGCCGCGCTCTGCCGATCGCAATCACCCATCAAATGCCGAGCGCACACCGTGCGCAGAAAGGCGCGGAAGCGTCCTCGGGAGGGGTCCGCCCTCGCGATCAAGTCGCGTTCCAGTACGTAGGCGAAGAAGTCCTGCGTTCGATCCTCGGCCTGCTCCGGCGAGAACCCCCGATGACGGACGAAGGCGTAGATGGGATACCAGTACGCCTGGCACAGCATCGACAAGGCCTCCCGAGCCTGTCCGTCGTCGTGACTCCCGGCCGTCACCACGCGGCTCCATTGTGTCGTCGGGAATCGGCCTGGAGACCGATCTTCGGTATGAAGTTCCGACATAGGTTGAACCTGGACCCCGAGCAGGCGAGACGGAACCTTGGGCGCAAGCTAACTGATTATCGCTTCGTGACGCTTCAATGACTAGCAACCCGTCTGTGCAATCGTCAACCGTGCTGTCGGTATTGCCACGTCGGCCCGCTGTCCAACTGTCGCCGGGTCGTGTTACGCCGGAATGTTTCTCTCTTCGAAGTTACGGGTGCGCAGACATCGGGAGAGCAGGGCTCCGTCTGAGCCCGCCTTGATTCGATGACACGTCTTGCAGTCATGGGAACATCGCGCATCGTGAGCCGCCATCAGCGCGCAGTGATCCCGCGACTCGGAGATTTGCAATCGATCTCATCCACGACGATCACTCTGAATCCGTCCCAATAGCGCGGGAAGCGTGGAAATGGGGACTGGCTCCGGACGTCTTCGGACGGTGCCTGTCCCCATTTTCACGCTTCCCGCTGCGTCGGAAAACGGGGACAGGCACCTCGAAGACTCGGAGCCAGTCCCCGTTTTCCGACTCCGCTCCACTTCCGGGACAGACTCTCAGTCGGGGCCTTGCGCGGCCCTCGTGAGGTCCGCGATCTCGATCCGCCGGTAGTCGACGGGCGCGTCCTGGCTAACCAGCCCGAGGTACCCCGTCGTGCGATCCTTGCCCGGATGACGTTGGACGTTCATGAACTCGTGAACCTGGCTCAGGTCGGTGTCGAGAATGACAGCACCGTTCAACTCGACGCGAATCGTTGAGCCGCGAACGGTGACGACTTGGGTGTTCCACTCGCCGGTCGGGCGGAGGTGGCCTCGCGCTGCGGCGACCATGCCGTAGGCCGATCCCGTGGCCTGGCGCGGGTCGATATTGGGAAAACTCGGCTCGTCGAGAATCTGGATCTCGCACATCGCGATTTCCGACGCCAGCCCCGTCCCCGGGTAGCGAATGGCAAGTCCCCCGTTGCCTCTTGGCGTAAACCGATACTCGACGCGGACGACGAAATCCGAGTATTGATCGCGCGTATAAATGGTTAGCGGCTCGGGCGTTTTCGCGCGGAGGAGGCCGTCGCGGACCTCGAAGCCGTCGACATCGCCAGCCCAGCCGTCCAGATCCGTTCCGTTGAACAACGGACGGAACACCTCAGGCGTTCGCGCGCTGACGTGTTGAGCCGGCTCCGACGGGACGAGCGTGTAATTCTCCACAAGCCTTCGGGTCGACGGGGCGAAGGAGGAAATTGCAATCTCGCGTCCGTGGATGATCCCCTCGTTGTCAAAACCCTGCTTGCCCTGGATGGCTTTCGTGTCTTTGGCGAACCAGTTGATCCGGTCTTTCCTGATCGTGCCCTTGATGTTGTGCACGTTGGCACCGGCGTCGAGCCTGGCACGGAACGATTCTCCCTGGCGCTCCAGGACCGTGAGGCGGGTATTGTTTTCGGGTGCGAGCCACACGGTACCCGGCTGGAACGGATCGGCGGGGGGCGGGACGACGGACTTTGGGGGTCGTGTGGTGGATGCGGTTACGACCGGTCGCGTTGCGACTGGAGTCGGCCCGGTCTTTAGCCACAGTGTATAGCAGGCCGGGGCGATACCGAACAGGGCCAGCGCGATCAATAGGTACGGGGGTGAAGACCGACGCCGCCGACGCACTCGCTTGGGCAGGGGACGCGAGACAATCGGGGGCAGTTGTTCCTCCGTCAACTCCTTGTGTCCGCCCTCGGGACGGTAGTCCGTCATGAGGTCCTCGAGCCGCAGGTCGGGATCGAAACTCGGCACACGCAACGTCTCGCGGGCGAAAACCGTGGTGTCGCGATCGCGGCGGCCGCGCGGCGAGGCCTTCTTCATGATCCTCCCCGCGAAATCCTTCAAATCCGCGCTCGCGTCGCCCGCCTCGCGCGCTGAGGCCCGGCAGGCCTCCAGCGCGAGGATCACGTCACTCATCGTCCCCGGCCGATCCGAGGGACTTTTCGACATCATTTTTTGGTAGATCGCCTCCACCGCCTGGGGGACTTCTGGCCGAGCGGCGCGCAGTGACGGTGCCGGGCGATCTTGATGGGCCAGGAGCCGTTTCAGAACGGAATCGCCCTCAAAGGGAGGCGCCCCGGTCAGGAGGAAAAACAACGTGCAGCCGAGGCTGTAGATGTCAGCGCGGCCGTCGACGGACCGGGCGTCGTCGGCCTGCTCGGGGGCGAGGAAATCCACGGTCCCCAGGTACGCGCCGCTCTCGGTCAGTTTGCCGGAGACCGTCCGGCCGAGCTGACCGGACTGCTCGATCACACGCGCCAGCCCGAGGTCGAGGACACGGACCGTACCTGCCGGATCGATCATGATGTTGCCGGGCTTGACGTCGCGATGAATCACCCCCTGCTTGTGCGCAGCCTCGAGCCCGCGCGCAGCCTGGATGACACAATGGAGCGCCAGCTTGAGGTCCATCGCGCCGCCCCTTTCCACGAGGGTGTCGAGGTCGCAGCCAGGGATGTATTCCATGGTCAGGTAATGGACCCCCCGATCCAGATTGGCCTCGAGCGCCGGGACGAGGTTTGGGTGGTGGAGTCGAGCGGCGACCTGGAACTCGCGGCGGAATCGCCTCAGCGCGTCCGGGTCGCGCCCGAACGACGGCGGGAGGATCTTCAGGGCAACGACCTGCCCCGACGCACGATGATTCGCCTTGAAAACGACTCCCATGCCGCCCACGCCGAGCTTGTCCGCCACGAGATAATCGCCGATCAGCAGACCCCGCGCCTTGCCCTGGAGAATTGCTCCCGCCTGATACGCGGTCAGCTTTTTGGCTTGAACGAGCACCCGCGCCAGCCGCGAGGGGTCCTCCGAGGCAAGGCTCGCGTGACGTTCGAGCTCCTCGTCCGTCATGAGCTTCAAATCGCGAAGCGCCGCGAGTTCTTCGGACCACCCGACGACCGCAGCATGTGAGCCCGCACGCGGCGGGTTCCGGATCGTCGTCTCGGAGGAGGATGCGTTCATCAGGCAGCGCGGGCAGAGCCCGAGCGGGGCATCCGGCGGCACGTGAAGACCGCACTCGGGACAGCAGGGCGTTGTGCTCATGGAAGGAGGCCCCCGGGAAACGCTTCGTTGTCGAGGGGGATCTCCGTCAGAGAAGGAAAATCCTCGATGTGTGACGTCGCGGTCTCTTTTTTTGTTTCTGGCTCAAACCGCCAGCGCGTTCAAGAGGATGCTGACCTCGTCGTCGACCTCGCTGGGATCGCCGATGGTGCCCGCGACCTCCTGTCGCAGCAACTCGCGGTAACGGCGACGGAGGCGCGTCGCGGCAGCGCGGGCGGCCTCCTCGCTCAGGCCCAACTCGGCGGCGATCGCGGTGTACCCGGCGCGGCCGCCGTCGCCGAGCAGCGCGGAACGCAACGCCGAAAACTGTCGGAGCTTACCAGCCTTCGCCATCTCGCCTTCGAGCTGGGCGAGGACACGTTCGAGCACCGTCAGAGCCCAACGACGCTCGTAGAGCCGCTCGGCGGTGAGTTCGTGCGCGGGCTCTCGGGCGTAGCGCGCCCTGGCGTCGTCCGGGTCGAGTGACAGCATCGCGCGACCGCCGCCGCGCTTCTGTGCACGCGCGCGTTCGGCTTGGTTCGCGAGATAATGCGTGCACGCCGCGAGCAGGAAGGAGCGGAATCGCCCCTTCCGTCGGTCGAGCGTGGCCAGGTCCTTTTTCTCCAGGAGGCGGGCGAAGAACCCTTGGACGAGGTCCTCGGCCGAAGCATCGTCGTAACCTTTGCGTCGGACGAACGCATAAAGCGGGTACCAGTAGTCGCGGCAGAGCGACTCCAGCGCTTCGCGCGCGCGAGCCGAGTCGCCCCCTCGCACGGCGACGATCCGGCTCCAGCGCGTGGTGCGGAAGCGCTCGGGATGCTCTCGCGAACCCTCGTCAATCATGGCCGTGATCCTACGAGCGCCAACGCGAGTCCGTCCCCCTCCGGGCATTGAGATTCGGGTCGTGTGGCCCGTTCCTGGATCGCCCCTTGAGCTTTCGGATTCGCCGAGCCTGACCCTGCTCAGAGACGCGACTCTACCATAGAGGCTTGTAGGATTCTCGACTTACCAGGCTGATTTCGCTTGGGGGTCGGTATATCAGCCACGCACGAAATAGGGAGCGATTGAACGGAAGGAATTCCCGCGATCACTCGAGGGCGCCCTGGTCGAGCAGGATGTCGAGGATCGCGGGTTTGATGTCCCTTGAAAGACTTGCCCCTTCCCGGATCCGGCTCAAGAGGACCTGAGCCACCGGTGTACCCCACAGGATCGCCGAAGCGTCCGCCATCGTCTCCAGGTCGGCCGCCTTGCATACGATGATGCGGTCATAAGCGATGCAGGTCAGGTGCTTGACCCACGGGTGCTCTCCGGGCTGGATCAAGCAGACCTTCTCCTTGGTGACGTCGTAGCTCGTCATCGTGACGAAGACGACCTGCTCGGCAAAATGTTCCGGGTCCGAGATTATGACCCGCAGGTGGCGGTCCGCAACATCCTTCTTGAGGAAGAATGTGTCGCCAGCCTTCATGGCGTCTTCCCGAAGAGTGACTCCAGCTCGATCCGGTCCGCCTCATCTTGCAGGACGATTGGGATCAAGTCGCCCTTGCCCTGCTGGGCCAGGACCTCGGTCCACGGGATCGGCGTCGAGGCCGCTTCCTGAAAATGACTGAGCCACTCCGGAAAGTCGTGCGAGACCTCCGAGAGCTCCTCGTCAGTTACGTCACGGTAGCGGTTCGTCGCTTCGATGAGCTTCTCCGTCTCCCGCTTCGTGAGCTCCCTCCGATCGGGCTTCCTCTTGAGGCAAACCTTGTACCCCGCGCTGTCGAAGTACTCACGCCAGGCGTCGCTGTCTTGAGCGATACCTTTGATAAGGTCGTAGACATGGGAAAGGACGGGCCCGTATTTCATGGCTACGGCCACGTCACCGGTGAGGGGCCGACCGGATTCGGTGAGCAACTCCCGATCGACGATGTAGAGCAGCTTCAGGAGGCGCATCCTGCTGATCGGAGAGCCCTCGAGCTCAAGAAGTAGCCCTGTCGCCTGGATGGTCTTCTCGAGGTCGAATCGAAAGTGCATCGTCATCCCTCGCGCCGTGCGTTCGCGGCTCGCTCCACCGTAAATCTTAGGCATCAAACTGACTTCGGTCAATTCGCCTGACCACCATGCCCTCCTCTTCACTCAACGTATGGCCGCTCGGCCAGAACGAATCGCAGTGCGTTCCGCCACATCGAACGCGAGGCCGACGCCGGCTTGCGGTGCTGGACGATCCGCGAATTGACCTCCGGCGAGCAACTCCGCCGGGAGGGAGCAGCCTTGCGGCATTGTGTGGCGAGCTACGCACGCGCGTGCGCCCGCCGCAACACGTCAATCTGGTCGATGCGGTTCGAGAACGGCGAGCGGCGGTTCCGGGTCATGACGATCGAAGTGGACCGCGCCACACGAACCATCCGACAGGCCCGGGGTCAACGCAATGCGACGCCGAACGACAAGGCACTCGGCGTTCTGAGGGTGTGGGCGGGACGCGAGGGACTGCGGATGGAATTCTGGAACAACGGAGCCCTCATCGTGGAATGAGCCATGGCCACGATCGGCGCCTGCGGAAGCATGCCTCTTCGATCGAGGAATCGGGCGAACTTAGCTGCGTTGAGGCATCGGATCAGAGCAAGCCCGGCGCGAACGAAGGCTCGCCCGGCGCTCACTGTGCTTCAGGCTCCGGCACCACCCCCGTTTCAACCGCGATGCGCAACTCCTCCGGACTGGCGTCCCAGGTCGCCTGGTAGGTCGATTCGAGTGGGACCATGACATGAAGGTCATTCGTCAAGAAGAGGGGCATGTCGGGCAGTGCCTCACCAACAGCCACCGGCTCGATGTAGGCCGTGCGCTCGCCGCCGGTCTCATACGAGACCAGAATCAGGTCCTTCCCTTCGGGAAACGTGAATTCTTCCTCAACGATCTCATCCCAGATCACCTTGTGAATTCCGTACGGATCACGCTGAGTCGGATGGAACAGATCGATGATCAGCACGTGAATGCCTTTACGGAGGCAGTCTACGGTCTTGTCGACAAAATCCCGGAGGGCCGCCCGGCTGTCCTTGTTTCCGGGCGAGACGATTTCGATCACAGCAATGATTCGGCCCAGGTGGTGCTTCACGACGATGCGGTTCGCCCGGCTGGCGTAGATCTCGTTCGGCCCGCCCCGTTGTTCGACGAAGGCCGCAAACCCCCTGGATAGGTAGCCGGAGTTGAGCGCGTCCTTGATCCGGATCGACCAGCTTTGGTGGAAGTCGTGAAACAGCCCAGAGGGTACTCGGGACCAATCGTGGATCGGCATCGCAATTTCTCCGCAGCGGGCATTATACCCGCCGTCGCTCCCGGATCGCTTCGCGACTTTACGGCCGTGTTTCGCCCCCATTCCTCTGATGGGTCAACGAAGGCTGTGGTATCCGTTTCTTTGCATTAGTCCTTACCCTTAAGCGGATTACCGGCCACACAGGTAAGCGATCCTGGTGCTGCGAGCATTGGCCACGGTGTCCCGCGGCCGGACGCGGCTGCGGGATTTCACGACGCCAAAGTTCCAAGCAACGCCGGAATAAAGAATGTGGGGATCTCGTCGTGCGGGACGTGCGTCCGTACGAACAGGACGCCGGATGCCAGGAGGGCGGGCCGAACAACCTCGTCGAAGTTCTCAGGCGAGTGATCGACGACAAGCGAGGCGTCGGTCACGCCACGCAGCTTCGCGAGCTCGGAGCGCAACGCGTCGGCGACCTTTTCCGTCTGCGTCCGGGGCCGGTAAACGCACACGAAGCGCGACGCGTCTCGACGGCCACCGGCCAGGCGGCCCGACTCGTGCCAGCGCGTGCAGAACCGGACGAAGCCCGCGACCTTCGACCAGTAGGTGCAGTCGAACAGCCAGACATCCGCCGGCATGCTGCCCGCCCCGGGCCGGATTAATGATGCGTCGACCGCCTCCTCCAGGGGCAACCCCGCGCCAGAGTGGCCGGCAAGATAAACCCGATCAACGGTGACGCCGCCAGCGAGATATCGACGACCGTCGGGACGATCGAGGCGAGCCAGGCGCCCCAGGCAGTCCGCCACAAGCGCCCCCAACCGCGAGGCGTCCGCATACTGACCCGCCGGCTCCTTAGCCCAGAACGACCCCTTGGCGAGCGTGCTCACTTCCGGCACCAGGACGATGGGCGTCTTGCCGTCGCGGCCCGCGTCCAGTCGGTCGAGTTTGTAGATCAAGGGAGCGGCGAGCTTGGCCGTGGCTCCCGCGCGACCCGCGTCGTCACCCGCGGCCCAGTCCGGGACGCGCGATCGGCCCGACGCGTCCACCGTCACATAACCGTTATGCCCGTGCAGGTAGACCAGAACGCTGCTATCCGGACGACGCGCGACGCGGCACCAGACCGCCCGCGCGTCTCGCAGACCATCGGCCGGGACCAGTGGCGCCTCCGGCGAGAATAGCAGGGCCGTTGTGTCGTCGATCGGCACGTCGCCGCGGACTTCTTCCGGGGCTGCACTGGCGCGCCCGGAGAGATTCCCCCCACCGGACACACCGGCGAGGATGAGGGCAGCGCGAAGCGCCCGCCGACGGGACCAACACCCCCCGTCCTCGCCATCCCACCGGCCCTGGTGGCCACCCGCGGCGTACATGGACATCGCCTCTGCTCCCACGACCGACAGTTCGCAGACTCGATCGCTTTCCCCTCCGGGAAGCATACCTGAATTCCTGACGAAGGTCCGTCAGAAATTACGCGACGTTATTTCCACGGACGAGATCCCCACACAATAAAAAAATAATTTATGACTATCTTTAATTAATTATATTACGTAAATAGCCGACACATCGGGCGAAAGCGATCGTGCAACGACGCAGTTCTCGCAGATAACCCGCATCTCATGGCCGGCCAGGATCCCCGTTGAAATGCCGGGAAGGACAAGAAGGAGTTCGGTCGCCGTTCCAGCGCCGTCGACCCGTTACATATAATTATTTATCGATATCATAACATAATAATATCATAGTGAACTTGGCGGTATTGCCATTCGCGCCGAGACGGTAGATCATGAGCCCCGTTGCCTCCGAAGCGGTTCCTTCCACGGACGCCCGTCGATCGGCGAGGGCGAGGCACGTTGGATGGACAGTGTGCTCCGAGTGTCGAACAAGGGCCAATTTCACGACCGAGCAATACCGGTGGAAGGAATGGAGTCGTTGAGGGATCGTTGGGTCGACGGGTCACCCGTAGACGGGTGAGTCGATCCGAAGCTCCGGCGACTGCTCCCATCATCGCTTCAGTTCCCGGATCCGCCACCCGGCGGCGTTTTTGGTGGACCCGTGCCAGTATTCGAAGCCGCGTGGGGGCCGAACGCATACCAGCGACGACCAAGCCTCGTCTTCCAGGTCTCGCAAGAAATAGACCTCAGGGGCCGCCAGGGCCAACTCATAGTAACGCACCGCGTCGTTGGGCTGGCCGAGGCACTCGGCACTCGCACCGACCAGTCCGAGCGCAAGCAATTTCTCCGCCCCCTCACCCATGACGTCGGCGACCGTTCGGGCATGCCCGAGTGCAGGGGTCGGCCGTTGGGCCTGGATTTCCAACTGGGCGATTCGGATCCGGGCCCAGGCCCAGGTGTAAGACCCCTTCGGCGCGTCGACCTTGGCGAAACCGGCGACCAACACGGCTCCATTCGCGGCATGGAATTCCCGGAGCGCGTTGATGCGTGCGAACTCGGCGGCTTCCCACTGGGCGAACGGGCGGAGTGTACCTCGGGGAAACTCGCGGACGAGGGCTTCGAGGTAGCGCGGGTCAAGCTGCCGCTCGGCTTCAATGGCGCTGGCCCACGCGTCGTCGAGCCGGTTGCCCTCCTGGTTCCAGGGCTTCGTCTTGAGCGCCTCGCCGGCCGCCCAGAGCGCTTCCTCGCGCCGCTTACCCGCACGGGCGATGAAGGCATCAAGTGCAGGGCGCAGCTCCTCGCTAGGGCGATACCGGAACTGGACCTCCAGCATCGTGTGGTCCGCCTTGCGGAAGTCGTCGGGGAGCGACCCACCCTCACCGAGCCAGGCAACCACGTGCCGAAGGAGCGGCGTTTGCAGCCCATCGCCCGATTCCGGGGGTAGTTGATCTGCGTCGGTTCCATTGCGAGTCAACGGCGCCATGCGCCACCATTCGCCCATCTTGGAAACGTCGGGATGGAACCATTGCCCGAGCGTGGCGACGACGACGCGCCCCTCGTGAAACGGCAGCGCGACCACGAGGTTCTTGTCCTTCCAGCCGACGACTGCCGAGCCAGGAGGAGCATCGAGCCCGACAGCGCACTTGGCCATCACCGCCTTGAGATCGAGACCCTTGGCGAGCGGGTGGTCCTGAATCAGGTTGCCCCAGACCCGCACCGGCAACACCTCGCGCTGGGCATGGACGCCAAAGAACGAGAGCAGCGGGTTGGCCAGGCTGGGCGCAGCGCTCAGCCAGCCGGGCGAGGTCACCACTAGCAGCGAGCCCCCCAGGGCCACGTACGAGCGGAACGCCATGATCTCCGATGGGCGCCAGGCGATGTTTCCGTGCCGCGCCAGGACGACCAGCGAATACGGGGCGAGGTTCGCCGCGGTCAACGTGTCGAGATCAAAGGGATGGACCTCATAGCCAAGTGGCCGGAGCACGGGGGCCCATGCCCTCCACCCGTCGGCAGCGCCTCCGACGATCAGGGCGCACTTCTTCGGGAACGTGAGCGGCTGCCCGTGCTTCTTCAAGGCCTGGGCCAGGCGCACGCCTTGCTGGTGTGCGAGCCCGTAGTCGCGGAGGATCGCCTGGTATTCGAGGACGGCCCCAGCCTTGTCTTTCAGGTGTTCGTCGATAATGGCCGCGGCCTCGACCCGAGCGGCAATGACCTGATTGAGCCAGTGATTTCGCGCGGCCCAACGGGTCTCCCAAACGCTCGGTAGGATTTCGAGCGGTGCGGTGTCCAACTGCGCCGCCAGGGCCCGGTACGCCTCTCGCGCTTCGCTCCACTGGCTCAGTGCCGCAAGCGACCGCGCCAGGATCGGGTAGAGACGCCACTTCACAAGCGTCACGTCGGGGAAGATCTTGAGCGCCCGACGCGCATAGCCGGCCTTTTGTTGATCGGTCAGGTACGCACGGATGGTCCCTTCCGTGTCCCGGTAGGTGATCTCGAGCGCAGTGGCCGTGCCGGTGGCGAAGACGTCCCATTCGGGCGTCCGGTGAGCCTCGGCGGTCTTCAAACACAGATCGAACAGTTCGAGCACCATCCCCGCCATCGCCTTCGAGTCGGGCGAGCGCTGGGTCGATTCCGAGAGCTTGAAAAACGACTTTCTGAGCAGATCTTCGTATGTGAACTGGTCGCCGGCGGCCTTCGCGTCGGCGATCACCCGTTCCAGAAGGGTCACAGCCTCGCGGTACCGGTTCAGGTTCATGAGATCCTGCACGATCTGCATACGCATGGCATTGGCCGTGACGCTTCGGGGCGCCTCGGCGATGAACTGCTGGGCGAGTTCCATGTGCCGTTCGTACTGCTCGGTCTGGTAAAGGGACCAGAGGAGCCACTTGCGGAGGTGGTCGCGCACCGCGAGCTGCTCGGACGTGAAGGAGTGGGCCAGCCCCTGGTTCGCGGCCTCGATGGCGCGGGGGAATTGCCCGGCGTCGTAGAGCGCGCGGGTGCGGCCGTAGTGGGCCACGATGTTGTCGGGCTCGAGGAGGAGCACACGCTCGAATGCCGATGCCGAATCGGCGTGGCGCCCCTGGCGCCAGAGCTCCTCGCCGGCCGCGAAATGGCCCGCCGCTTCGAGTTTCCGCGTGGGCGACGCCGCGCGGATGCGCTTCACCGCGTCGTCAGGCGGCGTAATGGCCAGGTCGGCCGCCAGCCGCAGGGCCAGGCCTTCGAACAGGTCGGCGAACCGTTCCGTCGCTCCGCTTGCGGTCTCCGTGCGGAGGATCGAGGCCGTGGCCGCGTCGACGAGCCGGGCCTCGACGCGCAGGTTCGGGCCGATCTCAATGAATGAGCCCAGGATCAGCCGCTGTGCGCCGAGGAGCCGGCCGACCTTCACCGCGGTCGCCGGGTCGACCAGCCCGGCCAGGTTCAGTTTCTGCTCGCGGAGAATCGCGTCGAGCTTCGACCGCTCGACCAGCTTCACGTCTTTCAGCCCGCTGAGGTTGGCTTGCAGAATGTCCGCAAACCCTGCCTCCATTGGCTGCAAACGGGCGGAGGGGCTGAGATTCATGAAGCCCACGACGGCGACGGCCGGCGACTCACCAGGCCGGGGCAGGGGAGGGGGGCGGGTCGCCTTGGGATCGACACCAAGCGCGGCGCGGACCTTGTCGGCAAGGTCGCGCTCCAGCTCGAAGAGGTGCGCGGTCTTGCCGTCGAGCGTCCATTCGGCCAACGGCGCCGCCGCTCCAATGCGCCGGAGAGAGGCCTTCACGGTGATCTTTCCCTCGGAGCCCTTGATCGAGCCCGAGAGCAACACGTCGGCTGCCAGCTCGCGCCCGGCGCGTTTGGCGGCCTCCTCGTCGACCAGCCCCGCCTTTCCGAGTTGCGCCTCGCGCAAGAAGCTCTCGACCCGCCCGCGCTCGACGACGCGCAGCCCTCGGTACGGCGAGAGATCGCCGACGAGCATCTCCACGAGCGCCTTGCGCAGCACCGCCAGCTCGACGCCCGGCCCGAGGTCGGCGAAGTCGAGGATGGCCAGCACCTCCTCGGGATCCTGGCGGGCGATGGTCACGTCCCAGAGCCGTATGCTCTTATCGAGATAACCCGCGAGAGCGCGGCGACCGTCGGGGGCGAAGGCCACGGACGTGACGCGGGCGCCTGGCGTCTCGAACGACGCGAGCAGCCGGCCCGTTGCGACGTCCCAGAGGATCAGAGCCGCGTCGTCGCCGCTGGACAGGGCGCGGCGGCCATCCGGAGCGAGTGCGAGCCGCTGAACCGGCCCCCCGTGAGGCTCATACCGGCGCAGCTCGCGGCCGGTGTCGATAGCCCACACCCGGATGGACCCGTCGATCGCGCCGGAGAGCCCCGTCCGGCCGTCGGGAGCGAACGCCACGGCTTGCACCCGCCCGGAGTGCCCCTGGAACCGCCGCACCTCACGGCCCGAGTCGAAATCCCAGAGCCGCACGGTCCCATCCCCGTGTGCCGCCAGCACCTGGCGGCCGTCGGGAGCGAACGCCACGCTCGTGACCGGGGCATCCTTCTCCCCGAATCGGCGGATCATCTCGCCGGCGGTTACGTCCCACGTGACGATGGGATTGAAGTCCCAGCTCCCCGTCACAGCGCGCCCGCCAACGGCCGACACCGCAATGTCGAAGATCATCGCGCGATGCTCGTGCGGATGATGGACCTCACGCCCCGTCTCCAGGTCCCAGAACCGCACGACCTGGTCCAACCCCGCCGAGAGCGCAGTCCGCCCATCGGGCGTGACCGCAACGGCGAGCACGTCGTCCTGGTGCCCCTCCATCCGGCGCAGCTCTCGGCCCGTCGCGACGTCCCAGAGCCGAACGGAGTTGTCCGTCCCAGGCTGGTCCGGACTGCCGCTGCACGACACGAACCGCTGGCCGTCGGGGAGAAACGCCACGTCGAGGACAGGGTCGGAATGCCCGACATACCGGCGGATCAAGCCGGGCGCAGCCGCCTCCTCCGCCACGAGACCGGGAAGCCCGATCCCCACCACGAGCAGACTGAGTATGGCGGTAAGGCGCGGAAACCGAAGGGGACTCACAACATGGCTCATTTCGCCATCGTCTCCAGGATTCGAGCGAACAGGAAGCGCGGCGCCGGGCTGGAATCCCACTTGGCGATCACCGCGAAACCGCAAACCAGCAGCCGGCCGCCGCCGGTAAACTCCGCTTCGACCCACGGATAGGCTGTCGCATCGGAGCACGCCGCCGCTACAACGCGCCCCCGCTCGACCGACAGCCGTAGCGAGCTGGCGACGATCCGGCCGTCGGGGGGCCAGGCCCGGTCATCGAGCCGCTTGTCGAGCGCGGTGATGGCATCGCGGCCCCGGAAGGTCAGCCGAGCCGGTACCGGAAGCTCCACGTCCGCGTGATCGGGAAGCGGCAAGGTCCCCACCGAAGGGGCCAGGCAGAGCACGGAAAGGCCCCGCCCAGCCGCTCGGAGCAGGGCCGGGGCAAGCCCGCGCTCGTCCTCGAACGAGATTCCCTCGCCCACGAGTACGACGCCCTCCGTGCGCTCCGCGATCGCGTCCACGTTGCGCAGCAGCTCGAAGGGGATGCCCATCGCCTCGAGGGTCGGGCTCGTCGTCCGCTCCGGGTCGAACAGGGCGATCTTCCGGCCGGCCAACCAACGGGCCCGACCGGCGAACGGATCGCGAGGGAAAACCCAAAGTGGTGTCTCGAGGGTCGTGCCAGCAACGGTGACGGACAGGTCGGCCCGGAGGATGACGCCGTCCTTCACCGGCGGCACGTCCCAGCGCACCGTGAGCCGGCCCGGCTGGCCGGGCGCGGCAACGACCTCGGCCTCGCCCCGCGCGACCGCGCGCCGATCGACCGTGATGACCCAGGCCGCCCGGCCCCGCATTGCCGCGTCGACGTTCACAGTGAACGGAAAATCGGCCCGGGTCCCGCCGAACAGATCCGACCAGGGTGCATCCGGCGCGACGACAGCGCGGTCAATCGCGAAGCTTGCCTGTGGCGCGAGGAACAGCACGCCGAGGACCCAGACTTGCGAGAGCGTTGGCATAGGCATATCACTTCTTCACGAGTTTGGGGAGTACCCGCTCGGCAACCACCGCGGCAGCCTCCTGGAGTGCGGACTTGCCCGCGACCTGCTCGGCCAGGTCGACCGCGCGGACCGTCTGGCGGTCGACGGCCAGGACGTTGCCCGTCTTGCGATCGATGGCCTTGACCTCGACTCTGGCCTTGACCGAGACGAGGTTGCCGTGACGGCCGGCGAACTCACTGAAGCCCTCGCCACGAATCAAGATATCGGCCTTCTCTTGATCCGCGGTATCGAGGACCGTGAAGCCGGTCTCCTTGCAGAACAACACGAGCTCGGTCTCTGCCGCCGGGTCGATCGTGGGCACGCCTACATGCCGCTCGACGATCGTGACGCAAACAGACGGCCGGTCCGCTTTCGGGAGCGCCCGCTTCACGGCGGCCACGCGGTCGACGACGGGTGCTGGCCTGGTGACGATGATGTGCCCCTCCTTCTCGACAGCCTCCGCGATCTTACCCGCGAGTGTCTCGACCAAAGGCCCGAATTCATCGCTCGACCGCCCCCGGATCGACGCGCCCAGCGTGCGTCCGGTCTCGGTGCTGATGACCTTGGCAACAACATAGATAGTCTTGTCGACCTGGAAGACGGACCCGGTAATCAAAAGCTTGGCGCCGGTGAGCTGGCCGACCCTTGTCGCCCCACCTTCCTTGACCATGCCCGAGAGGTTCAGCTCCTGCTCCTGAAGCGTACGGTCCAGCTCGGCGCGATCAACCAGCAGCAACTTGGGGGTGGCTGTGAGTCGGGCGAACAGGATATCGCTGGTTTGCGCACCGAGCGCTTTGACGTCCGCTCCGCGCTCCTCGAAAGGGAGGATCGCGGCCGGATAAACTTCTGCGTTCGCTTTCGCTTCCGCGTCGGCTGCGGGCTGGCGATCCGGCGCGGCCGGTTCCGCAACCTGGACCGGCGCGGCAGGAGTCGGCGAGCTGAACCGAACGAACCGCCAGCTCCCCTGACCAAGCCCGGCCAACGCCGCCAGGCCGAACAGCCCACACGCCGCCACGGCCCACAACGTGCCGCGCTTCCGGGCTGGGCGCGGCGCGGCTTCTCGGAATCCGAGCTCGCAACGGCCGAGCTCCTCGGCAACAACAACCGCGGACTCGGGGCGACGCTCAGGGTCCTTGGCGTGCAATGCCTCGATCAGGCGGACGAGTGCGTCGGGAACCCGGGGATTGAGCGCGGTAATCGAGGGGGCCGGCTGCTCGCTGACGAGCCGGACGGTCGCGAGGTCCGAACGACCCCAGAACGGAGGCTTGCCCGTGCACATGGCGTAGAGCACACTCCCCAAGCTGAACAGATCGCAACGGTGGTCGAGCGGATCGCCGTTCGCCTGCTCGGGAGCCATGTAGGACGGGGTGCCGATGAGGGCGCCGTCGACACTCAGGCTGGAGTCGCCGCCGATCGGCCGGGCGAGGCCGAAGTCAAGCACGACGACGCGTCCCTCTTCCCCTTCCAGCCAGATGTTGTCTGGCTTCAGATCGCGATGGATCAAGCCGCTCGCATGGGCGGCGACGAGCGCCTCGGCGATTTCGCGACCGATCCTCGCGACCTCGACCGGCGGCAGTGCCCCGATCCGTCGGATCCGTGCTTCGAGCGACTCGCCGCGCAGCAAGGGCATCGCCAGGTAAGGGATGCCTCGATCCTCTCCCACACGGTGGATTGCGACGACGTGATCGTTCCGGATGGAAGCGGCTGCCTGGGCCTCGCGCAAGAACCGCAGCCGGGCCGATTCGCTGGCGGCGAGCGCGGGCCGCATCACCTTCAAGGCCACGAGCCGATTCAATGCCGCTTCCTCAGCGCGGTAGACGATTCCCATGCCCCCCGAACCGATCCGGCTCAGAACTCGGTAAGGACCGAGCCGGCCGATCTCGTCGGGCGACGCGGGCGGGGCCAGGAAGTCGTTGCACTCGGTGGCGAGCGTAAATGTCGACTCCCCTGTGCCGCCGCCCGTGACGGTGGGTGAGCCTCCGCCGGATGAGAAAGACACCAGGAGTTTGCTCATACGCATCACGAGCGCCTCGACCGGCTCTTCGTCGAGTGAGTCGGCCGGACCGGACTGGGCCCGCATCGCGTCGACCAGCGGGTCGACGGCCGCGACGTGACCGGCGGCATCAAGACAACGGCCGCAGCTCGCGAGGTGCCGGCTCACTTGTACCGCTTCGTTTTCCGGGAGCCGGCCCAGTAGGAAGCGGCTCAGGTCTTCGTGCACGAAACAGCCTGGATTCGCGATCATCGTGGCCTCGGAGCGATCACGTCGCCGGCAGAAATTCGACCCGGTTACGGGAGAGTGAAGGGCTGGAATCGCCCTTCTCCAAAGAGACTATGCGCCGAGGTCGCAAAACCTGACAGGCTCGCGGACGATTAGGGTCCGGGCAAGAATAATCTCTACAAATTAAAGCAGATTCATTCCTGGATCTGGGAGGGCGAGGCTCCGTCCGAGCCAGCTTTGATCCTGCGGCGAGTCTTCGAGCCGCAGGATCACCGCGAGCCGACGCCCGCGCACCACACGCGATGTTCCAATGACTCGAAGACTCGTCATCGGAACAAGGCTGGCTCGGACGGAGCCTCGCCCTCCCGATGTCCTCGAAGCCGTAAAAAGTTGCTCACTTTATTTTTGCCCGCGCCCTTAGTCGAGCAAACCTTCCAGCTCCGTCCTGAGCCGCCGAAGCACGCGTGACTTGGCTGTGTAGACAGCGTCCGGAGAGATCCCCAGCTCGTTCGCCACCTCGGCAGCGGGCCGGCCCGAAACGACGTGCTCCCAGCAGGCTTTCCAGGTCGAGGGCTGGAACTCCGATTTCATCAGCTTCAGGGCGCGGTCGACGAGGTGACGGCGGTATTCGTGTTCGTCATAGGCTTCGAGATCATCGGGTACCGACAGCTCATCCAGCCGAGGATCGCCGTCGTCCCGCGCCGGCAGCCGCCGACGCCTTTGCATTTCGCGCCACTTGTTGAGCGTGACAGTCCGAAGCCAACCCCGAAAGGTCCCTTGCCGGTCATACCGAAACTCGGGGAGCTTCTGAACCAGGACCAGGAAAACTTCCTGCACGAGGTCCGCGGCGTCTGCGGCGGACAATCCCGCGCGATGCGCCCAGTGATAGATCAGCGGCGTGAAGAGCTCGGCGCAACGCCGCCAGGCTTCCGGTTCCCCCGGGCCGCGCAGGCGCTCGAGCAAGCTCACCGGAGTAGGCTTCTCCGCGACGTCTGCTCCAGGGAAATTGGCACCCGTCTCGCTCTTCGGCATGGCGACCACTCCCAAGACGGATCTTGTCCCGCACGAACGCAGACCAGCCGATCGGTCATCACGTCGGAGATTACCGGCTATCACCATTCCTCTGCCACTTGCCTTTTTGCATCGGCATCTGCCATTTCGCAACTGCCATTTCGCCTACCCACCGGACGGGCCGGCCTCTGGGACAACTCTACCGTACCCCCATTGGAGAATCTGCCGCAATATCCACACGGCCCAAGACCACAGTGCGACGCGAGCGAGGCTTAGCCGCCAGGTCCTCGGGATAGACGGCGCCGCAAAGCGCTGCTGGGCAACCCACTGGTCCGGCCTGAGCCGAGCGGCGCGGACAGCGGCCGTCCGCCGGTGCCGGTCCGGCACATCGGCCATCGCCACGGTACCCCCCGTGTTGCAGGCGGCCAAGGCCGGTTGAGCCGCTCGCGGCAGGTTCAACACGCTCAGGTCCGCGGGTCGCTCCAGCAAACGACCGCGGTTTACGACCGCGTTGCACACGCCTGCGACCGACCGGGAGCTGCGGCATCGAGATCGTCGTGTTATAGAGCGGTTTTCAATTGGATTGCGCACAGTATCGCGTCGCGCTTCGTCCTCCGAAAGCGGAGGGAACCTCATACCTCCCCGCCTTGGGAAGGGGGGGTAGGGGGGGTGGGGCTTTGACCTCCGCTCGCAGCCAATGGCAATCGACCGTCCCAAACCCACCATTTCCCAGGAAATCAAGGCCGTTTTCCCCACGGGTGAAGGCAGTGGGCCGAGAGCGACGGTTACTCCCCACCCCCCCTAACCCCAATACCGTTCAACTAACCCTAAGCCCAAGCAGACGAAGGATTTAACTCCCTCCCCCCTTGTGGGGGAGGGTTGGGGTGGGGGGTTCGAACGGCCATAGGTACTGCGACACCCCCCACCCCGGCCCTCCCCCACAAGGG
>DAIDJG010000410.1 GCA_027451445.1 Singulisphaera sp.
GACACTCCGATGACACCGGTCCTGTCGTCTCAAACGCCCTCAGCACAAGGGTGTAGGGCGTTTGAGACGACAGGACCGGTGTCGTACGAGTGGATCCCACCTCACCGAGAAAGTGGTACCCTTTCTGACTGAAACCGACAGTCATCCTGGCATCGTTCCTTGCCGATCTCCGCCAGCAAGGAACGACGGACGCATACATCGCTCAAACCGAATCAGAGATTCTCAAAGTGGCGTTGTTCGCAAGTGGTCAAGCCGTTCCTGATCGCATCTCTTGGCGGGCTTTTGAGCCATTCCGAGAGAAGTTGTCGTCGGTCAGTCTATCCACACTGACACCAGACTCGGTTGACCGGTTCATCGCAGGACTTCCCGCGAACAAGAGTGCGAAGACACGGAACAGCTTTCGGACTTCGGTCGTCTCTCTGTTCTCGTATCTCGTCCGCAAACGGAAACTCACCTACAACCCGATGCTCACGGTCAGTCGGACAAAGGCACAAGCCAAGGTCAAGCGTCGGGCATTGTCGGTCAAGGATTTGACCAAACTCCTCATCGCAGCCAAGGAACGACCCCTCGCACAGATGGAGACAGTTCATCGTGGCGCTCGAAAGGGCGAGCGTGTTGCACAAGTGAAACCCGACTATCGTGAAAAGCTGATTCGGCATGGTCAGGAACGACAACTGATCTACCTGACCGCTTTCTTGACGGGTCTTCGGCGGAAGGAACTGCAATCCCTCAGAGTGAAACACCTTGTCTTGGACGGTCAATCCCCTCACATCTTCCTTCCTGGGGAGTTCACCAAAAACGGCGAAGACGCTGTTATCTCCCTGACTCCTCAACATGTGGAACTTTTGAAGGGATGGGTTGCGGGCAAGCAACCGAACGACCGTCTGTTCCGTGTTCCCCGCTTTGAACTCGTCAAGGCGTTGAAAAAGGACTTGGCTTTCGCTGGCATCCCTTACAAGGATGAACTCAACAGACCGTTCGACTTCCATTCCCTTCGCAAGTCGCTCGGGACCTACCTCCGAAGTGCCAAGGTCGATCCAGCCGTCAGCAAGCAATTCATGCGTCACTCAGACATTCGGCTCACGATGGAGGTTTACAACGATGCCCGTCAGCATGACCTCCAAGCCGAAGTTACGAGTAAACTCCCCGCCTTCAAGCTTTGAATCGTTCTAATGGGCGATTAGACGCCTTCCTGACCGTCTTACGAGCAATCCGACCCTTTGAAAAATTCAAACCGTCCCTAGGGCATGTAACACGCATGCCCTTTTTCTTTGCTCGCAAACTTTTGTTCAACACATCGCAAACCTTTATTCAACTTAACGAATCGGGCTATGCGTGGTATGATCTAGACATAAGGAGACATAACATGAAATTGCTGACGAAACGCGATGTATCTGAAATCCTAGGTATCTCTACTCGTACGCTGGATCGTATCCGCAATGAACACTTAATTCGTTCGGTGAAGGTCCGTGGTCAAGTTCGCTTCCGACCCGAACATGTTGACGAATACTTAAAGAGACAAACTACAAAGTAGCATTTGAAAATTTCAAACAGGCTCATCCCGATGGCAATCTAGGAAGTCTAGGAAAACTAGGTCGATTAGCAAGATTTGGTAGACTTGACTTATATTTTGATTTTATATTTTTATCCGAATAAGTTTCGGTTGGAAATCGTCTATATTAGTTTAGGCGAAAAGCTTGACGCCTAGAGGCGAGCAAACCCCTAGGCGTCTTATATGTGCTTGCAACGGCACGAACGGAAAGACAATGTATAATAGTGTATCGACCAGCCAGACTCAAGATTATTCTCAAAAATATCCAAGATACTACTGCAAAAATCAATCCTTTCACGATTATATTTCCGAACGAAAAGGACACTCGTGTAAGTGCCGCAACCCGAAGTGTTCATTCGCTTGTCGCGAGAATTGGGCTAGGAAGCAATCTTCCTGCCTTACGCGTTTGCTGAAAAGTTTGAAATTCCAGAATAAGATATTTTATCATGGATGTTTAAAGTTGGGACAAAATGCTACCCCCGACCTACACAAACAAGTAAAACGCAAGTTTCTTGATAGACTCAATTATGCCCGCAAATCACTGAAACTCGAAACCGCTCCAATATTAGAGTGTATAAACTTTAGCGAAAAAGTCATTCTCGAAATCTACTGCCAAGTCGAGATAACCGACCCAAAGAATGTCCACTGGGATTTCATCGCATATAGTAACCTACCCTCTGAGAAAGTTTGTCAGGTCATCAGACAAGCATGGAAGAAAAGCGGCGGTGATCATTGCTCTTGCGTGCCGATTGATGACGATTACATGAGGGTGGCGAAATACACGGTCAAAGCCGAACGACCGACGCATGAGCAACCCAAGTATCTTTTGAGAGTCGGCATCGGGATCAATCAGGATTGGTATTCTAGGGGTTTTTGGCAAGGCAAAACGATTAAACAAATCTGGAAAGAGATCGTCAGCCCGTCGCCACCACCTCCCCCTGACCCATTGATGGAGGGTTGCTGGGGAATCTCGAAAGAGGGTAAATACCTGTTCAACCGACAAGACAACCTGCCAGAGGGTGGGATCTATGTGCCATCGTTTGAACCATCCCCCCGACCCACAGATGATGACTCCGATGATCCGATACGCCAAGTCGCTCCAATACACTTTACGGAAAAACCGACCCCGAAACTTAGCCCACTTGACGAACTAGAAGCATCCGACCCCGAATTCTTTCGGGAACTTCAAGAGGCATCCATTCCCCCCATTGGAACATTCGAGTATTACTGGTCACTCATTCCCGATGCCGATCCGAGCGTAACGGGTCATCCTCACTTCGACCCACTTGTGTATGAATGGTGGCTTGCAAGAAACGACTACACGCTGGCAAAGCACATCAGTTGGAAACTCCCTGTCTCCGAACAAGATGCCCTGCCCTTGCTTGACCTGACCGAACGATGGGGAAGATTGGACATGATGAAAATGAAAAGGTTACTTCAGACAATTCCATGTATCACACAAACACAAACAGACGATGGGAGGTATTACCAGCCCGCCAGTCATTGTGATGTTTACGGTCTTTTAAAGCAAGCGTTTGCTAAACAATGTCAAGCTATCCAGACTGAAATGGAGGAACATGTCAGCCGAAAGGACACTATCATTTCAAATGATACCGTCGGTAGGGGGTTATGCCTTGCCCAAATCCGAGCAACCCGTCTAGGTAGCGGATGTCGAAATGCACACGTTTTTACAAGGTACATTTTGCCATTAGGGGGGGTATCCCCTTTGAAAATCCGAGCAATCCGTTGCAGAGCGGAAGTCGCCCGTCAAAATCCATAGAACTTTCAATTTACCTATTCATCGCATCTTTCTAAGTCGCATCTTACGACAAGTGTCCGAAGTTTCCGAGCGGTGTCTTGGATCATGCTCGCGGTGGGGCTGAGCGTGTGAGCCGAAAAAAAGCGAACCGCGAACGACCCCAAGCAAGGCAAAGAGACTTGACCGATGAACTGCACAGACAAACACTAATCATACCCCGAATTCGGGTTTCATGGTCTACCCTGTGGTCTACTCGCCGTAATACAAGCGAACACTGATGGGATTGAATTTCCGTAAGTCCTTTCGAAAACTAGACTTACATCGAATTCGGGAAGTAGGATTTGAACCTACACCACCTGGTTCAAAGTCAGGCAGCCTACCTTTAGCCGATTCCCGAGAGTGTCCTGCGGGAGTCGAACCCGCCTGTCTGCCTTGGAAGGGCAGCGCCTCGACCGCTCGGCCAAGGACACGAACATGGACCAGCAGAGTGCCCTGCGGGAGTCGAACCCGCCTGTCTGCCTTGGGAAGGCAGCGCCTCGACCGCTCGGCCAAAGACACATAAAACAACATTTTCATTCCTGAGGCGGAAGAGGAGGGAGTCGAACCCTCAAGGCTCATCGCTCGCCCGATTTCGAATCGAGTGCCGTCGCCAATCGGCTTGCCCTTCCGAGAACACAGGTCAGCTCCGGCGGCAGGAATCGAACCTGCGTACTCCTGGTTAACAGCCAGGCGCTCGTACCAACACGAACTCCACCGGAATCGTCGTTTGACTCAACAGAGTCGGGATGGCCGGATTTGAACCGGCGATCTCCTGCTCCCGAAGCAGGCGGATTAGCCAAGCTTTCCCACATCCCGAACCTCAACAAGGCAAGTGCCCAGCGGGAGTCGAACCCGCGCTTCCGCCATGGCAAGGCAGTAGGCTACCACTACAACATGGGCACATACGTAAACGCCGAATTGTCAAATCCAACAGAGCACAGGGTGGGACTCGAACCCACGTCGCCGCCTTACGAGTGCGGAGTCTTCGCCGCTAGACGACCCGTGCAACACAAACCGCAGTGGGACCAGAGGGACTTGAACCCTCACCCTACCGGTTAAGAGCCGGACGTTCTGCCGCTAGAACTTTGGTCCCGTGATTCGATTCGCAAGTCTCCACATCGGCACGGGAGGAGTTGAACCGCCGTCGTCCGGTTATCAGCCGGATGCTCTCAACCGTTGAGCTACGTGCCGTACATTGTTTTTCCTTCATGGGGCCGGAGGGACTTGAACCCCCACCTCCCGGCTTAAAAGGCCGATGTGCCGCCGTTACACCACGACCCCGGATTCGTTCTCAGCGTCCGGGCCGTGCGTTTGTACCGTCTCATGTCAATATTCCTCCGAATGACAACAGTCGGGATGGCCGGATTTGAACCGGCGATTTCCTGCTCCCAAGGCAGGCGGATTGCCAGGCTTTCCCACATCCCGGCTCGAACAAAGACCGAATCAGGGCGGCCGGATTTGAACCGGCGATCTCAAGCTCCCCGAGCTTGCGGATTAGCCAAGCTTTCCCACGCCCTGGACTTTCATGTGAACACACGATCTGCGAGTAGCCCGTGTGGGAGTCGAACCCACCTCCCCGCCTTGAAAGGGCGGAATCCTGTGCCGCTAGACGAACGAGCCATGTGCGAGCGAGTGGGCCGGGGGGCGCTCGAATCCCCGTCTACTGGGCTTCAACCAGTCGCTAGACCGTCTCAGCTACCGGCCCGTATTCATGAAAAAAGGCCCGGTGGTTGGTGACACCGGGCCTTGAGACTCCACCGAGGGATGATCCGGGCCTATGTCACAATCGCAGGCTGGGGAACGGGCGCGTGTTCGCCGGTTGCGAGGCGAAGGGCCGCGGTCCTTGACCTTTTTGATGTTCCTGGAAGCGTAAGCCGTTCATCACAACCTCTCGGGGTCTCAAGGGCGACTCGATCAGGGGCCGGCGTCTCTCATCGACCGGTCGTCTCGTCGCTTACACCATGACAGACGCCGGACGAGCCGCGGATGTTCGCGCAGTGGTGCGATTATTTTGAGATTCCGCGGAATGGGTCGGTCGTTGCGACAACATTGCGGATGTGCTGCCGCGCGCTCAGCGCGGGCAGCGAACCGCTCGCTTCGGATGCGCGCCCGAATCCCATCCGCGCGGCGCCGTGTTTTCCGGAACCCCGATTCATGCCTGTCTCCGTCAAACCGATCGTGGACTTACTCGAGGACATGGAACCTCAGGAGAATAGGCTCCCGGCCTCATGCCCGGCTTCGGCTCTCAATAGCGTGCAGGCGCACGCCGACCTCCATCGCGCGGGCAAACCCTCCCCTGAACATCCGGGCGTTTCTGAAGTGGTTGGCTGAAAACGAAAGTGTTGCCCGACGCTCGACGATGTGACGAATTCGCGGCTCAGACGAGTTCGGCCAGCACTTTCGCCGCCCAGTCGGCGTTCGATTCGAGCACGAGGAGGACGTTGGCCATCATATGGGCCATGAAGGCCCGGCCACCCCATGGATTAAACGCGCCGGGGGTCATGAACCGCTCGGTCTTCCCGATGTGCCGCCCATAGTTGCCGATCCAGTCAGTCCAGAGGATCATGTTGAATCCCTGAATCGTCCCGCCGGGCGTCGTCCCACGGTAGATGAAGGGAACGAGTTCGACATTGCCCAGCATTCCCGGCGCGTTGAAGGTGACGAACGGGACGCCGCCGAAGTATCCGACCAGCTGGGCAAGCCCGCCGCCCAGGGAGTGGCCGACCAGCGATATCGGCTTCCGTCCCGCAATGGACCTCGCGGCGCGTAACATCTCAATGGCGGCGATGGCCTGACTCGGAATGAGGTTGATGGCGAGGGTGAGGTCGTTCAACAGGTCTTGCTTCACCGTCTCCCCGCCGAGTTGCGTTCCCTTGTAGGCGCAAACGAACTCCGTGTCGCTCTCCAGAATCGCCCCCTGGAACCCGTTACTCGCCGTACCCGCCTGCCAGACGCGGACGGACCAGCCACCCCGTCCTTGCTGGACGAGATAATTGGTCACGGCGTTTTGATCGATGGAGTAAACCGCGGTTGCAAGATGCGCGTAATCGAGAAGCGTTGGCATGGATTTCCCCTTCTGAGTCTCCGAGACTTCAATCGCCCGCTCAAGCACCGAACCGCGAGACCGCCACTGATCCAACTGCCGACCGCCCTGGCCTCAAGCGACACCGGAACCAGGTGAGGCGACGACTGCGTCGGCCGTGTTAGGCATCGCGACTTGCCCTGACACGCCCTGGAATGATGCCATGGAAACGACACTTCATGATTTGTGTCGAAGCACGTTACCAAATCGGTGGTTCCCCCGAAAGCCGCTGTTCGAGGAATTGCTGGCATTCGCGGATCCTCCACGCGTTCACTCGCGTAAACGTCAGGTCTCAAAGCCTGCGATCGCGATGCGAACTCGCAAGTTTCTGGCCGGAGCTCTTTCTCGATGTACAGAATTGAGCTGCCCGGCCACTTCTCTCGGAAGCTTCATGACATGCATGAGGACTCCGTGGTCCAGCACCACAGAATCGTGCTCCGACGCCCGCGGAATACAACGCTGCAACGTGCTCCAGCGCGCACTCCCGTCAGCGAAACGCCGTCGGAAGCCTTCGGATCACCGACCATCCACGGCTGACGGCGCAATCGCGCGATGAGGTTGGCTCCGACGTGAGAGCCGCCACGCCGCAGAAGCAGGGAGAAACTCGAATCACCACCGATCTCTTACAACGCCGGACAACTTGCAAATCCCGTAAGATTAAACAGATAATAAAATTATTAATAACTGCCGGCAATCTGAACTGCGCCATCCGGGTTCCCACGTCTGCAAACCAGTAAGGAGCGCTCCCGATGACCGTCGTACTTTGGGCCTCATACGCTCTCGGGCCAGAATTGGTGTTAATTCGATTCACCGCCGGGGTAATATGACGTAATCCCAACCGGGCTCCCGAGCGTGCAGACCAAACCCTGGCGATCACTGCGCAACACGGTTGACTGCATGTTGTCGCGGTGGGTCGGCCGTGTTCGTGCCCCGCGCAACGGTCTCAGGATCTGGGCTCGTGCCAGGCAATCTGCACGCTGGGCCGGCACGACGTAAGTTCATCGCGCAGCGGTCAGCAGAAGAAACACTTCAGGAGGTCACACGCAAATGGCATCTTCGGACAGCGGCCCTTCGCTCGTCCCCGACGAGCTGCACCCCCAAAACGTAGACACGACATCGACGGTCGCTCATCGTGGGCGATTGTGGGTCAGCTCGCTGGTATTCGGGCTGTTCGCGGGGCTCTTGACGTGGGTGGTGGGGGAGATGACGGTGGATTGGTTCCCGCCCGAGCTCCGCGAGGTTGAGGTCGCGATGGGAAATAAATCCATGCTACCGACGCGTGAGACGAGAAACGCGTCCGAGGCACAGACGGGAACGCTGGCCGCGGGAGTGCTCGGCGCCGCACTCGGTCTGAGTCTGGGCGCGGCCGGGGGGTGCGCGCGGCGCTCCGCGAGGGCGGCCGTTGCGGCAGGGGTACTCGGGATGGTGCTCGGGGCGGCCGCCGGTGCGGGAGCGACCCGTGCGGTCTTGCGGCCCTACTTCGAGGCACATAAGGAGATCGGAGACGCCATCGTGCCGTCGCTCCTCGTCCTCGGCGCGATTTGGGCTGCGGTGGGCGCCGTGGCCGGTGTGGCCGTTGCACTCGGACTGGGCGATCGAAAGCGAGCACCCCGCGCGCTGATCGGTGGTATCGCCGGCGCCTGGCTCGGTGCGGCCGTCTACCAATTCGGAGGGGCCGTCTTCTTCGCCCTGGATGCGACGACGCAACTCGTCTCGCTCAGTTGGGGCTCCCGGCTCCTGGCCCAGCTCTGCGCATGCTTGTCGGTCTCGACCGGCATCGTGCTCGCGCTTGAACCCGCAAAGCAGCGGACTGCCGATCGGAGAGCGGAAAACGAGACAGCGAACGCCGGGGCATGATCCCCTATCTCAAGTAGCTGGCGAGCACGAATTCTGCGGTTGGACGTCGCCACGGTCCGGCTAGAGCACGGAACGCTTGAATTGAACACGATCCGACCCCGGGTCACACCCGTTGCGACGGAGAAGACACGTTCGTCGACCCCCACCGATCTGGCGCCCACCTTCGGTCGAACTGCATCTGGGCTCGAATCGCGTTGGGCTGCGGACGGGCGGAATGGCCGCTATCGCACGCCGCCTGTCCGCGCCCCGCTTTACGACTTCAAACCCTCGGGCACCATCGGCAGCGCCGACAACCGAACTCCACTCGCGGCGAAGATCGCGTTACCGATCGCGGGGGCGATCCCCACGATCGGCGCTTCCCCCGCACCGGCCGACGGCCGGTCCTTATGGTCAAGCAGTACAACCTCGATTGAGGGGCAATCGCTGAACCGGGGGACCCGGTAGCGCGAGAACCGGGGGTTGAGGATCTTGCCGTTCTCGAACCGGATGGCCTCGAACAGAGCGCCTCCCACGCCCATGACGAGCGCGCCTTCCACCTGGTTCTTGAGGTGGTCCGGATTGACGATCGCCCCGCACTCGAAGGCCGCGACGACGCGCGTGACCTTGACGGCCCCGCTCGGCCGGTCGACGGAGACCTCAGCGCACGTGGCGACATATCCGCCTTTCTCCGTCCCACCGGCGATCCCAACGCCCCGGCCTTCGGCGGGCTTGGTGCTGCTCCAACTGAAACGCTCCGCGGCCGACTCGAACACGGCACGAAGCCGATCGTCGCGCAGGTTTTTCAAGCGAAAGGCCAGCGGGTCCATGCCGACACCACGAGCCAGCTCATCCATCAACGACTCGCGCGCGAAGTGGTTCGCCGTGGAAGCCAAAGCACGGTACGAGCCTTGTTTCAAAAGCGAGCGCGAACCGTGAGAGGCGACACGACGGTTCGCCACCTGGTACGGCGTTTCGATCCCCGAGCCGCCCGAGTTGTAGTTGTGGAACTCCCAGGCCGTGATCGTTCCATCCTTCCGCGCCCCAGCTCGGGTCTCAATCACGCCGGCCGGACGGAAGTAGGCCCACGTAAACTCCTCTTCACGCGACCAGACCAGCTTGACCGGCCGCCCTGCCCCTTTTGCCAATCGCGCGGCTTCGACCGCGGCTTCGCCCGTGTGCTTGCCACCGTAGCCGGACCCGGTGTCCGGGACGATCACGCGTACGCGATCCTCCGGGATCTGAAAGGCCTGGGCGAGCTCGGAGCGCACGCCGAACGGTCGTTGCGTGCCGGTCCAGACGGTGAGCTTGTCTCCCTCCCACTCCGCCACCGCGGCCCGAGGCTCCAACGGCGCATGGGCGATGTAAGCGATCGTGTAGTTCCGCTCGACCTTCACATCCGCCGCGGCCCATCCGTCCGCGATCGAACCGGTCTCCTGGCGCGAAGGCCCGCCGAACCCTTGCCGCGATTCGCCTTGCGAGTCCTTCAACACGGTGAAAAGGTCGCGGTCAGACGGCTGAGGCGTCGTCTTCCATTGCGGCCGGAGCGCGGCCAGAGCGCGAGCGGCGGTCTGATCGTCCGGCGCAGCAACGCCGACGAACTCGCCGCTTCGAACGACCGACACGCCCTCGATGGCCTCCGCAGGCGACGTGTCGACCGACTCCAGCGTCGCATGATACGCCGGCGGTCTCAGCACCTTGCCGTGCTTCATTCCCGGGCGCTTGACGTCCGACGCGTAGCGGTGCCGGCCCGTCACGAACGCGAGGCCGTCCGCCTTCGACGCCGAGTGGCCGCCCACTTCCCACTGAGCCGCCGGAGTCGGAGCGGCCTCGTCGGTGATCGCGGCCAGAAGCTTCTGACCCTGTGTCAGCGCACCGAAATCGAGAGAGCGTTCGGTACCACGTTCGGAAACCTTGCCGGCGGCCACCACAACCTTTTCGCGATCGATCTTCCAGCGCTCCGCCGCCAGAGTCACGAGGCGGTCCCTCGCGGCAGCGGCCGCACGTCGCAACTGCACAGCCATTGCGGGCGTGGTCCGGCTGCCGAACGTCCCCATATCGAACGGCGTCCGTGCGGTGTCCGCCATGACGAGGCTCACGGATTCCAGCGGGACCCGCAGTTCGTCGGCGACCGCCTGGCTGAGCGAGGTGCGAATATTCTGGCCGACCTCCGCCTTGCCGGTATACGCCGTCACCGTCCCGTCCTCGGCGATATGGATCCACGCGCCGATTTCTCGAGGGACGGCTCCGCCTCCGCCGCCCCCTCGGCGACGGCGCTGTTCGGGCTGCTGCGCCGAGGCTTCGCCGAGCAGACAGAGCACGACAAGTCCACCGCCGAACGCACGCAGAAATTCCCGGCGATCCCAGGGGACTGTCAGGCCAGGAGCGTAGTACAGTTCGTAGCGCTCGAACTCAAGATCGGTCTGCCAGAGCGACATCATGCTCATCGCCGACCCCCCTTCATCGATTCGGCCGCCTGTCGAAGTGCAGCGAGAATCCGCTGATAGGTTCCGCACCGGCAAATGTTGCCGTCCATCCCCTGGATCAAATCGCTCTCAGCGGGGCTCGGGGACTTCGTAAGCACTGCCACGCCCGCCATGATCATTCCCGACGTGCAATAACCGCACTGAAGCGCCCCATGGTCGAGGAACGCCTGTTGCACGGGATGTAGCTGCCCGTCCTGTTCCAGTCCCTCAATCGTAATGATCGCCTTGTCGCTCACGGCCCCAACGCGTGCCAGGCAGGAGCGGACCGTCTGTCCATCGATCAAAACGGTGCACGCCCCGCAACGGCCTTCACCGCAGCCGTACTTGGCCCCTGTGAGGTCGAGGTCGTCGCGTAATACGCTGAGCAGACTTCGTTCCGCATCCGCGTCGACCCGGCGCGCCTTGCCGTTCACACGGAGTTCGGTGACTCTTGGCATCGCTTGGCCCTTTCCGCAACAGTCGAAGTGATCCTCATCATGCCGATGGTAGCCGAGGTGCCGCGACAAAAGTAGCGCCTGCTGCGGCACTCCGCCGTTTCGCCGTGAATGACGCAACGCCATACCCCACATCGGACTACCCCGTTGTCGTGCACAGGCCGACGGCCTAGACTTGGTGTTTTGCCACGGACTACGCACACCGAATCGAAAGGAGCACCGTTCATGTCCGAGGTCAACCGCAGAACCTTCCTCACCACCACCGGCGCGGTGGCCGCGGCGAGCCTGGCCGCTCGAGCCTCCGCGGAAGGCGCGAATGAAACCGTACGTGCTGCGGTGCTCGGCCTCAACGGCCGTGGCCAGACGCACATTCAGGGGTTCATGGGGACCAAGGGCGTGAAGGTCGCGGTGCTCTGCGACCCTGACCAGGTGGTCTTGAACGAACGCGCCAAGCAATTCGAATCGAAGTACGGCTACAAACCCGACACGGAGACCGACCTCCGCAAGGTCTACGATCGCAAGGATGTCGATGTGGTTGGAGTCGCGACGCCCAACCACTGGCACTCACTCGCGACGATTTGGGCCTGCCAGGCCGGCAAGGACGTGTATGTCGAGAAGCCCGGCAGCCACAACATCTTCGAAGGCCGCAAGATGGTCGAGGCCGCGAAGAAGTATGACCGGATCGTCCAGCACGGCGTTCAGCTCCGCAGCTCCGAGGCCGTGCGCGAGGCGGTCGACCACCTGCGCAACGGGCTGATCGGCAAGGTCTACATGGCGCGCGGGCTGGTCTTCCGCAATCGCCCCTCGATCAAGCACGCCAAGGATCCGGACACCGCGCCGGCCACGCTGAACTGGGACATCTGGCAAGGCCCAGCGCAGGCGCGCGAGTTCTCGAAGCGGATCGTGCATTACAACTGGCACTGGCACTGGCCGTACGGCAACGGCGACGTCGGCAATCAGGGCATTCACGAGACGGATATGTGCCTCTGGGGACTCGGCCTCGAAACCCTCCCCACCGACATCATCGCCATGGGAGGCAAGTTCCTTTGGGACGACGACAAGGAGACGCCCGAAGTCCTCTCGAGCACTTACCTGTTCCCCGATCAGAAGCAGATGATCGAATTCGAAGTGCGCCCCTGGTCCACGAACACGGAAGGGGGCGTGGGCGTCGGCAACATTTTCTATGGCTCCGAAGGCTATATGACGATCAACGGGTACAACTCGTATGAGTCGTTCACCCGCGACGGCAAAGCCGGTCCGAAGGGCAAGGACGGCGACCCCGTCGGCAAGCACTTCGCCAATTTCATCGAGGCCGTGCGGAGCCGCTCGCGTTCCAACCTGCATGGGCCAGTCGAGACCGCCCATACCGCGTCGGCCCTGGCGCACCTGGGGAACATCTCGTACCGGGTCGGCCGCCGGCTCAAGTTCGACCCCGTCCACGAACGCTTCATTGGCGATACCGAGGCCGACGCCCTGCTGACCCGCGAGTATCGTAAGCCGTACATCGTGCCGAATCAGGTTTGAGGTGTGGCTCGATGATCTCGACTGGGGTGCGCCCTTCACCGGGGCGCAACCCGTCCTGAGTTTTTCATGCTTCGTCGGTTCCTACCTCATTGACCCGCCCGGCGCTTGCACACTGATCAGGAGCCCACCGAGAAGCACCGTCCCAACGGTTCGCTCTAGGTAATTCTGCGCACGAAGATCACCAACCAAACGCAGCGTTGGCGGCGACGAGAGCTTGAAAAGACGAGCGAGACGGTTTATCACTTTCTCGACGTGATTTGTTGACTCGGTTGTTTCGATTCTCCCGAGGAGCCCTGTTCCGTGCGCAAGTTTTTGACGATCGCGGTTGCGTTGTTGGTCACGATCGGCGTGGTGACTGGTCTTTCTCAGGCCGGCTCCGATGACGATACGATCAAAAAGGTGATGAAGACGGCGATGAAGGGCGATCTCTGCAAGCGAGTCGCCGACGGTAAGGCAAACGACGACGAGAAGAAAGAGCTGCTCAGCCTCTTCGAATCGCTTTCCAAGACGAATCCCCCCAAGGGTGATGCGGAAAGTTGGAAGACGAAGACGACTGCCCTGGTGAATGCGGCACAGGCTGCGGTCGATGGCAAGACGGGCGCGGGAGCCCAGCTCAAGAAGGCGGCCACCTGCAAGGCCTGCCACTCGGTTCACAAGGGTCAGTGATTGAAGTCAGAGTCCTCACTCGTCGACCGTTCGCAGTTTGCTACGGTCGTTCGGGTGAGGTGTCTCGAAGAGTTCGTTTTCCCTCCATCCTCGTCGCAGTGGTCAGCCCGACCACAGCTTTGGATCCGGGTGCGGTGGCGACGTGCCGATGCGGTCGTCGCCACTCCTGAGAAACCTCTTCTCGTGCTCGCCTTGGGTCGGGAATAATAGAAGCAAGTCCAGTAGGTTGGTGCCTCGGTGTGCCTTCCGGAGGGATTTCGCTTATGCCGTCAAGTGTCCTCGCCCGTGCAACCAGCCTCTCCGCGCTCATCGCTGGCATCCGCTCGTTGATCGCGTTCCTGATGATCGTGACCGCGAGTGCGCGAGGCGCTGAATCCCCAAGCGATACAACCCGCCGCGAGTTTTTCGAGGCGAAGATCCGCCCCGTCCTGGCGGCCCAGTGTTATTCGTGCCATGGGGCGTTGAAGCAAAAAGGGGGATTGCGCGTCGATTCGCGGGATGCGCTTCGCCGAGGCGGCGATTCCGGTCCGGCCATCGAGCCGGGGAAGCCGGAAGGAAGCTTGCTCGTTCAGGTCCTGGAGCACTCCGAACCAGGTCTGGAAATGCCCAAAGACGCGGCGAGGCTGCCAGAGAGTGTGGTCCGCGAGGTCCGTGCCTGGATCGCTGAGGGAGCCTTCGACCCCAGGGACAAACCGCCCACGCCCGAAGAGTCGGCAACCGCCGAATGGAGCGCCAAGCTCGCCGAGCGCCGGTCCTGGTGGAGCCTCCAGCCCCTGTCGCGGCCGCCGGTCCCGCAAACGCGCTCGCGCGACTGGCCGGCGGATCCGGTCGATTCTTTCATCCTCAGCCGTCTGGAGCGAGAGGGACTCGCTCCGGCCTTGCCGGCAGAGCCGGTGGTACTCGCGAGGCGGCTGAGCTTCGTCCTCACCGGCCTGCCGCCGCGTTGGGACGATGTGCAAGCGTTCGCGGCGAATCCCTCGCCGGTGGGCTACGAGCGGCTCGTTGATCGATTGTTGGCGTCGCCCTCGTTCGGTGAGCACTGGGCAAGGCACTGGATGGACGTGGCTCGGTACACGGACACGTACGGATATGAGTGGGACATCCCTGCGAAGGGGGCCTGGCGCTACCGCGATTATCTGACGCGGGCGTTCAACGCGGACATTCCGTTCGATCAACTGGCCAGAGAACAGATCGCCGGCGACCTGCTCCCTCACCCACGCATCAATCCAACCGAGGCGATCAACGAGTCGCTCATCGGGCCGATGTTCTACCAACTGGGCGAGAAGCGCCATGGCGACAGCGCCATGTTCGACGGGATCCACCAGGAGATGCTTCATAACAAGATCGACGCATTCTCCAAGGCCTTCCTGGGTCTGACGGTCGGCTGTGCCCGTTGCCATGACCACAAGCGCGACGCCGTTTCCCAGCGCGACTATTACGCTCTAGCGGGCGCGTTCATGAGCCCCCGATGGGTCACAAACACACTCGATACCCCAGTGCGGAATGCGGCGGTGCTCGCCGAATTGCGGCGACTGAAGAAGCCGTTGCGGGATGCAATCGGGTCTTGGTGGCGCGAGCGCAGTCAATCGTGGGAGTCCCAACTACTCGCCGCTCCCGGGTCCACACCAAATGCGTGGCAGAAGGCCGTCGCCGCGGTGAAGGGCGAACCGCCGCTGGAGCATCTGCTGAGGCCGTGGATCGCACTGTCGAAAGTGTGCCGAGACGGAGGCGACCTCCCTGCGGCCTGGCAGCAATTGAAGGCTCAGTATGCGGGAGAACAGGAGCGCCGAAGGGAACACAACGCCAAGATGTTTCGCGCCGTCGCGGACTTCCGAACCGGCGTGCCGGCCGGATGGTCCGTTGACGGAGTCGGGCTGCGCGACGGACCCGTGCGCTGTGGCGACTTTACCGTCGCACTCGAAGGCACTTCGTCGGTGGGCCGGATCTTGCCCGGCGGTCTGTTTACGCACTCGCTTTCGCCCCGCCTGAACGGTGCCGTGCGGACCCCGTACTTGAGCGGTGTCGGCGGACAGAGGATCAGCCTGGAGGCGTGTGGAGGTGACTTCAGCGCCGAGCGGATCGTGATCGACAACGCGTTCCTGAGCGAGCGCCAGGCGTATCTCGCCCAGAAGGACCCTGCGTGGAGGACACAGTCAACCTTCGCGGATCTGACTCCCCGAAGGGTTTTTATTGAGCTGGCCACGAAAACGAGCAACCCGAACTTTCCCCCGCGCGTCGGCCTGGGCGGTGCTTGCTCCGAGGCTCAGGTCGCCGATCCCCGGAGTTGGCTCGGTATCACTCGGGCCATCGTGCACGATCAGGACGGCACCCCGCAAGACGAGCTGAGCCGATTCCAAAGCTTCTTTGATCGGCCGGAACCGAAGACGCTGGCGGAGCTCGCGGGTTCTTACACGGCCTGGTGGCGCGCCGCGCTGGAGCGCTGGGCGCACGACGAGGCGACCGAGGACGACGTCCGGGTGCTCAACTGGCTCCTCGACCGGACCCTCCTTCCCAACGACGAATCGGCGCCGGGTGTTGTGCGGGATTTGGTGGCAGGCTACCGGCGAATCGAGCAGCAAGTGCTCGATCCGGAGACCGTGAATGGGTTGGCGGACCTTGACGAGGGCTACGACTACAGGCTGAACGTCCGCGGAGAGTACGACCAGCTTGGAGCCCCCGTACCGCGCGGCTATGTCGGTGCGCTCGAGACGAATGCCGAAGCCTCCGTATTCCACAGCGCCCGGAGCGGTCGGCTGGAACTCGCCGAACGCACTGTGGCGGCGGAGAATCCCCTCACAGCACGCGTCTATGTGAATCGGGTCTGGCAGTGGGTGTTCGGCGTCGGGATTGTCGCGACTCCGGACGATTTGGGTCGGCTCGGCGATGCGCCGACGCATCCCGAACTGCTCGACCACCTGGCGGGTTCGTTCATCGCGAACGGCTGGTCGACGAAACATCTGGTTCGTCGCCTCGTAATGAGTGCAACATTCCGGCAAGGGAGCGTGCCGAGCGGTCGTGCTCGCAACGTCGATCCGCGCGATCGTCTGCTTCATCACTACCCGTTGCGTCGGTTGGAGGCGGAGTCGGTACGTGATGCAATCTTGAGCGCATCGGGCCAGCTCGATAGCCGCCTGTACGGGACGCCGATCAACCCGCATCGCCCCAAGGAAGACCCGGAGAAACGGCTCTTTTCCGGCCCCATTGATGGGCAGGGCCGGCGGTCGGTCTACCTCAAGGTCACGATCATGGAGCCGCCCAAGTTCCTGGCCACGTTCAATCAGCCGCCTCCGAAGCTCCCCCTGGGTCGTCGCGATGTCACCAACGTCCCGGCACAGGCCCTCGCATTGTTGAACGACCCGTTCGTCCTCGAACAGGCAAAGCTCTGGGGTGAGCGCATCGCTGGGGGTGCGATCGGTTCGGTCCCCACTCGGCTGAGCAGCATGTTTCAGAGCGCACTGGGGCGTGAGCCGTCGAGCGAGGAGATCGCGGCGTGGCAGTCGCTGGTGACCGACCTGGCTCAAGAACAGCACATCGCGCCGGAGGCGATACTTTCCTCGGCGGCGCTCTGGGCCGACGTTGCTCATACGTTCTTCAATACTAAAGAGTTCCTCTATCTCCGTTGATGACACGGAGGCCGCTCGCCGATGTTCGATCCAACAAATGCTCCCGGCAGTCGCCGCCGATTCTTACGCTCGGCGTCGTGCGGGTTTGGCTGGCTGGCGTGGACCAGTCTGATCGCCGCCGAGACGCGTGCGGACTCGGCGACTCGACCTCGCGCGCGCAACGTCATCTTCTGCTTCATGGACGGCGGGCCGAGCCATGTCGATACGTTTGACCCCAAGCCCGCGTTGACGCGGTATCAGGGACAGTCGATCGGTCAGGGGGCAGTTTCCAAGAAGTCGCAATCGACGTCGGACCGCGTATGGCTGGGTAGCCCCTGGCGGTTCCACAGGCGAGGCGAGAGCGGGCTCTGGGTGAGCGACTTGCTCCCCGAGATCGCCCGTTGTGCTGACGACCTCTGTGTCGTGCGCTCTCTGGTCGGCGAGGCGCCGCTCCACGGGCAGCAGAACCTGCTCCTCCATACCGGCCGCGTGACGGGCCAGGCGCCCAGTTTCGGGTCCTGGGTCTCGTACGGCCTGGCCGCCGAGACTGCCAATCTTCCCGGCTATGTCTTGCTGAACAACGACTGGATCCCGAATGGCGGCCTGGAGAATTTCAGCAGTGCGTTCCTGCCCGCGACCCATGAAGCGACGATGCTGCGTGCCAAGGGCGTGCCAATGGACAACATCGTGCCCGGCAGTCCCGACGGCATTCAGCGACGTAAGCTCGATTTGCTCGCTCTCCAGGATCGCGCATTCGCCTCATCCACGGCCGAAGGCGACGTGATCGAGTCGGCCGTTCGGAATTATGAGACCGCGTATCGCATGCAAGCCGCCATTCCCGCGACCGCCGACGTGTTGCAAGAGAGCCCGGCCACGCGTCGACTCTACGGTCTGGACCGGACTGATGACTACCAACACTTTTTCGCCGTGCAATGCCTGCGCGCGCGGCGTTTGATCGAGGCGGGCGTCCGGTTCGTCGAGATCACGTGCCCGCTGACTCACGCCAACAACTCGCCCTGGGACCAGCACGGACAGATCAAGAAATACCACACTGAGAACGCTCTGATCACCGATCAGCCCGTCGCTGCGCTGATCCAGGATCTCAAACAACGCGGCCTTCTGGACGAGACCATCGTACTCTGGGCGGGTGAGATGGGTCGTACTCCGCACACGCCCAAGGTCAGTGAGACAGCCGGGCGCGATCACCACGTCAACGGCTACTCCATCTTCCTGGCCGGCGGCGGCTTCCGCGGCGGGATGGCGTTCGGGACGACCGACGAGTTCGGCAACTCGGTCGTCGACCGGCCGTTGACCATTCACGATATCCATGCCACGATCCTGCACCAGCTCGGGCTCGACCACGAGCGCCTCACGTTCCGCTACGGTGGCCGCGATCATCGGCTTACCGACGTTCACGGTCATGTCGTACGCGAGCTGCTCACATAGACTTACCGCAGCGCAGACTTTCCATCGGGATCTCTTATGTTCGTATCACGCCGTGAATTCTGCCGGACTATTCTCGGAGTAGCGGCGGGCGCGTCGTTCGCCGGGAAGGACTGGACGTCGCATGCCGACGAACCCACAATCAAGGTCGATTGCCACACGCATCTCTACGACCCGAGTCGCCCGCAGGGCGTCCCCTGGCCGGGCAAGGACGACGACGTCCTCTACCGGACGGTCTTGCCGAAGCAGTTTCTCGAACAAGCTGCTCCCGTCGGCGTCACGAAGACGGTTGTTGTCGAGGCAAGTCCCTGGCTCGAGGACAACGCCTGGCTGCTCGACCTGGCACCGGCCAATCCCTCGATCGCGGGAGTCGTCGGGCACCTGTCGCCGGGAACGCCCGAATTCGCCGGACATCTGAAACGGTTCTCGCCGAACCCTCTCTTCCGCGGGATTCGCGTTTCCCACAACGACCTGCAAGCCGGGTTGAATCGGCCCGAGTATCTCGGCGACCTTCGGCGCTTCTCCGAGCAAGAGCTCACACTGGACGTCAACGGAGGGCCGGACATGCCGCCCGTTGTGGCGCGACTGGCAGAGCAGTTCCCCGACTTGCGGATCGTCATCAACCATCTGGCCAACGTCGACAATGATGGCGGGCCTCCGCCGAGGGACTGGCTCACGGGAATGCGGAGCGCTGCCAAGTTCCCGCGGGTTTACTGCAAGGTATCGGCACTCGTCGAACATGCAAAACCGAAGTCGGGTTCGAGGAAAGCTCCCGACGATGTCGGGTTCTATCGCCCGATCCTGGACGCCGCATGGGCGACCTTTGGAGAGGACCGGCTGATCTACGGCAGTAACTGGCCCGTGAGCGACCGGTTCGCCTCGTACAAGACTCTGTTCACGATCGTAGATCAATACGTCCGTACACTCGGCCACGGCTCGGCCGAGAAATTTTACGCAAAAAACGCTCAGGTCGCGTACGGCATACGACTGTAAGAACGAAGACGGCGATCGCCAAAACACCGAACGCCGCAGGGATTCTTGTCGGGACCCCGTCGCTCATGACCATCAGGAAAACAGTCGCTGGGCGAACGCGAGCCCGTTCGACACACGCGACGGTATCGGCGGTGTGTGAGATCGACTCTGATCGCCGCCAGGCAGGTCGATGGTTCCAGCGCCGACGAGGACACTTCGCTCACGCGGTAAACGGGCGATTCTGGGGCGACTCTTCGGGTTCTTCCGGTTTTACTGAAGAATACGCGTCAACCGGTTCGATAAAGGGAGCATGCGAAGGTGATTTGAGGGCTCGCGCCCCCGCGTGCCCGATCAGTCGGACCCCCACTCGTCCCAGGATTGAGGCGAACATGAGCACGAGTTCGCGCCGTAGTTTCCGACCAAACCTGGACGGTTTCCGGCTCGAGGACCGCTTGGTCCTGAGCACCGCGACGGTCACCGCGGCCGCTTCGACAACGACGACCGGCGTCGGCGTTCCGCCCGAGACGGGACAATCACTCACATCCAAGTCGGTGCAGATCACGCTCAACCAGGTTGCGGCAGCCTTCAAGGCATTTCAAAACAAATACGTTCACGCGTCCCAGCATGCGATCGCGGCCCTTGCAAATGGCCAAAACGAGGCGAACCTCGTCACGAGTCTGAAAGCCTACGCGTCGCTCGAGGGAGGCTTGCTGCAAACTCAGCTCGACCGGCTCTCGAAGCGTCTTCCCGGCGGTGAGACGTTCCTCTATCTCCCACCCGACAACACCATTTTGAATCAACAAGGGTTTGACCTACAACTGGTCTCGTGGGGCAACGGATCCAGCGTGCCGACGTCAGGAAAGAGTCTGGTCATTGTCGGCACTGACAACAACGGCTTGCTCCACATCCGGATTTTCGATTCCGGCGGCAATCAGATCGATGATACCAACGAGACACTGTTACCCGCACAGGCAGTTGCCATCGCAACACTGAAACAACAACTGCCGGGATTACAACCCCCTCACGCGCTGACGACTGCCGAGAAGCAGCAGGTAATCGAAGAGGCAACCGCCATCGTTGGTGTTCCGCATCAACAGACCTACGTGCCCGCCAGCCAACGCGTCCAGACCCAGGTTAACGCCATGCTCAACGGCGCACCCGGCGGACCTGTCGGACTCACGTCCTCCAGCATCACGACGCTTCAGCAGGCGGTCAGCCCCTCACAAATTCAATCCATCGTTCAGACTTATCTAAACGTTAGAGCTGCCGGCAAGCAATACATCCAGGCGTCTATCACGAATAAAGACTTCAGCGTTAGCGGTTGGCCCTCGACAACTTCGTGAGCTTTCGTCCCGACGATATGCGGATCAGAACGCGACGGGCAGCGAGGCAAGACCACGCAGGTTGAAGTTGTTACGGTGCGGCGGTACACCGCCTTCGAGCCGTAGCGACGGGAATCTGCGTACAAGTGCTCCAAAAACGACTTCGCCTTCGAGCCTCGCCAAGGGGGCCCCAAGGCAGTAATGAGGGCCTTGCCCGAACGCCACATGGTGATGGGCTTCGGCTCGAGTTACGTCAAGACGGTCGGGCTCCGGGAACATCTCGGGATCACGATTCGCTGCGCCCAGGACCAGCAGGACCTTCTGCCCAGCCGCAACGCGTTGCTCTCCGACGACCACATCCTCCAGGGCCGTTCGACTCGTGAACTGCACAGGACTATCGTACCGTAGCAGCTCCTCAACGGCTCCCTCGACCAAGCTGGGATCGTTGAGCAGCCTCTTCCACTGGTCCGGATTCTGAAGCAACGCCAGGGTCCCGTTTCCGATGAGGTTCGTCGTCGTCTCGTGCCCGGCGTTCAGAAGGAGGGTGGCGTTCGCGTATAACTCAGCCTCGCTGAGCCGATCGCCTTGTTCCTCGGCCGCCGCCATCGCGGCGAGTAGACCCGTCGAGGGACCCGAGCGCATGCGACTTACGAGTCCGCGGAAGTAGTCTCGCAGCTCAACGGAAGCCACCGCGGCCCGATTGAGAACTTCCTCCGACAGGCTCTCCAGCACGTTGGCCGTAGCGGCTATATCATCCGACCAGTGCTTGAAACGATCGCGGTCCTCAGGCGGGATCCCCAGCATCGCGGCGATTACTGCCACGGGCAGCGGACCCGCAAGGTCGCGCATGATATCAACGTGGCCTCGTTCCACAGCCTCGTCGAGCAGATTCTCGACGAGC
>DAIDJG010000411.1 GCA_027451445.1 Singulisphaera sp.
CATGGTCGTGCGGCTTGCCAGTGTGTCGGCGTCTGTGGCACTTGCCTTCTGGCTGTGGGCTCAGCACGGTTGAACACACCCATTGTGGCGTGCATTCCTCAGCATGAGTAATCCATTCATGCACGCTTTGGCGATCCCGCAAGTCGGGAATCTGCCCAGCATGGTGGGAACTTAGGGACCACATCCGAGCAATTGCCGCTACTTTACAGTCATCTCGCAGGTCCTCAGGAGTCTGCGCGCACTTTGGCCAACAAACCAGGAGGCCCTCCATGATGCGGCTTCGAGTCACGATGTTCACCGCGGCGTTGAGTGCCGCATTGCTGTTGCTCTTGGCGGAGTCTCGAGCTCAACAAGCACAGGGACAGGGCCAGCCTGGTGGTGGTCAACGAGGCGGTGGTCCGGGTGGCGGCGGTCGCGGCGGGTTTGGCTTCGGTGGTCCGGGCGGGTTCGGGTTTGGTGGTCCGGGGGGAGGAAGCCTCTTCGATACCAACTTGCTCCGCAATGAAGAAGTGCAGAAAGAGATCAAGCTCACGGACAAGCAGAAGACCCAACTCGAGGCACTCCGAACCGAGATTGACCAGAAGAATCAAGATTTTCGCGATAGCATGCGGAAAGCTCAGGACCAGGCCAACGCACTCGCCAACGGTGGTGTCAACCCACAGGGTGGGAACGGTGGCGGCGGGCGGGGCGGCCGTGGTGGCGGCGGACGAGGCGGCTTCTTCAATTTCAACCCCGAGATGATGGCAGCGTATCAGACGCACGGGGAAGAACTTCGTGCTTATAACGAGGCCAAGACGAGGAAGATCCTGAACGCCAAGCAGTCGGAGCGAATTTCGCAAATCAGCCTTCAGCGCCTTGATGTCTTTGCGGTGTCGCAGCCCCAGATCGCCGAGAAGCTGAACATGGACGACAGCCAGGTTGCGCAGGTCGAGGAGATCAACCTGCAGATGCGCGGCGACATGGGCAAAGCCTTCCAGGCGCAACGCGAGGTCATGGGCACGATCTTTGGCTTTGGCCGCGGTGGCGGTCCCGGCGGTGGCGGTCCCGGCGGTGGTGGGCGAGGCAATCGCGGCGGCAACGCCAACGCGGACACGGTCGGAGGGAACGGCGGTGGAAACGCGAACGCTGCCGCGGGGAACGCGGGAGGGAACGCCAACGACGCGACCGCCCAGAACGATGGTGGTAACGGCCAAAACGGCAACGGCAACGGGCGTGGTGGCCGCGGGAACAGGCCGCAACTCACGCGGGAAGAGATTCAGGCGAAAATGGAGACTCCGGAGATCAAGGCACAGCTCGACGCAGCGCGTGGGCAGATGGAGAGCGTGCGGCGGAACGCCAAGAACGCGATCGCTCGGGTCCTGACGAAGAAACAACGGTCGACGTTTGACAAGATGTTGGGTGCCCCGTTCGATCTTGAGAAGGCGGGTTTGGCGTGGAATTCTCGCGGTCCCGGCGGCCGCGGTGGCCCCGGCGGCGGTGGTCCCGGCGGCGGTGGTCCCGGAGGCGGGCGCGGAAACGCGAACAACGGTGGGCCGGGCGGGGGCCGAGGAAATGCGATCGGTGGGGGAACCACGCCTGCGGCGAAGACCGCCGCTGCTCCGGCGGCAAGTGACTCGTCTGCGTCCGGCTCGACGACGCCCAAGAAAAAGAGTCTCAGCGATCGGCGCAGGGATGACTGACCAACCTCAAGTCTGATCTTCTCCCCGGCCCCGGTTCGACGTATAACAACGCCGTGCCGGGGTACTTTCGTTGAGTCCGAACCGCATCGGAAGGAATCCGATCATGGGTCACGGATTGACCGTCATCCTGCTCTGTGCCGTTCTGGGCGCGGAGCCAGCGCCCAAGGTCGCCGCTCGCGCCTACGTGCTGCCCGACTCGTCGCTCGGGCTGCGGGTGCAACCGCTTCTGCTGCTGAGTCGCCCCGACGTTCGCGCGGACCTAGGCCTCGATGCGAAACAAGCCGCGCACGCTTCCACCGCTATTGATGAGCTCTGTGCCCGGGCGCGGGCGCTCCATGGCAAGCCAGACGCGGAGGCGCGCGAGCTGCGCCTTGAAATTGATCGAGCGGCGGAACGCTGGCTGAAGGACAACTTGACCCGCCTGCAGTTGCGCAGGCTCATGGAGGTCGACCTGCAGTGGGAGGGGCCCTCGGCACTCATAAGCCGCAAGATCATCTCCGAGCACCTCAGGCTCACCGCCGAGCAGCAAAAGCAACTCAAGATCGCGATTGAGCGTCGCAATCAAAAGCGCGGAGCGGCGGGGTTCGAGCCTGAGGCCGAAAACGAACTCGCGAAAAAGACGCTGGAGGTTCTCTCGCAGCCCCAACGGGAAATCTGGTCGGTAATGCTCGGCCCCTACTTCGAACCGAAACCGACGACGCAAACCGGAGTGCGTGCTAACTGATCGGTGAGAACTCCAGCGTGCTAGGCTAGAGGCGCCGGTCCAACAGTCAGCCGTTCAAATTCCGGATTCCCGCGCAACTGGTCGAAATCGGCCTCATCCGGAATGCGATGGCGCAGATCAGGTTCCAGTTCCAGGGCCACGGCGAGCTCGTCGAGCGCTTTCGCGGGGTTACCCGCGAGGCTCCAGTAACAGGCCAGGTTGTAGTGAAGCAGCGGCTCGTCCGGGTTGTGCCGCTCGGCCCGTTCCAGGGCGTCGATCGCTTGCGCCAGGCGGTGCGTGCGCTTGTAGCACCAACCGAGTGCGATCGCGACGCTGATGTCGCCGGGCCGCAGTCCGGCAGCGATTTCGAGGGGTTTCAGAGCCTCTCGGTAGCGGCCGAGCGAGCGCAGGGCTTCGCCTGTCAAGAAGCCCGCTTCAAACTGCATCGTGGCCCAGTCAGCGCGGCGGTGCAGGATTTCGAGCGCACGCTCCGGAAGGTCGAGCATCAAATAGCCTTCGGCCTCGTCGAGCTGCCTTTTGATCCGGTCGCGGATGATTCGGCTCATCGCTCCGCCGCCCCTCTCTGACTCTCTCAAACCCAACCGGCTGACGGAGCCGTCACAATCGATCGAGGTGTTGTGTTTGCCGCTCCGCCGCTCGCCCTGTGTAAGCTTACCCCAAAGAATACAGATGGGGAAGAGCCCGTGCCATCGTCGTGGAATGGGCATCTTCCCCAGGAGTGAGAATAGGTACGATCCGCAAACTGCGTAAATCGTTGCTCAAAAGACCCGATTGGCGCCGAGATCGCCGCCGTTTTGCGAGTGCGCAAGAAGGCTTTCGCGGCAAGAACTCTCCTGAGCACTCAGTTCGTGTTCGCGGCTGACGAGGTCGGGAATGTCGAGCCCCAGCGTCGAGCGGCGGTACAGGGCTCGCGCCCGGAGGTCAATCGATTCTTTGTTCTGCAAGCCCGCCAGCCACCGGTCGGGAATCGCGTCGACGCCATAGTGGGCTCCGCCAAGGGCTCCGAGAATAGCGCCCGCGGTGTCGGTGTCGCCGCCCAGGTTGATGACTTCGATGAGCGCTTCTTCGAAGCTGTCGGTGACGAGAAGAAGATACAGGCACGTGGGGATGCAGGCCGGCGGGAAGCCCATCGTCGGGCGTTTGCAGCTTGGCTCGGCGCCGTGGCGGTTGGCCTCCTCGACCAAAAACGCGAGCGCGCGGTCGCGCGGCAGCTCCAGCAGGGACTCAACGTGGGCCACGGCTCGGGACACGCTGCGGCGATGACAGGGCAGTGAGGTCACCACATGGGAATAGCGTGTGGCGATCCGTTCCTCATCTCGCGCGATGTCGGCGGCCAAGCGGAGCGGCAGGCTTGCCTCGCGGCCCTCGCCCGCGGCGAGTCGACGCACGGCGTGGGCAACGGCGTGCGCGCCGGCGAGACTGCGCACGTCCCGGTGCGTCATCAAACTTGCGTCCATGATCGCCTCGAACATGGACTCGGGCTCGCTGCCGAAGTACAGTGCAACCGGTGCGATCCGCATCGCGGCGCCGATGCCGGCGGAGAGCTGTCCGGTCTCTCGGGGCGAGATCCCGCGCTCGAGGTCGGCCAGCACCTGACGGAAGCTGCGGCCCACACCGCGATGCGCTCCCACGTACGAACCCTTGGGCCGAGCCAAGCCGAGATACAGGTCCGCCAGTCGGTCGAGGTCGATCCGTTGGCAATCGAGCAGAATGTCGCACAGGGCGAGCGCCTGCTGGGTGTCGTCGGAGTAGAGGCCCGGCATTCGCCACCGGTAGGGCTTCTTCTTCCAGGCCCTGGCCCCATCGACGTAGTCGACCACCAGACCGTAATGCGCCCGAATCTGTTGAGAGCTCAGCCCTTCCAGCGGTGCACCCAGGGCATCGCCGACGGCCAACCCGTGCAGGCATCCCCGGACGCGGTCGAGGCGGGTCAATTGACGCATCGTGGACAGGCTCCTTCGGATTCCGGGAGCGTTGGCTGAGAACCTGCCAGCCTCCCCTACTTCTTCGGGACGCAACGACAATACCGAGGTGGCAGAGTCAAGCCAATGGAATTCTACCAGGAAGAGTTGGCCGAACCGCTCCGCGACGCTCCTGTGGCAACCACGGAGCGTGTCCCCCGTTCCACTTAGGACCAACCGGCCCCTTCGCAGTTTTTTTTTGGTTCCCTCACGAATTGTCCGCGCGAGCTCAGAAGCCACGTCTTCTCCAACGAAGAGTCACTGGCGTTTTCGGCCACGTTGAATGTACGAATGAATATCAAGTCTTGGCCTTGAGGTGGGTTCGCGGACATTCGCTGGAACGTCCATTCTTGAGGGCGGCCGCGTTAGCCCGACGTCGGAGCCGTCGCACGAATTTGACGCGTCGGGTGAATCGCCCGGAACGGTGATCCGTGCCACGGTTCGTCAAGGGTGCTACGTGGGGATGTGGGTAAGCGACGCGGAGTAGTATCGGCGCCTCTCGGCCACCTGGAGCAATCCGAGCGTTGCAGATTCGCCTCTTAGCGGCCTCTGACTCGGCGCAACCGCGCGGAACGGCGTGTTGAGACCGACACACCGAGTGCGGTCGTTGCGCAACTCACGAACAATCGCTTCGTCCGTGTCGTCGCCGCGGCACGTCTGAACGCCTGGTCAGAAATCGCAACACGGACGGTGGAAAACGCGCGTATTGGCGTTGCGGAGGGTTGACGACCCGATCGGCGACAACGACGATGCGCGTCTCATCCGGAGAGTCGTGAACAGGCTCCGCAGGCTGTAACGTGGCGTTGCTCGCCCTGTCCTGTTCGATCAGATCGAGGGAGTTCGAATCATGCGGTCTCGGTCGGTGTTCTGCGTCGTGTCCGGTCTGCTCGTCGTGGCGGGCCTAACGGGTCCGTCGTGCGCGGACGACCCTTCACCCTTTGGTGACATCAGCGACTTGAAGGTTGAAAAGGCGGCGGACAAAGTCGACGTGGTCGCGACTCGTCCACCTGCGGATGCCGTCGTCCTGTTCGACGGCAAGGACCTCGATTCGTGGGTCAACGTCAACGGCAAGGCCCCCGCACCCTGGAAGCTGGTCGACGGCGGAGCCATGCAGGTCCAGAACGGCGGCATCATGACCCGGCAAAAGTTCGACGGCCACTTCAAGCTGCACGTCGAGTTCCGCGTCCCTTACATGCCGAAGGCCACCGGGCAAGGCCGAGGGAACAGCGGCGTTTATCTTCAGGGCCGGTACGAGGTCCAGGTCCTCGACAGTTATGGGCTCAAGAGCCAGGACAACGATTGCGGCGGCATTTACAAGGTGGCTGCTCCCCTGGTCAACGCCTGCAAGGCCCCGACCATCTGGCAGAGCTACGACATCGATTTCCTCGCACCGATCTTCGAGGACGGCAAGAAGGTTAAGAATGCGCGGATCAGCGTGCTCCAGAACGGCGTGCCGATCCACAAGAACGTGGAGATTCCCATCGACAACACCGTGGCGGGGATGGGCGGCGATCCGAGCAAGCCGGGGCCGATCATGCTTCAGGACCACGGGAACCCGGTGCAGTATCGCAACATCTGGCTGTCGAGGCTGACGGACTGAGGTTTCGCGTCCGCGCGATACGGTTGCTTGCGGATAGCCGTTGGCATCGACACAATAACAGCGATGCCCCGCACCTCTCCCCGCCCTCAGCGAGGGACCGCCGGGGGTGCGGGCGCGCTCGTCGATCGGTTCAGGTAGACACCATTGCTGGTGCACCGCCAGCAAACGCCAACCCCAAATCGCGCTTTAAAGACAGCGAATCCTCTTTCGCTGTCCGCGCATCAGCGCGAGGAGAGAGCCACACGCGGCTCGAAGAGCGACTGCGTTCTCACAATGGCCCACTCGTCGGGAAACGTGTGGAACGAGTGGACGATCAGGCCCTTGACGCGGGCCTCGATCTGGAGATGACTGATCGGCGCGGGAGCCATGCGATTCGTCGGGGCGAAACGGTGAAAGAGCCGTCCTCGCGAGGTGTCGAGCGTCATTTCGTCGCAGAGGTGGGCGAAGACCTCGGGATCGACCCGTTCGACTTCGAAGCAGGTCTGATAGTCCATTTCTCCGCGCGGACGAAGCGTCGCACTACGTTCGTGGCGGATCGTCGAATGGAAGAGGAGCCCCGGCTCGGGGAGGAGGGTTTCAGGACCGCAAAGGACTTCGGTCAAGCGCACCGAACCTGATCGGAAGATGATGACGTGTCCACCCTCCGTGATGCGAACGTCAGCCTCCCAGCCTCCTTGTGTGATGCGCCGATGGCCCCTCGTCAGGAACCACTCAGGATGAAACGTGCGGGCGAAGACTTGAAAGGCCAGGTCGGTGATCCGCGACCGACCAAAACTCACCCCCATGCGGGATACTCCCTTCCGTTGGCATGCCGGCTCGTGGTGTCAGACGTGGAAAGGTCGCGATACAGACAGTATATAACGCGCGCTGCGGAGTCGCAAAAGCCGGGTCTGAAGTCTTCGAGAAAGTCAGGAGCGACGGCTGAATTTTCTGCGTTGGTCGCGAATTCTGTGCTCGATGATGCCGGCTTGACCGAAATCGCGAAGGCACGTACACTTCGCGCCGTCCTCGGGCCCGAAGGAGCGGAGCCGCGTGGTGCCACAACCGAATCAACTTCCCGTCCGCATCTGGAGCGCCTGGCGAACGCGCGGGTCGCGTTACGTCTGGCACAAGGCGCTTCGCCGCACCCTCCGGCGCTGGCCGGACTGGAAACGCCGGCTTGTCTATGCGGAGCCCCGTGAATACTGGACACTGCGCGGGGGTGACGACTACTTCCGCGAGCAAGAGGACCAACCTCTCCGCAGCCAGCGCGCCGAGTGGCTCGCAGAGCGCATTGCCCGCTACCGGCCAACATCCTTATTGGAAGTCGGATGCGGTTACGGCAAGCAGCTTCGGATGCTGCGTCGCCATCTCGACATCCCGATGGTGGGCGTCGACTTCAGCGCGAGCCAGCTCGACCGCGCTCGAGACTATCTTCGGGGGGAAACGGGAATCGAGCTGGTACTCAGCTCGGGGCTCCAACTGCCGTTTCCCGACGGTTCCTTTGACCTCGTTTTGACGTCGGCCGTCATCCTCCACAATCCACCGCGCGACGCCGAGCGGATCCGCCGCGAAGTGATCCGCGTCTCGCGGCGCCTTACCGCGCACAACGAGGACACGGACGTCACGTACAATCGTTACGGCTACGACACCGCCGCCTGGTATCGCGCGGCGGGCATCCCCGTCATTGAGTTCGGGCCGATTGACGTCGAGCCCGCACACTCACAATTCTGTGTGGCCGAGCCGTGGCCACGGTGACGCCGACGTTGACTCGGGCGCTGACCGACCGGCGGAAAACCGTCCGCGATAGCCTGGTTGTGTCGCTGGGGGGCCAACTCGAACGGGCCCTCGGGACGCTCACCGCACTGGCACTCCGCTGGGGTCTCGACCCCGCGCTGCTCGGTGTTTATTTCGGTCTACGGCTCTATCTCGACAACACCAATCGGACCAGTCTCGGCATTGGTCTCGGGGCCGTGCAAGAGATTCCGATCCTCCGTGCGGCGGGTCGCGAAGACGAAGCGCGACGCGTGGCCAACGTGGCGTACACGACCAACACGCTGACGTGTCTCGTCTACGCAGCAGCACTGCTGATCTGGGCGTGTTTCGGGGCGCCAGGGCTGGCGAGCGCGTCTCTGGCTCGGGAGTGGACGTGGGGATTGGCGGCGATCGCTTTCCTCGTCTTGCTCAAGCGCTACGAAAGCTTCCTGATCGCGGTATTGCGTGCGCACCAGGAATTCGTCCTCACGACCGGGCTGGATATCCTCGAGTCGATCGTCTCGGCGATAGCGGTGGGGGCCGGGCTTTGGATCGCGGGCTTTTGGGGACTGCTCGTCGCCGTCGGCGTGATTCTGTGCGTCAAGATTGCCTACCTGCACGCGCGTCATCCCTTGCGGTTTCACTGGTGCTGGGAGTGGCCGACCGCGCTGCGGCTGTTTCGGCTCGGCTTGCCGATCCTGGCGAACACCGCGGTGTTCGGGGCCGTGTTGAATATCGACCGCGTGTTGATTCTCTGGCTTGTGCCTGAGGGCGAGCGTGCGTTCGGACTGTACACGATCGCTCTGATGGGCACGAGTTGGAGCCTCGACCTGGCGGGCCGCATCGTGCTCGTCCTGTATACCGCGTTTCAGACCACCCTGGGGAAGACCAGCGACCCTATCACCGTCGCGCGACAGGCCCTTCGCGCGACCGAGGCGCAGGCCGCGATTCTCGCGGCGGGGAGCGCGGTGGCCTATGTTGTGGGGCCCGTTTTTCTGGGCACCTTGATGCCCAAGTATGTGGAAGGACTTCCCGCACTCCGGCCACTTTTGCCGGGTATGCTGCTGCTTGGGCTCGCCTGGCCGGCTCGTCAGATGCTCATCACCATCGATCGTCCGTTCCGCCTCTTCTTCGGGACACTCGCGGGCCTGACCGTCACCGCGCTCGCCGGGATCATCGGCGCTCACCACGAGGGAATCGTCGGAGTTGCGTGGGCCGTTTCGGCTGGTTACGCCGCCGTGTATGGGCTGATCAGCGTCCTCGCGCTGGCACCGATGGTCGGAAGCTGGGCATGGTTGGGACATCAGGCGCGGTTGGCGCGCACCATTCTGTTGTTTGGAGCGGGAGCGTTGATCGCCGATCGGTTTCCGCTTCCCGGGCTCTCGCGCTGGGGGGCGTTTGCCGTTCGCTGCACGATCCTCGCGGCCTGGCTCTTGCCGATGCTCTGGGTGTGGGCGCGTCGGCACGAATGGGGTGGGTTGCGCGCTCGCCGCGTGGCTTGAACGCAAGGAGGCGCCGATGCTCGACCTGGCCTTTGTCCTGGCACTCACGATCTGGTCGGCCGTGGTTGGACTGTGCGTTGTGCGCAGACTGGATCCGATGGTCTCGCTTGCGGGCGACGTATTGGCCCTGGCCCTGCCGTTGGGGTTTGGGATTCTGTCGCTGGCGACGCTCGGCCTTGGGGAATGCGGCTTTCTTAATGCGGTCGGGCTGACCGTGGTTCTTTCGTTGGGTCTCCTGTGTGGCGTTTGGCTCGTTTACGAGGAACTCATCTCGCGGCAACTTGCGAAAACGAGAGCCGTTGGCGATCCGGTGGCGCAAAAGGGACGGCAATTCCTCAGCTCCAGCTCCGAGGCGAAAACATATAACTCCCCCCCTTGGGAAGGGGGGGTAGGGGGGGTGGGGGAGCAGCGCACGTATTCAGTTGGTCCCGGTTCCGCTGAACCTTTAAGCGCAGGAGACCGGCTCGCGACTAAATCGCCTACATCGGACCGCCACTCCCCACCCCCCCAACCCCCCCTTCCCAAGGGGGGGAGTTATGAGGCTCCGCCGTCTGTGTGGGGCGAGTGGCGATCCGATGCCGCGCGCGATCCAAAGGGAATCCGTTCCGGCTTCAAAGCAGGCGACCGTTGGACGAGCAAACTCATCCTCGGATCCTTGCTAGCGATCGTGATCCTCGGAACCTTGTTGACATCACTCGCACCCGTCACCGACGGCGACGCACTCTGCTATCATCTTCAGGTCCCAAAGCGGTTTCTCCAGCACGGCGCCACATTCTTCGATCCGGATCTTCACGAAACGGTCTATCCGCTCCTTACGGAGATGCTCTACGCCGTCGCCCTGGCGTTTCGAGGTCCGGTGGCGTGCCGATTGATTCAGTGGGTCCTCGGCCTGGTGTTCGCACTGAATGTGAGTGCTCTCGCGAGGCCTTGCCTGGGAACGCGCGCGTGGTGGGCGGGCACGATCGCACTCCTTGTCCCGGCGATCTCGAACGGGATGAGTGCGCCCTTGAACGACGTCGCGCTCGCCGCGTTTGGTTCGGCCGCGCTTGTAGCGTGGAGTCGATATCACGAGGCACCGTGTGCTCGCCGAGCGTGTCTCGCGGGCGTGCTGACCGGGTTTGCGCTGGGGGTGAAGTACCCATCGCTGGTGCTGGCGGCGCTGCTGTTCACAACAATTGCCGCCCGAGCGATTCAGCGCCGCCCTCGCTATCTTGGGGATGCCGCCTGTTTTGGTCTGGTCGCGCTGCTTGTGGGAGGAATCTGGTACGCGCGCGCCGCGTTTTATACGGGGAACCCCGTGTATCCGTTTTTCCGGCACACGTTCGGAGGAGCCGGCCTCGACGAGGTCCTCGACCCGATCAAGCGGCCGATGACGGTCAGCGCGTGGAATTTGCTCACGGCACTTGGGCCCCTCACCCTTCAACCAGGTCGTTTCGACAGCTTCTCGCATCAGTTCGGCCCTCTTTTCCTGCTTTTTCTCCCGGCACTCCTCATCGAACGCCCGCCTCGACGCGTTGCGGCCATCGCGGCTCTGGGCTACGCATTCCTGATCATCTGCCTCACACAGCGACAGAGCATGCGCTTTGTCCTCATCGCTTTGGGTCCCCTTTCCGTGGCGGTCGCGTGGATCGCAAGCCGGTGGTACGACCGCAAGACCAGGCCCGCGCGGCTCTTATTGGGACTTATGGTGGTAGCGCTCGGATTCGAGGCCGGCCTGGCCGTGGCACGAGCGAGGCACGGGCTTGGCGTCGTGACGGGTCACGAACCGGCCGACGCGTATCTCGCGCGTCGTGAGCCCACGTTTCAGGTTGGGACGTGGATCGACCGCGAACTTCCCGCAAAGGCCCGTATCATCGGCCAGGATCATCGGGGCTTTTATATCCCTCGCGAGTACACGATGGAACTGGCTCACCGCCGGCGGACCGCACTCGGCCGGCATGGGGAATCGGCTGTCGAGATTGTGAACCAACTCCGGGCGGAGGGCTTCACGCACGTGCTCTTCTGTCCGCCCGTGCCGGAAGACGCCGTTGAGTTCGACGCGACGCTCAGCCGATTGCTCGCGCCTTGGACCGCCGCCCATGTGCCGATCTATCGCGAAGCGCTCAGCGACGCAGACGGTGTTGTCCGGCAGTACAGCCTCTATCACCTGGACGACGAACGACTCGCGCAGGCGTCGACGGAAGCGGAGGCGCGACGATGAGCAACGCTCCCACGCTCGCCGAGCTACGAGCGAAAGTTCACAAGGATCGTCACCGCGAAATCGGCAACTGGCTCGCCTGTAACATCGTCCGGCCCTCGGCGGTTTACGGTACTTGGCTTGCGGTTCGACTCGGCCTGTCGGCACACCAGGTCACGTTGCTGGCTCTGACCGCAACAGCCGGCTCTGTCGCGGCGATCGCGAGTGGCCTGCGTTGGGGATTCGTGGTGGGAACCGGGCTTGCACACCTTGCGTTCTGGCTCGATCGCGTCGACGGACAGGTGGCGCGCTGGCGAGGCACGGCCAGCCTCAGTGGGGTCTATCTCGACTATCTGATGCACCACGTCGCAACGTTTGGCCTGGGTTTCGGCCTCGGTTACGGCTTGGCCGTGCAGACGGCCGACGTGCGCTGGACGCTCGCCGGCTTTGCGATCGCGCTCGGCTGGGGCGTTTTGAGCCTGCAGAACGACTGCCGATACAAGGCGTTCTTTCAGCGTCTGAAACGCGAATCGGCCACGTTCCGCGTCGACGGCGGCAGCGGCGGCCGGCCGGCGCCGCCGGCTCCCTGGCCGCGCCGAGGGCTCGGAGTCTTGACCTGGCCCGCGTTCAAAGCGTGTGAGCCGCACGTTGTGCTCGTGGGAATAACGCTACTGGCGTGCTTTGCACTCGTCGCGCCGAACTTTTGGATGAGTCTTTGGAGAGCCGGTGTCGTGATGATGGCCGTACTAGCGCCCACCCTGGCGCTCGGGCGTGCGGTGCGAGCGGTTCGCAGACGGTCCGTCGAACACGAATTCGATCTGTGGTTTCGACCGTGCAGCCTGGATAAGCTGGAGATGTGACACGATTTGTCGAATCTCGGCCCTCAACCCCTCCCCACAGGCTCGCACCATGCACACTCCGGATCCCTGGAACCTCGGCTATCTGCCCGACTTTCCCATTCGGCCCCGATTGGGGATCGGCGTCGTCGGAGCCGGTTTCATCGTCTGCGACTGTCATCTGGTTGCGTACGCAGACGCCGGCTACCGAGTTGTTGGACTGACCTCGCGGACGCGGGCCCTGGCGCACTCCGTCGCCGAATTGCGAGGGATCGCGAAGGTGTACGATACCGTCGAGCAGATGCTCGACGACCCCGATGTCGACGTTGTCGATGTCGCCGTGCCGCCCGCTGCGCAGCCGGACGTGATCCATGCGATCCTGGCTCACCCAAGGAAGGTCCGCGGGATCCTCGCGCAGAAGCCCCTCGCGATGACGTACTCCGCGGCTCGCTCCATCGTCGAAGCGTGCGAGGCGGCTGGCGTCGTCTTGCAGGTGAATCAGAACATGCGCTACGACCACTCGGTGCGCGCACTGAAGACCCTGATCAACCGCGGCGTGCTGGGCGACCCCGTGCTCGCGACGATCGAAATGCGCGCCATTCCGCACTGGATGTCGTGGGCGGAGGGGGGACGGTCGCTGGCCACGTACATCATGAGCATTCACCACCTCGACACGTTCCGTTACTGGCTCGGCGATCCGGCGCGTGTTCTGGCCAGTACCCGCCCGGACCCTCGCACCCCGTTTCCGCACGAAGACGGTATCAATCTCTACATCCTCGAATACGCCAACAACGCCCGGGCCGCCGCGTGGGACGACGTCTGGAACGGTCCTGCGCGCGAGGGCGCGGCATCCGACCTGGGGATTCGCTGGCGATTCGAAGGCACCCACGGCATGGCTCACGGTACGATCGGCTGGCCCGCCTGGCCCCAGCGCAAGCCCAGTACAATCGACTACACCACCTGCGATGACTCGGGCTCCTGGCATCGCCCGCGCTGGGCCGAAGCATGGTTCCCCGACGCCTTCGCCGGTACGATGGGGGGATTGCTCAAAGCCCTGGAAACCAACACGCCGCCGGATGTTCCAGGGCGCGATAACCTCAAGACGATCGCACTCTGCGAGGCCGTGCTCGTCGGCGCGAGGGAACATCGGGTCGTGACGCTCGACGCTTCCTTATGAGACGGTCGTCGAAGTTACAGGTGGGCGAGCGGATTCCCATGCGCCTCGGGTGTTAATCGTGATGCGGTTCAACGAGACCTAAACTCGCGGGAGCGGAAGATTCGACTCCCTCCCCCCTTTGTGGGGGAGGGCCGGGGTGGGGGGCGCACGGTCTATGGCTGCCGGAACCCCCCACCCCAACCCTCCCCCACAAAGGGGGGAGGGAGTATTTATGTTCTTGCGTTCCTGTCGCTTGCGAATCTTCGAAATGGTATTCGTCTTATTCTTTTGCCCTCGTTCCCGCGGGACCTACCCATGAAACTCGGCTTGATCAACTCGGCGTGGGCCCAGACCGGCCTCGACACCACGTTCGGCATCCGCCAGACGAAAGAGATCGGCTTCGACTCCATCGACATCTTCGCCGACCCGCTCGACATCGACGTTCGCGAACAAAAACGGATCAAGGACGAGTGCGACCGCGTCGGACTACCGATCATCAGCGTGGCATGCGTTGCACTCGGGTTGATCGACTTCAATCCGAGCGTGCAGCAATTCCATATCGATCGCGTGAAAGCGTACCTCGATCTTGCCTACAGGTTTGAGGCGAAGAACGTGCTGCTTGTGCTTGGCGAGTACATCTGGCAGCGCGAGGTGATTCCACCCGAAGCGCAGTGGGCCACAGGCGTCTGTCACGTGCGGACTCTGGGAGAATACGCGCAGTCACTTGGCCTGGAGATCGCCCTCGAGTTAGAACCGTTCCACCTGTCGCTCCTGAACGACGTGGAGAGCATGGCCCGATTTGTGGACGAGGTGAACCAGCCGGCGGTCAAGGCGAACCTCGATATCTCTCACCTCGTTCTGGCGCGGCAATCCGCTGCGCTGTTGGAGAAACTGCGGGGCAAAGTGGCGCACGTCCATATCTCCGACTGCGACGGCAAAGTCCACGGCGACCTCCCGCCAGGACGCGGTGTCGTCGATTTTCGGCCGTACTTGCAGGCGATCAAGGCGCTCGGGATCGGCGACGCAACGATATCGATCGAGCTTGAGTACTCGCCCGAGCCCGGCAAGATTGTGGCCTGGGTGCGCGAGGCCTATGAGGCCACAGACCGTCTCATGCGCGCCGCGGGGCTTCGCGGGTGAGGGGTCGGTTCATTTCGAGATTGGCGCATGTGCTGTTGTTCCTGGCCTGGTTCTTCATCATCGGAGCGCCGGTCCTGGCGACCGTGCTCTCTGCTCGCTGGGGCGTGGTCGAAGGGGCAGGGGGGGGCTTCGTCAATCCCTCGGTGTCGGACATCGAGGCGGGACGCGTACTTCGGCCTTTGATCCTGGCGCGAACGTCGGTGTTGCTGGTGTTGCTCACGGAGGCGATCGCATTGCCTCTGGGCATCATTCTGGCCGGGCTGCTTTGTCGAACGGATGTCTGGGGGCGTCGCGGGTTGCTTGGGCTCTTTGCGTTAGCGCTGTTCGTGCCGCTACCGCTGCACGCGACGGCATGGCTCGGAGCGCTCGGCAACGTGGGGCGGTCGCAGGCGATTGGCTCCGGCCCGATCCTCGTGCGGCTTCCGGGAGCGGGCTTCGTCCACGCGATGGCGGCCCTGCCCTGGGTTGTGCTGCTCGTCGGGGTGGGTCTGCGAACGGTCGAGCCCGAGCTGGAAGAGACCGCGCTGCTCGACATGCCGCGCATTCGCGTGTTTTGGAGCGTCACGCTGCGCCGGAGCATTGGGGCCTTGTGTGGCGCGGCCCTCGCGGTGGCGGTGCTCACCGCGGGTGACATGACCGTGACGGACCTGCTCCAGGTGCGCACCTATGCCGAGGAAGCGTACCTTCAGTTGCAACTTGGGCAAGGTCCACGCACGGTGGCTGCGGTCGCGCTGCCGCCGTTGCTTGTGCTGGGCACACTGGTCCTCATCGCGGCGCGTGGACTCATGAGGGCCGACCCCGCGCGTCTGGCGTCGGCAGCACTGCGAGGGCGCACGTGGAGTCTGGGTCGCTGGCGAGTACCCCTCGGCGGCTTGGTGGTGCTGGTTGCGGGAAACCTCGTGGCCGTTCCGCTCTATGGTTTGCTGTGGCGGGCGGGGCGCGTCGGCGGCAAGGCGGCGCTGGGGCAGGTGCCGCACTGGTCCTCTGCCGGCTTTGTCGGCACGATGCACAGGGCGTTTCTCGACGTTGTGCAGCCGCTGCTCACGAGTCTGATCTGGGCCACGACGGCCGCGAGCGTAACGGTCGTGCTCGCCTGGGCGCTGGCGTGGGTGAGCCGCCGGCCGGGCGGCTGGCGCTGGCTCGTTGCGGGTTCACTCGCTCTGCTCCTGGCGGTTCCTGGGCCAATCGCGGGGATGGCGCTGGGCCTCGCTTATCATCCGGGATGGGTCGTGGGCCCGGGTGAGGTCATTCATACGAGCGTCATCTTGGCGCGGCTGCTCGGCGCATCGACTTTTTGGCTGATCCCTATGCAGGCGGCTGAGCATTGTGGAGTGGCGCTGGCCCAGGGCTTGAGCGATTTCTACGATTCGCCCGGCATGGTGGTGCTCGCCCTCGTCGTCCGAACGTTGCCGTACGCGCTGCTTGTGCTCTGGCCCGCGGTCCGAGCGATCCCTCCCGAACATTTTGATGCCGCGGCCGTCGACGGCTATGGATGCGTCGGCCAGGTCCTGAAGGTGGGAATACCGCTGACCCGCGGAGCGATCCTGGCGTCATGGGGAGTTTCATTTGCGCTCGGGCTTGGAGAATTGCCGGCGTCGAATCGTGTGTCGCCGCCGGGGGTCGAGACGTTGTCGCTGGTGATCTGGAGCCTGCTCCACACCGGAGTGGAAAGCCATCTCGCGGGTGTCGCATTGGTGATGCTCGGTGTGATCGGGAGTGCGGGATTGCTCGCGGCGTGGGCACTTGGCAGACTGTCGAAGGCGTGAATTCTTTCGGACTCTCTGGCCAGGATGGAACGAGTCATGACGACGCGCTGGGGTCTCGGGCCGGTGTTCGTTGTGGAATGGCTGATCACCAGCCGCCGCTGGCAAGTTTACGCACTCAGGTCGCTGTTCGTGGCTGCGCTGCTCGCGGGGATCACATTGATCTGGGTCTCGGAAGTGTCGAGTCAGAATCTCGCGACGCTTCAGGCACAGGCCAAGGTTGGGGAAGCCCTTTACTGCTGCATCACGGGTGTTGCCCTCTCGATGGCCCTGCTGGCCGCGCCGGCGGCGACCGCGGGAGCCGTCTGCATCGACAAGGCGCTGGGAACGCTCGACCACCTCATGGCAACGGATCTCTCCGACGCGGAGATCGTGCTCGGGAAACTCGCGGCACGGCTCGTTCCCGCGCTGGGAATGGTCGGCTGCGCGTTGCCGGTCATGGCGTTGGCGACGCTCCTCGGCGGAATCGATCCGCTGGCGCTCGTGGGCGCCGTGATCATCATACTCGGGTGCACTTTGTTGCAAACCGCGCTCACACTGATGATCTCCGTTTGGGGCAAGAAGACCCACGAAGTGTTGATGCTCACTTACGTCATCACAATCCTATGGCTCTTTACCGCGCCGCTGGCCTCTTGGCTGCGTGAGAAACTCGGTTTTGCACCGATCGCACTCTTTGAGCCGTGGGACTACACGAGTCCTTTTTACCTCGTATTCGCTCCGTATAATGAGCCGGGCTTCTTAAGTTTCACAACATACGTGACCTTCTTCGCCGTCTGCGCAGCGCTCGCGTCAGCATTCGCCGTTTTGTCTGTCGTCCAGCTTCGAATAGCGGTTCTGGGACGTGGCGCTCTGGCGCGGAACGACAAGCGCAGTAGGAGCATGCCAGTTCGTTCCCGGTTCCGAATACCGGGCTGGCCGTCACCTCGTCTCGACGCAAACCCGGTCCTTTGGCGCGAGTGGCATCGCCAGCGGCCGTCTCGCTGGTCGCGGTGGGTCTGGGCAATCTACGTCTTCGGATCGA
>DAIDJG010000412.1 GCA_027451445.1 Singulisphaera sp.
GACACTCCGATGACACCGGTCCTGTCGTCTCAAACGCCCTCAGCACAAGGGTGTAGGGCGTTTGAGACGACAGGACCGGTGTCGTACGAGTGGATCCCACCTCACCGAGAAAGTGGTACCCTTTCTGACTGAAACCGACACCGGTACCGACTGCATTGTGCCCGCCCCCGACCGCCCACGCGCTGAGTGTAGCGCGTGCCTATACTTTTTATGCTCCTGGTAACTTGATAGTTTTTTCCGCGCGAGTCACGCGGAAACCCAATAATCACCTGAGTTTAAAAATTCCGTCGGTGAGAAGGATTTCGTCACAAACGCACCACGGCAAGCGCGGCCGGTGCGGCAGACTGCACGTGAGCGACAGGGTCCGTTCATCGCTCCTGTGAGTTTTAACTGTTGTGAGCGCCCGCTGACTCAACAGCGCCCAGCCCTTCGTAGCGCGAGGACCAGCCCTGAGTGATCCGTGGCAACGTTCCGTGAGGTTATTCATGCTCAGGGACCAATTTCCTTTCGATTCAGCCAAGAAACTGGCGTCAGTTAGCTGCGAGGGGCATCTTTAACTCGTTGGCATCTCTTCTGCTTTGGAAATCTCCTCGAGACACGGAGTCGTTCCGGTCCCAAGGAGTTCATCATGAGACGCGCATTGAAGACGACGGTGCTGGCAGGTGTTGTGGCGTTGGGCAGCCTCGTGTGGGGCGCGACGCCCGCTCATGCCCAGAGCGGCTTTTACGGGCATCACCACGGCTACCACCACGGCGGATACTACTCGCGAGGTTACCATTACGGCGGCGTCTATGCCGGCGGGTACGGCCCGGCCTATGGCGGCTACAACACCTATGGCTACAACGTCCTGGTTCCCGGCGCCTACACGTACGGCCCAGCTTACGGCGGATACGGCTACTACGCCGCGCCTCCGAGATACTTCCCCGGTGGCTACCATCACCGAGGATTTGGCCGGTGCTGGTGAGATGCTGGCCGTCGGCTCGCGCGGATTTCGTCTTCCTTGAGTAGCCCGTCCACACACCCGCCATCAGCCCCCAACTGGCGGCCGGCACGTTTGCCGGGGTCGCGTGTGCAGGACGGTTCGAGGACCCCGAGGGATGATGCGCCCAGGACGGGTGACGCGGCGTTGGTTCGGCGGAGTCGCCGTTGCCTCGATCATTGCCGGCGATGTCTGGTTCTGGCGGCGACGGAATCGCCTCTTGCAGCGAGCCCACGCATGTCGCGCTCGGGCCAGCGTCCTGAACGGACCCACCGACCAGGAGGCCGCAATCCGCGGCCACTACATCGAGCTCGCCAGGCAATACGAACACGCCGCGTCACGCCCCTGGCTCTCCGTCACACGTGACGCCCTACCCCCTCCTGTGCGCGATTCCCCGTAGGCTCACTGTGGAGCCTTTCCAGCAGCGGCCCGCGAGGGCTTCGCTCGGTAAATCCATTCTGCTGAGTTCCTTCCCGAACGATCCGCGACGTTCCGTCTCCCCGACCCCGTCGGGTGATGGAGGTCGGTTGCTCGACGAGCGCCGCGACCGCCCGTCGTGGCGCGTTCGCTCAACGCTAAAGCGGTTTACGTTGGACTTGCGCACGCCCGCGCTTCCCGAACGGGCGGTGCGACAGGGGAACGTCGTGCCCCGCACACGTGTTTGGATCTGCCCCTGGCGATACGGCTAAGCTCTTACACGAACCCGAAGCACGAGTGACTGGACATGAGTCGACAATCCGGTTCGTCATTGAGCTCGGTCTCGATTTCGTTCGGTGTTTTTGAAATATGTAATGGGTGTTATCCCGGTATTGGTTTTTCGCGGCCGGTAGACCATTCAAAGCGTCTTGACGAGAACAGGCGAAATTGCTGGAATATGAGGGCACTTCGAGTCGAAAGTTGCGATACTATTGGTATGAATTAATCACAACGACTCGAAAATGAAAGATGACGCGGCATCGCTCGCTCGGGAAGAGTGCGGTGTTTCCGTCCGGAACTCAAGCTTGGGAGAACGCCCGATGAAGAAGTTCGGGTGTCGCGGCTTTACGTTGATTGAACTCCTGGTCGTGATCGCGATTATCGCGATTCTCATCGCGCTGCTTTTGCCCGCCGTTCAGGCCGCGCGCGAGGCGGCGCGACGGGCGCAGTGCACGAACGATCTCAAGCAACTCGGCCTCGGCGTACACAACTATCACAGCGCCATCAACGCCCTCCCCTGGGGCGACCTCACGGGGTACTGGAACGATTGGTCGGCGGTCGCTTTGATGCTGCCGTATCTCGAGCAATCGGCGCTCTACAATTCGATCAATTTCAACAGTGCGCAGCAAAATGCCACCCTGCCCGGGTGCCCCATGAATCTGACGATTCAGAACGTCAATCTCAGCGTGGTGTTATGCCCCTCGGACATGGACCGCCTGACCAACGCCCAGGGGCACACGAACTACGTCCCCAATAGCGGCGCCGATCCGATTGTCTACGGCACGACTTCACTCTGGAGCGGCCCGTTTGGCGTGATGTCCACACCCGGATGTGGTGTACCCGGCCGGAGTCTCGTCACCTTCAGTTCGATCACCGACGGCCTGAGTCAAACTGCGGCTTTCGCCGAAAAGGTCAAGGGAATCGGCATGACCAATGCGCCTGACCCGACGAGGCCGTCGTCCACGTACTTCAGCGTCGCCTCAAGTGCTGCTGCAAGTCCTCAGGCCTACTACGCCGCTTGCAACTCGCCTAACCTTCCCCTCGCCACACCTAGCCAAAACCTTGCGAGCGGATCGCTTTGGTACAGCGGTCATCCGATTTCCTCACTCTATACGCACGTCATGCCCCCGAACTCCAACAGTTGCGAGTTCGATTCCTACGGATTCGCCCCCAACGGAGCGCTGACGGCCAGCAGCCGGCATCCGGGGGGCACGAACGTCCTGCTGTGCGATGGCAGCGTCCGATTCGTCAAGAGCTCGGTGGCTCCGACGACATGGTGGGCGCTCGGGACGATGGCGGGAAACGAGATCGTCTCGTCCCACTCGTTTTGACGCTGCAATAAAACGGGATGGATTACTTTATCAAGGGTTGACGATTCCGTCCGCCATTTCGCCTTCGAGCGGGCTAGCCGCTTAACGGCTGGGTTGCACACGATCAGCCACCGATGGTCCCGGCTCTACATCATCCCAAACTTCTGGACGCGCCTTAACGTTACGGACATGGGTAAAGCATCCTCCCCCCCCCCATCGTGGGGGAGGGCTGGGGTGGGGGGGGCGTCGCACGGTTACTGGTTGCCCGGAACCCCCCACCCCAACCCTCCCCCACAAGGGGGGAGGGAGTTCTGATGCTTCTGTGTTTTGATTGGTTGTCGCCGTACGCAATTCAACCGTTCGGCGCTCTAGTCTTGCGCGGCTTGTCGTGTGACGATGGGCACATAACCGGCCTCCAGACCCCTGGGGGGCGTGACGAGCACCGCGGGATCGAGCTCCGCCAGTTTGCCGGCCTTCGGCGGCGGCAGGTACTCTCGGTCCCTGGTCCACGTCCTGTGCAACAACTCCACCCGCTTCTGGAGGCCCTCCCGCTCCTCGGCGGTCAGGTCGGCGTTCAGCAGGGCGGGCTGGTCGGCGAACCGGTACCAGTAGTAGGTGGCCACGCTGCCGTCGCCCAGCTTGGCCTCGAACGGCCCCGCCGCCGGCCCCGGCTTCCTCCAGGAACTGTCCGGTTCCTCGGGAGTGACATACGGTCTCCGGTCGCCAGCGCGTCGTTTCGGGAAGTCCGCCTTGGCCAGTCCGGTCTCGACCGGCACGTCCTTGGGGCTGACCGCGACCCACCGCTCTCGGCCCTTTGTGTCCTTCTCCAGGCGGTAGTACTCGGGAAGGGTCACGAGTGACCCGTTCTTCGGGTCGGCCCTTGTCACCGAGTCCTTGGCCCACTGGTAACCGTACGTGGTGTCATCGAGGGCGAGTGGTGTGGCGAACGCGTTCCAGGCGATCGCTGCCTTCTTGTCGCGGGGAGTATCGTGGGGGTAGATCTGCCAGGTCGCTCCGCCCTTGCCGTCGAAGGTGTGCACGCTCGCGGACCCGGCGTCGATCGCGCCGGAAGCAGTCGGGCCGCCGCCGAACCACGCTTCCACACCGTCCCACAACGCGGCCTTGCTGTACGCGGTGATGCGGTGGATCAGCGGAGCGTCACCCTCCGGCTTCCCCGGAAACCGCGTGGGCGCGACCCGGGCGTAGGTCTCGCCTTTCGCATCCCTGGCGATGTACGCGGGGATGTGCTGGGTCTCCATCTGAACCGCCTTGTTCGGCTCGGACGGCCGGGTGTCGAGGAACAGGCCGCTCAGCTTCGGGTTCTCGACGGTCGGCTTCGACCAGAAGTACGGCAGGAAGAATGTGACCGGTCCCTTGAAGTTGGCAGTGTTGAGGAACAGCGTCCAGCACTGGTTACCGGTCGGCACGTCCTTGCCCGCCGTGGTCTTGTGCGCCGCGACGAGCGGGAGCGGCAGATAACCGTACCCGAAGAGTTCCCCGGACGTCCCCTGCTTGAGGTTGAGGCCGTCCGGCGGCCAGAGCACCCACGGGCTGAGTTGAGCAATAGCGTAATGACCCTTCGGGTTCTTCCAGTCCCGGCCCTTCCCCGCGCCTGGGCCGTTGGCCCACTCGACGAAGTTCAGGGCCACCCCGCCCATGATGAATTTGGGCGTCTCGGTGGCGAACCGCGTGTCGCGCCACCAGCCGAGTCCGCCTTCGATGTCGGAGTACGCCTTCTCCGGCTTCGGTCCATCGTACTGGGCGAACATCCACGTGCCGAACAACCCGCTCTGGAACTCCTGCCCCGGGTAGTTCTTCAAGAGCGGCCAGGCGGCCACGTACATCGAGAACCCGGCGTTGTAACTCTCCGGCACCTTCCTGTGCGGGACGAGTAAGTAGCCCGCCATCTCCGCGGTCTGGGGGGTCGCGTCGTCCGCCGCGACAGCAGGCGGATGCCCGAGCCACAGGACAGCCAGACCTACAACCAGCACGAGGCCGCGGGAAACGTTCGGCACGTCAGGTCTCACGGAGGTAAATCCTTGTCGTCGGTGGAGACTCCTCGCTCATCTCCACCGACTCGGGGGAGCAGCGATAAGCCATTTTGCGCTCAAACGATAGCCTGATCGACGGACTTGCTCACGGGAATTCGTCGCCCGGAACACGAGGCGGGGCGCGT
>DAIDJG010000413.1 GCA_027451445.1 Singulisphaera sp.
GTCGGCGCGGGGATCTGTGCTGCTGAAGTGGATCGTTTCCCCCGTCTGGCCCGAGAACGACAGCGAGAACGGCACGCCCGCGGTGGCGGGGACCTGAACGGGCCCGGGGCTCGCCTCGAAGGAGTTGAGCGCAAACGTCACCGTGGTGGGAAGGTCGCCGAGCGGATACTGAATGTTGGTCGAAAATCCCCCCTGGTCATCGAACGGATAGCCGTAAGCCAGCCCGTTGACGCTGATGCCGGTCGAGGGGTTGGTCGTGCTGTTCAGGTGCAGGAAGGCCGAGTAGAGGTTCGACGTCGTGCCAGGCGCGTAGAACTGGTACGGCGGAGTCACCGACGACGGGGCCTGCCCCCCTTTGTCGGTGAACGACGACACGGGCGGGGTGGGGTTTGGCACGCTGGCGACCAGCACTTCCTGGCCCGAGCTGGTGCTCCGGTAGATGTTGTACGACGAGACCAGGGCAGGGTCCTGGGGCGTCCAGTCCAGCGTCACCGCGTTCTGGCCGCTTCCCAGAGCGACCGCCACCTCGCGCGTGGGGACGGTCTCGCCGCCGCCGGCAAGTACGGACGTGACCTCATAATCATAGACCTGATTGGACGCCAGCGACCCGCCCGTCCCGGGCACAGGGTCGTTGGTGAACTGCATGGGATTGACCCATTGGTTGGGCTGGAGACTGCCGAGGCCTTGGGTCGCGAGGCCCCGGTTGAAGGCGGAGACGATCACGTTTTCGATGTTGCCGAGCGACGTCTGGGGGGCCCCGGCGCCGACGTCCGGGTCTTGCTTGTTCGACGCGAAGACGCCGTCGCAGCCGAACACCATCTGTGACGGCGATTCCGTCGACGGATACGCGCCCGCCAGCCAGGAAGGCATGGGAGGGGGGCCAGCGATGCCGTTGGTGTTCGTGGAGAACAGCGGGTCATAAACATTGAACGTCATGCCATTGAACTCGCCCCCCGACCCCGTGAGCTGAAGCACGGTGTAGGCCACGTTCGTCCCTGCGGGTTCCCAGTCCGGCACGATCGACTTGACCGTGCCCGAGAAGATCGTGTTCGTTGAATAGTTGGACGATTGCGGGCTCTGCGTGTAGGTGAACGTGTGATTGGTGTAATAGTTGAAGAAGCTCTCGATCGCCGGCGTGAAGTAGCTGCTCAGCGGGTCGAAACCGTAATTGCTGGTCGGGGGCGTCTGGGCTGTGGGCGCGTTGCCGATATCCGTGAACGTGCTGGTGTTGGCGCCCGAGACCGAGCCAACAAGCTGGAACCCGGTGAGAGGCGGCGGGTGCGTGCCGCTGTTGTCGGGCACCTGACCGATCCCTCGGTAGATGTTGTAGCCAGTGGTCGCGGTGCTGCCAGTCACGAAGGGGTTAGTCTGTGCGCCTCCGGTCTGGATCCCCGTGTACGGCTGCCAGTTCAGCAACACGCTCGAGGTCGTGCCGCCCGGCACGCCCGGGAAAATGATGTTAGCGCCGGGCATCGTTTCGCCGGTGGCGCTCGTCGCGGTGATGAGATAGTAGTAGGCCGTGCCGGCGACGAGGCCGCCGTTGCCTCCGGTCCCCAGTAGCGAGAACGTGGTCAGGTTCGGGCCACTGGCTTCATAGGTTCCCAGAATCGTCTGAGGGGCCACCAGGCGGACCTGGCTGCCGTCGCTGTTGACGCCAAGCTGTGACGATTCCAGGAACTCGCTGTTCTGGCTCTGGAACGTGTTGTTGAACTGCGTGAAGAACGTCGAGCGTGTGGGCGTCGTGCCCACGGTCGCCAGCGGGTAAGGCGCCGCGTTCGACGACGTGACGGTATAGGTGAAGCCGAGCTGGTCGATCTCCGAGATGTCCACGTCGAGCGAGTACTCGCCTGCCGTAGTTCCCGAGGTGGACTGGGTGTTCGTGAGCTCAAAGAGGGAAAAGGTATCGTTGGGGTTGGTCGCCGAGGTTGGGACCGAGACGAAGCCCGTGCTGTAGTTGGCGTTGGACTGAATCGTAATTCCCTTGTTGGCCCCGACGAACATCACCGCCTCGCCGGCCGTCAGCACCTGAGCCGGGATCGCGATCGACACCGTGACCGGCAAGGTGTTCGTGGTCGACGGACTGGCCAGGGTGATCAGCGGCAACGGGCCGGAGGCCGGCACGTCCTCGAACGCATACGTACCCGCCGACGGTTCGGCCAGGTATTGCTGCTCGGTCGTCGAAACACCCGGGGTTGGGGCGGCGTTGCCCCACACCGCGAGCTGCACGCCCATGTTGGCGACGTCGGCCGGGATCTGGAACGTGAACGTCGTCAACGTCGACGGCGTGACGCGAGGCTCCAGCTCCTGGACAAACAGGCTCGCCCCCTTCGCGCGGAGGCCTGTTTTCGGCCGTCTCCTTGGGGTGCAACCGCGACCCGCATAGATGTCAGGGGATTTCATCGATGTCTCGGCTGGTGAAGATTCCCGGGTGGGTGCCACTCGCATGACTTTTGATCACAGTGAGTCGTTCCGTGGCTCAAGCAGCTTTTTTGATTGGATGCTAGCATTCAAGTCGATCCTGGGGGGATTACCGACGGAGGGTGCTTTGTGTGACAGGGGAGTGAGGTAACCCCTTTTGCACACGACAGACATCGAAACGGTGGACGGAATGCCACGGGCGTACATCCGCAGATTGATACTATGGAATACGAAGTGAGACCCGAGGTCAAGCGGGCAGATGGGTAAATTGAAAAACCGACGTAAAAACGGAGAGATGACCAGGATGTCGTCAAAGATTAGGAGCAGAAGGGACGTGCCGATCGTTGAGGGGACGCGGTTGCAATGCCCGTCCTGGTGGGGCTTTCCGGATTAGAGCGGTTTACGCCCGCATTGCGCACACCTTCGACCGACGGGAAGCCGCGGCCATGAAATCGCCGTCCTGCGCGCTCGCGCGGGCCGTGCCCCAACGCGCTCCGGCAGCTCTTACACTAACCCGAAGCGCAAACGATGACATAATATAATGATCACTCAGTTTCGCTTCGGACTGGTTTGGAAGATTCGTTGTCCTGTTGTGCACAACACGATCGGAAACCGCGCCATGTCGTTTGTTTAGATGATTAAACTTTGAAGCATCTCTCGATAAAGGCGAACGCTTCTCGTGGTTCGCCAATCCATTCGAGCCTGGGAACGGGCTCGCCGCGAATGTACTTCCATACCCGTAGCTTCATTTTCCCCGGCTCGTCAGGAATCGGTGTCTCCGCGATCAATTCGGGCTTCTCCTTCTGGGCTTCGAAGTAGCGTACGCGAACCTTTCTCGGGTCGTAGGGCCCGACCACGACTCTCGGATGCAGGTGCGCATCGTCGTATCCAACAGGATCGGCGCGCTCGAAGATGGTAAGGGCGATCCTTGATGGGTAGATGTAGCGATTCGCCAGCGGAGGTTCCGAGCGCGCGGCCGAGACGAAGTCCCTCATGGCATTGAAAACGTCGGTACCTTGCGCACTCCAGACAAGGTATGGCAAGATTGCGTCCCACGATGTCGTCCCAGGAACACAAGCCCGCCGCCACGCCTCCCAGTCCTCTTTGGTTCGTAGTGTCATATTTCGGGACTCCTCGCCGAACAGCACTGTTGACGAATCGGGTCGATTGACAGTGCGGCGGTGGGATCGGTCTTGCGGAGCCAGCGTGTGTCTGGTGGAGCTCCTTGGCCGATTGTGGGATTGGCCGTGCGTTCGCTCCGCGGATTGAGTGCCTGGCCAGGTTCTCCTGGCCGCGGAGGAATACTTCGTGAGTTAGAACCACTTCGTCGTCATCGTAACTTCCTGGCGGTCGCCGTCGATCACCAGCTTCAGCCGGCTCGCGATGATCGCCCGGAGTCCAATCAATGGAAGCCGCGGTGCTGCCAACGACTCTTCATCGAAGACCGATATGCCGTGCGGCATCTCCAAGGGATACGACTCGCCCGTCAGCTCCGTCTTGCCACGGACGTTCCGATGGATGCGAACCTCTGCTGCGTACTGTACGACCCGTATGCGATCGATCGCCAGCTCGCCGATCCGCTCCAGTGTGGCACCCGACCACCGATCCAAATGACTCTTAGAAATGGAGAAGTTGTGGCCGTGCCCAGTGTCCAGGATTGCGGGCATGGGCTTACCGGAATTGTTGACGCTGAGCCACACGATGATCTGGTTGCGATGGACCTGAACGACGTCCTGACCGACGGAGAGGACGTGAGGCCGGTTACTGATCGGCAGGCGGTCGAGAATCTTCATTTCGGGGGGTCGGGATAGAACTCTCCGAACTCGTAGAGCGATCGGTCGGTGTGATCACAGATCAGGGCTTCGAGCATCTTCTGGTACACCTCCTCACGGACGATGAGGTAGCGCAATTTCGTCTCGGGATCGTCGATCCGTACCGGCTCCTGGCCGGCCTGTTCCAGCTCTTGCCGAATTTCGGGCGTCATGGTCGCCATGGGTGCCTCCTGAAGACAGTCTAACCGTTTTCCAGTAAGACGCCATGTGTACGCCGCTCCGGGACACCTCAGGACGGCATGGACCGAAGGCAAGGAATCCGCGCCGAATCTGGCCGCGCACCCAATATAAGGGCTTTGCGTGGATCGAGATAGCATCAACATAGATCAATGCCCATTGTATGTTTATCTGTCGTGATCGCAAATCGGGTTCACCGGGTTCGACGCGCTTGACGGCTACGACTCGGAGCCGCTGCAAAACGCCGCGATGGCATGTCCCCGAAGTCATGGGTGCGCACGGAGGCCACCCTGAATCGCCGCTCGGTGATCGCGGCGACGCGGGGTCATCGGAATTCCACCGCTGTCGGTTTACGCCGCGGAGGGCGCGGGCTGCGTCCCGCGCGGCAGGAGATTGCGGTGCCACTGACGCCCATGTTGTTTCGCGACCTCCGCGAGTCGCTCCGAACGACCGAGGTGACACCCGGTGCGACGACGATGCGCGAACATCTCCGTGAGCGTCGATCCCCAATCCGAAGGGTCCGATCCCAGACGCTCGAAGAGTGACGCGACTGTGGCGGGGATGTGCGCCTTACTGTCGCGAAGTACCCGGCTGGTCCAGTCCAACAGCCGGCAATAACACGAGAGCGTGAAACCCTCCAGCAAGCCCGGTCGCTCACCGCCCTGCGAACGATCGTCCGACACCGGCAGGAGCCACAGACCCGCCTCCTGCGCCGGGTTGATCGTCTCCGTCGACAAATCGTCACAGAGCGTCTCCACGGTCCCGTTGCCTCGGCAGTGGTCGATCCGCGCCCGGAACGACGTGTGGGCCGAATCCTCCGGCGTGGGTGCGATCCCCGCTGCCACGGGATTCAGATCAATGTACGCCGCCGTCGCCAGTAAACTTTCGGGATCATGGATGGCAACCGAGCGGAATCTCCCCTCCCAAAACGCACCGGAGCAACCGTCCTCTTGGTTCGCTATGCGTGCCAAGGGCTCCTTGATGCACTTCATGAACCAGCTCAGATCGCCCAGGCGCTTCCGAAGCTTGGCGACCGCGACCACGTCCGCCGCAAGTTGCTCCACCCGCACTTCGGAGACCGGCAGAGCGTTTCCATCCAGTCCCCGGATCGGGAACAACGTCAGCCAGCGCCGCGCCACCTCGGCATCCGACCATCCCTGCACACGCGGGACGTCCAGGCGGAGCAGCAGGTGCATGTGATTGTCCATCAGCGAAAAACCGGCGCACTCGATGGCGAAGATGCCGATGAGTTCCTGGAGCCGATTCTCGAGCCAGACCTTGCGATGCTCGAACCCCTCCCCACACAGGAAGGCCCGCCGCACGCAGCGGGAGGTGCAGTGATACCAGGGAGTTACGTTCGGGTCCACGATCTGTGCGCGCGGAGTGGCCATCGACTGCTGCTCCTCAAGGATGTTTGACGCAAGAGGCTACCACGACGCGTTCAGATTGTCCACATTTAGTGCCCGGCCATTATCCACCCTTGCCGACGCAGGAGGCTACCACAACCGGTTCAGATCCACCACATTTAGTGCCTGGCCAAGTTCTTCCTGCCTTCATTAGAGAATTATTTATACTGCATTTTTCATAACGCTTGTTTTAGGCCTAGTCTCCTCCTGTATAGGCTTGGTACGAACGGATGGATGGTATCGATTCGTTTCGGGTTTCCTGGACAGCTCCCAGCGCTAAATCCTTACGTTCAGTGCGAGCGAGATCCTTCACGAACCCAGCGATTCCAAGCGTTGAACGGAGGGAACTCGTTTGACACAAGTGGATCGCAACGTTTATGTTCTTTTATAGAGCGCCACCTAGTCTGTTAGCCCACCGAGGCTACTTAGTCAGTCTTGCGCCGGGGTTGAGTCCAGTGAGCCGTGTCGCA
>DAIDJG010000414.1 GCA_027451445.1 Singulisphaera sp.
CTCGAGGAAACGGTTCACGAAGTCGCGTGGAATCACTCGCTCGCGCCGCAATGCCAAGAGCCGCTCGAATGCGTACCCGACCGTGACGACCGAACACACGAGCAGCAGCCACACCATCGGGTTGGCCCGCGTGAAGAGCACAAGCATGCTGTTCCGATTGACGCCACCCGTCGGTTTCGCCTTCTCCACGGTAATCTTGGGCGCGTCCGCAGCTCGCGCACGCGACTCGGCGTCGTTCGCGCTCGGAATCGCGGGAACCGCGGCCTCCGGCGCCTTGGGTGGGTCTGGGTTCTGCGCTTCGACCGGGTGTGTATTGACGAGGAACGCACCGACCAGCAATAGGGCGAGATGGCGAGTGCGGACGATCAAGGGGAGCCTCCGTGTGTCGCCAACCGGCCGCGACGCGGTTTGAGTCAAAGTTCGGTAGTTCATGCCGGTCCGCGCCCAAAGCCTTGGCGCGACATCTCTCCGTTGGATTCTAACCGTCGGGCTAATCCTGTCAATCGAAGCAACCGATCGTCGGAGCATTTGTTCAGTTATTGGGTGGGTCCCAGAAAGACTGATTCTACGGATTTGCGCCAAATGGTCACTCGGCAGGCAGATCTGTTGCGGGCACAATCTTGCCGCGCGGTTGCAGCAGCCCGACGAGCCCGTCGAACCGCCAGTGACCCTCTTCGGGCACAAACTGGTAAATCGGGCCAACGCGGTTGGTTGGGCAGACCCAGACGTTGCCTTCGCGTTTCCACGCTTGAAAGTTCTTGTGAATGTTGCGCGGAATGCCGACGAGTCCTCCTTCGGGTGCGACCGCGAGCTCGTGGGTGCTCAGGTAGCGGGTCGAGCAAAGACCACGCGCTCTGGCGATGCGGTCTTGATCGCTGAGATCAGGCCGATTCGCGGTGCCGATCAGGTCCATGTAGGTCGCAACGGCCGCACGGACGGGCATGGTCTGAACGATCACGAGCGCCACGGCGGCGAGCAACGCGATGGCGATCGCCAGACCAATGACGACCGCGTTCGTGCGCGGATTTCCCTGGGTTATCATCGCGTGACCCGTCGCTTGAGGTCGTCACGAAGCCGATCGATGACCGAATCCGCCTTCGCCTCGGCAAGAAGCTGATGGACGACCGTTTTGATTCCCTTCGGTCCCCACTGGCAGCCCTGCTGGAGGTAAAACTTGGCACCGTGACCGAGCACGTACGATGTCGTCGCGGCGGTCCCCCCCAAGGTCAGCCCGATCGCGCCGTAGCCAAGCGCCGTCAAAGGGACGGCCAAACCGCCGGTGAGGATCGAAAGTCCCGCCAGGGACGTTTTGATTCCTCCGGCGACGAGCCGCGTGGCGACCTCGACCGCGCCCAGCGCACCCAGGGCGAGCATCATATCCTTGACCAGGCTCACCGCGGTGTAGCGGGTGAGGGGAATGCCGTAGACCTTGCTCAAGGCCACGATCATCGCGACGTCCACCGCGAGCCCGCCGGCCATATCGGCCACGGGGATCGGGTTGAGCGCCACCGCCGCCCCTTTGGCGAGCGAAAAGTTCCAGATCATCCGCCCGGCGACGTCATCGCGGATACGCACCTTATGCTTGACGATCTCGTCGTGCAAGTCGCCCGCGAGCAGCAGCGTATTCAGGGCGATCAATGCCTTCCCTTCGCGTTCCAGCACATCAAGAATTCTTGCCTTGAGTGGTTCGATCACAGGCGCAGGGCGCTCCCACTCGACGGATGTTGAGCCATCAGGCCGCTGGATCTTGACCCGGAATGGATCCGGCCGCGCGGCGGTCATGACGACGTCCTCGGGGCGGATCAGATCGCGCACCCGCTCGTCCTTGATCTTGGAGTAGATGTGGTCGCGATCGGCGTCGGGATAACGGTCGATCTGGTTGAAGACCAGGATGATCGGTTTTTGGGCTTCCCGAAGCTGTGTGAGCGATTCCAATTCGACGCGCTGCATGTCGCTGGAAACGACGAAAAGGATCAGGTCCGCGTGCCGCGCAACCTGGCGCGCGAGCACCTCACGCACCTCGCCCCCGACCTCGTCGATGCCCGGTGTGTCGACGAGAACAAGCCGCGCGCCTTCGAGCCCGGGGCGGTCGAAGGTCGCCTCCTCCCAGGGTCGGGCGGTTCGATTAACGGTCGTTCCGTGGGTCGTGCCGACCTTGAAAACGTCCTGGCCGAGCAAGGCGTTGAGGACCGAGGATTTTCCCCGGCTGACCATGCCGAACGCGGCGATCTCGACCTTGTTGTCATCGAGCTTCTTGGTCAGTTCGCGAAGCTGATGAATCTCGCCGGCGAGGGCCTGTTCTTCCTCGGGGGTGAGCTTCAAGCTGAGAAGTGTTTCTTCCAGACTCTCCCGTGCGCGGCCGACAAGATCCTCTTCGTTGTCGAGCTGTTCGAGCATTTGCGCGATCGCAGGGTCTGCGGGTGGAACAGTGGAGGCGTCATCAAGAGGATCCGAGCTCGCCATGAGTTCACGTGCTCCTTGATTTGTAAGCACGGCGTATGACGCCCTCACACCAGAGTGCGGCGTCAAAGAGTTCGCTCTGGAGGATGTGCGCGCTACCGATAAGCTGAATTCCTAGCGGCACCCCCTCCGGCGAGAGGGCGACCGGAAAGGTGATGGTCGGCAGACCCCACAGGCTCCAGGGGGAATTGAATGCGGGGTTCCCTGTCGTGCCGGGATCGGGCGCGGGACCCAGAGCGGCGGGCGTGACGAGAATGTCCACGTCTTCAAATAGCTGGATCACCTCATCGAAAAGTTTTTGACGTCGCCATTCGGCTTGGATGTAGTCCTTCGCGGAATGGTTCAGTCCCTCGCCCAACAGCGCTGTGATTCGAGAAGGATAGTCTTCTGGTATTTCGGCGAGTCGCTTTTCGTGAAACGCCGCGGCTTCCGACGCCATGATCAGGCGGTGAATGGCGATGACTTCCTCGAAGTCGACAGGCAACGGCGTCTTGATCACCTCGGCCCCTTCCATGATCAGAACGGCGACTGCTTCATCAATCGCCTCGCGCATTGCGAGATCCGCCATGTCGCGGAACGCTCCGCCGAGGCAACCGATTCGTGGTGGTTTGAATGATTGACGTTGATATTTTTCGTCACCAAATTCCTTGATCGTGTCTATGAGAATGCAAAGATCCATGACTGAGCGAGCGAACGGACCAGGCTGGTCGATCGATGGCGCGAAGGGCAGAATGCCCTCCGTGCCCATCAAGTGGCGGCTGGGCTTGAGCCCAGCGACTCCACAGAAAGACGCCGGCCTCGTAATGGAACCTCCGGTCTGCGTACCAATCGCGCCGAGACACATGCCGGTTGCCGTGGCAGCCGCCGAGCCACTCGAGGATCCGCCGGGTGTGTGGTCGAGATTCCAGGGATTCCGCGTGATCGGCGGATCGACCCAGGCGTAGGGCGTGGTGACCGTCTTTCCCAGAATCACGGCGCCGGCTTCGCGCAGTTTTGCGACGAGGGGCGCATCGACTTCCGCCGGTCCCTTTGCCCAATGCTTGGCGCCGCACGCCGTTGGCATCCCCGCGACATCGATGATGTCTTTTATGCCGAGCGGGATTCCGTGCAGTGGGCCGCGGTCGTAGTTCGAACGGAGCTCTTGATCGTAATTTCGCGCCTGGTCGATGGCGGACTCACGATCGATGACCACCCAGGCATGGACCTTCGGCTCCCATGCGTCGATCTTCGCCAGGCACGCATGAAGCACGTCCTGGCACGTCAGGGTGCCGTTGCGCAGGGCGCGGGCTGTGCCTTCGATCGTTTCGTCATCGGCAGGGAAAAGTCTGAGGGAGCTGGGTGCGCTCATGGTTTTCGATTCCGGTCACCGACCGAGGGAAGTCTTTGATCAGATCCAGGTGCATTGGTGCTGAGCTCAGTGTCCGCCGACTCTCCGCTGAACCGCCTTCTCGGCGATCTTCTGAAGCGCCTGCTTGGCGAATTCCTGCAAAAACTCCGACCGGCTATTGAGATCAAATTGCCGCACCAGGGCCGCCTGCATTCCTCCGTCGCCCCAGCTTTGGCCGTGCGCGAAGTACTCTGCAAAGGCGTGGCCGGAAATGTGAGTCAGGTAGGCCATCGAGACGGCCTGTGCGGCCCCCCCGGCGGCGTAGCCGAGCATCGACGATTTAAACAACCCGGCGATCAGCGAAGTCGCCGCCTCGACGAGCCCGAGCTTGAGCAGCATCTGCACCGTCTGCTGGCCGATCATCTTGACGTGTGCCGTGGAGATCTCGACACCATACACCGCCGCTAGCTCGGAAATCATCTGAAACTGAACCGCTGAGGCCGCCATGAGATCGAGCGCGGGGATTGGGTTTGCGAACACGGCGCCCGCCGTGATCCACTGGAACTTGTCGATCGTTTCCTGGGCCCGCTCATCGCGTTCCTTGCCGAGCTGCTCTTGAGCGCGTTTGCCGATCAGGTGAGCGCGCAACAACAGGTTCCCTGCGCGGAGCGAATCGCCCTCTTTTCGAAGGACCGACGCAATCCGTCCCTCGAGCGCACTCAGGTCGGGCGGCTCCGTTTCGTAGACGGTGCGCACGGTCCCGTCCCGGTCCGTAATCCGAACGGGTAACGGTCGAGGCGAAGCCGCAACGGCGACGACGTCTTTCGAAGGCACAACCCCTGCAAGCCGTTCGCGGAGCTTCTGCAAGATAGCGGCGCGGTCATCGTCCGTGAATCGGTCCAGCTTGTTCAGAACGACGATCGAACGCTTCCCTTGCCTCGCGAGCGCAACCATAGGGTCGAACTCCGAGCGGATCAAATCGTGGTCAACCACAAACAGCAGCAGGTCGGCACGGGTGGCGAGGTCGCGCGCTTCGAACTCGCGGATCGCGCCCGCGGAACTCGCTTCCGAAAGCCCCGGCGTGTCCGTCAGAAGGAGCGTCCCCTCAACACCTCGAACCTCGTGCGTATGGACTTCGCCGTGCTTGGTGGTCCCCATGACAGCCTCGGTGGCGCCGACGTGCTCGCCAAGGAGCGCATTGATCAACGACGTTTTGCCCGCCGACGCGGTCCCGAACACGACGACGTGGAATCTGCGCTCCTGGCGATCGCCCCGGATGCCCGCGAGTTCTGTTGTGAGCCGGGCGCGCGCGGCTTCATCCTTGACCTGGTCAACGACCACCTGCGCCCGCTCCGTCTGGATCTCAGCCGCCTGGATGACATCTTCCGGCGCTTTCGCCGGCGGCGGCTCCGGCCGGCTCAGCTTCCAGAAAACCCGCGCCGCGGCCAGGGCCGAGATTGCGGCGACGAGCAACGCACCACCGACGACCGCGACGGCCAGCACACCCGAGTGCCGCGCCAGCCGGTCGTGTAACTCGTTCACCGAAGCCACGAGCCAGGCCGTCGCCCCCAGCGCCAGCGCGGTGAGCAAGAGTGCCAGGATCCACCGCGACGTTCGCATGAAGGCGCTCGCCTCCCCGGAAGTTGAACGAAATGGCGCTACTTTTGGGAATTCGTTCCTCGACGCTCCGGATTGTGCGTCCCGGAACAAAGCCGTGATCATTCGCCAAATATTGCGCGATTCTCCTGGTGATACACCCGACACAAAAGAAGTCTGCCGTCGTGCCTAAAAATATTGCTGAAACTACCTATTCTTTGCGTGCGGGCGCAGATTACTTCGAAGAATGCTTCCGAGATTTACGAAATATCCGAAATATGCCATTCGACAATTGTTTGAAATCGTGGCTGCTGGGTGTCGGGTCGTTTCCTTTCACCGCCCAGATGGCTATCTTTAGTATGTGGATGCCAAGCACGACACACCCAGTGCTTGTGATGAAGGTGGACGGGGCGACCGTAACCGCGAGCAACAGGTGCGGTGTTTGGATCACTGCCCGTGTATTACGGAATCCGGGCTATTCTACGATTCTATTGTACAGTAATCAAACGCGAAGTCAAGCTGCTGCAGTGCGAAACAGATCAGCCAGAACCGCCTTCCCGTTGTACGTACCCCACCCCTGCATCGTGTGTACACTGAGGACTGGCAGGCAACGTCTGGTAACTGCTTGCCGTTCGTGGCGCCACAGGCTGTTTCGGCGAGCGCCTTCGCCGTCGTCGGCGGGGTGCTCTCGCGTTTGACGGATCAAGGAGAACGAATCCCGCACAACGGCCCCACAGCGCTCTTCCCGAACCGACGCCGCTTGCGCCATAATGAAGATTGCGATGGAATGAGGATCAGGATTTCGGCGGCACGCCGGCGTGACGGCAGGAAGGTCCACCCATGTCCCTGGCCAAGACGGGTCTCGGAGCCCTGGGTCTACTGGTTTTGCTTGCGCCGCTCGCAAGGGCCCAGGCCGTGGCGTTTCAGCCGGTTGTTGGATCCTTCCCGCAAGGTGCGACGATGTCGGCAACGCCCGTCGTCTCGGCCGACCGCCGATATGTCCGGCTGACCCTCAACCCCCAATTCACAGGTCTGGAAGGGTTTGACAATTACGCCGTCCCCGCGGCGGTCAGCGGCGGTACAGCCAATGTCGGTGGTGGGGCCGGGGGTTTACTCGGATTCGCCGGGGTGAATGGACCGATGGCAGGGCCCGGCATGCCTATGCCCACGCCGTATCCCGCAGCGAGTGTACCGGCGAGAGCAGATGGAGCGGTCGCGGGAGGTATGTCATCGGATCCATTCCAGGCCGCTTTGGCGCGTACAGGTGATTCGGCCGTCGACTCGGCACCGACGCCCCAACCGCAGCCCCGCACCGTGGCCAAGAAGGGGACGACTCGGCGGGCGCCAGTGACAACTCGTACCAAAACGAAGCGCCGGCCCTGATAGTTTCCGCTCGAGCAGCTCACGGTTGAGTGGCGCGCGGTCGAGACTTGAAAGTTGGCTGCGTCGCACGCGATTGGTAGACTCTCCTGCCGCCCAAACGTCTATCGCCCAAACGCAGACATCCACAAACCGCCCCAACCCGTGGCGCGATTCGTGGATGCCGTAACTGACTCAACACTGCGTCGAAGGCGGCGTCCGGTCAGCGCCTCCGCAGGCCGCCGAACAGGCCGCTTAGCAACCCACGACGCTGGGGCGCCTGCTCCGGCGTCAGAGACGCGGAGGGCCCTGGGTCTCCTACGGGCGTGGTCGGCGCTTCGACATTGGGGAATGCTTCCGGTCCCGGCGGCACGATGGGATTGGAGCCCATCCGATCCGGCAGTGGAACGAGCGAGTCACCCACAACGCCGGGCGCATCCGCGTCTTTCGGCGTGAGTTCCGACGGGGTCACCGGCATCGACGCCGGCGGCGCTGATGCGGTTCGTAGTGCGGGGGGTAGCCCCGGTAAATTCGCGGCCGAAGGGTTATTACCTCGCGGAGGTGGACCGGAATTCGGATTCGTCGGACCAAACATGTCGTCGCGAGGCTTTGGCAACGGGACAAGGCCATTGGGAGCCTCATCCCGCGGCGGCGGCGCGATATCATCGGGCCCCCTCCGATACTCCTCGGGAAGTTGTGGCGTTTCGCGTGGCAGATCCCTGAACGATTTGCTGGGATCGGGCGCCTCGGGGCTCGGGCAGCCCCAACCGTCCGGAAACTTCCGCCAACACGTCGGGAAATACCCGTAATACTGCTCGCGATGGAGCCGGTAGACGGGATCTTCATTGGCGCAAGGAACCCGTTCCCGCTTGATCGGCCGCAACGGGAACAGTCCTGTATGCTGGGCTTGAACGTGGTTCGGCAGCCACGCCGTGAGAGCGAGTGCCGTGATCCAAAGCAACCCGACTCTTCTGTATATGCGCATAAGCATCCATGCCTCATGAGTTGCGGCCGACGGGCAGCGGTCCGATGCTCAGTCCGGAGCGCAATCCCGACCTATCGTCATCGTCGCAGATTTGGATCGGGATTCGCACCCACGTCGCTGCATAGAATTTGGGGCAAATACGCAAGATCCGTGTTTTACGCGAATAGTAGATTGTGCGAAAGGGACGATTGTTCTCGCTGTGACGGCAAGACATACCCTGGAGTGCACGGAAAGTCTGGTCGAGTCGTTCCTTCCGTCCGATGGAAAAGGGGGAGCAGACCGGCTGACAGATGCCGCGGTGCTTCAGGATCGAGCCGTCATGGAGGACGACATGGGTTTGCGTCCATATCGATGGGGATGGGGGATCGCGCTTGCGCTCCTCGTGAGCCCGGCGTCAACCGCGAGGGCTCAGTATCCCAGTGCGCCGGGCAGCGTCAACAATGGGACGTACGGGGCGGCGGGTGGCATGCTTGCCAATCCCTATGCCAACCCTTATCTGAATCCATTCCTCAATCCGTACATGATGCAGCAGTCGAACCCCGGCGCGGGTAATACGCTGATGTACTTCATGGCGGCTCAGCAGATGAACAACGGTCTGGGCTCAGGCCGCCTCAGCGGAGCGCGAGGGGCTGGGATGATGCCACCGGCACCCGTTCGGCAGGAGTCACAAGCCCCGCGCGGCGTGCCAAGCGGAAAAGCTGCTCGCTACTTCAATCGCACGACAGCCGCGACGGCCGGAGTGAGTCAATACTACAACCGTCCGAATTCGTATTTTCCGAAATCGAACCATTAATCGGCGAATTCCGCATTTTTGGTTCAGTCGGAGCGGACCGCTGCCGATGGAAGAGTGATGATTCTCGGTGCGCTAAGGCTTACCGGGAACGCCGGCTTCCCCACGGTCAGGCGACAGCAGCAACTCAACAGGACCCTCGCCCGCGATGGTTGGACCGAGATTGCGGGGTGTGGCCGACAGGGTGTTGGCCGCGGGGAACCGGTTCCGGAGTGCCGGGAGGGAGCGTCGCATGGATCGCGCAAGGATTCCGCACCGTCAAGCATCGGGTTGGCTCGCCATGGTTCTCCTCCTGGCGTGCGGTTGCCAGACCGTGAAGACTCCGGAGTCGAAGATCGCCGCAGCTAACCTGCCGAGCGAGCTCAAGAAGGTCTCGATGCCGAAGTACGTCGTCGAGCCGCCCGACCTTATCGTGGTCGAAGTGCTCGATGCACTTCCCGGGAGGCCGATCACCGGGGAACGGCTCGTCAGGCCCGACGGCACGATTTCACTGGGCTTCTACGGCGACCTTTACGTTGCCGGACTGACGCTGGACGAGATCAAGGAAAAGGTGGTTCTCCATCTCCGTAAGTATGTCACTGATGAAACCTTGGGGCTCTGGAAGTTTGATGCTAAGAAGGAGCAGTGGAGCGAAGTAGACCCGAAGGAGTCGGATGCTGTGTTTGTCGACGTGGCCGCGTACAACAGCAAGTTCTACTACGTCCAGGGCGACGTCGCGACGATCGGCAAGTTCCCGATCACGGGCAACGAGACAGTGCTCGACGCCTTGAACACGGCCGGTGGTTTGATCCCCACCGCAGCGCCTCAAAACATCCGGCTCGTTCGTCCGGCGCCGCCCGGCGCGTGTTGCGAGCAAAAGCTACCGGTGAATCTTGCGGCGATCGTGAGCGGTGGCGACACGACGACGAATTATCAGCTCATGCCCGGCGACCGACTGGTGGTTTACCGTGACCCGATCGTCCGGACCACAATCTTCATCGACCGGCTCGCCGCACCTTTCCAGACGGTTGTGAACTCGATGTTGCAGTACAGCTTCATGGCACGCCAGCTTCAGTTTCTGGCCAGCGGTGTGCCCAGAACCACGACCACAACCACCCCCGCGGTCGTACAGCCGGGTGCACGTTGAGCGTCTGACTCTCGCGATCTAACGCGAAGCTTACCGACCGTAGACCTCACGCTCCGCGTGAGGTCTACGATCAGGGAGGCCGGAACCACAACCCATGTTGTGGACCCGGCCTTCCGGCGTTTCTTGCTTCTCGACGCGCGGGCTTTTAGACTCGTTGTCCGCAGGTCGGATAACGCGGAGTTCGTAGCCGCGCCAGGCTCGCCACGGTTCGACCTTGATGGGTGTATTGCAAAGGGTCGTTCCATGCGACTGAGACGGGCGGAACGGTGGGTCATCATCGTCGGGCTGTTGCAGGCAAGTGCTGTTGCGTTGGCTGCGCCGCCCGTGGTCGAGGACCCCGAAGAGCCCGTTCCCGGCGTGTTCGCCACGTTCTCCGCGGCTGGCGAGGCTGCGCCGCTGGCGAGACGAATCGTTCCGGACCTGACCGGCGTCTGGGGACGCGGGGCGCCCGACCCACGCGTACCCGCTGATGGGTTCACCGCGAACTGGTCGGGATTGCTGCTCATCCAGGCACCCGGTGGACACCAGTTTTTCGTCCGGGCGGACGGTCCGGTCACGCTCAAAGTGGCGGGGCAGGTCGTGCTCGAAGGGAACGGCGACGCCGCGCGAAGCACCCGCATCGACTTGCCGGTGGGTTTTGTACCGATCGTCCTCGACTATCGTCATCAAGGCGGAGATGCCCGAGTCGCGGTCGACTGGGAAGGACCGACGTTTGCGCGCGAGCCGCTCCCGACGCGTCTCTTGTTCCACGACCGGCAGGTTCCGTTTCAGACAGACGCCTTCGACCGCGGCCGGCGCGCGGCGGACCGCTACGGTTGTGCCAATTGCCACACGCTGCTTGACCTCTCAACGAGGCCGCATCTCGGTCCACCACTCGCTGAGGCTGCGCGCTCAATCGGCCCGGCCTGGCTTCGCGCGTGGTTGAAGGATCCGGCGACGGTTCGTCCGAAAACGCGAATGCCTCGGTTGGGGCATGGGCTTTCGAACGCAGAAGTTGCCGATGTCGCGGCGTTCCTCGCAAGCGTCGTTCCCAAGAAAGCGCCGATAGCCACCAACGAGATCAAAATGGCGCTGAATGTGGGGACCGCGGACAAAGGCCAGGTCCTCTTTCGGTCGCTCGGCTGCCTCGGGTGCCATGTGCGAGGAAGCAAGACCGGAGGAGCTCCGTCGGAACCGGCGGGGCCGGACCTTTCGGACCTCGGTCGGAAACGGTCCGCGGAATGGATCGCCTCGTACCTCGTTCGGCCCAAGTCCGCACGCTCGATCCACCGGGCCGACTTTCGCCTGACCGCTGACGAATCCGCGTACCTCGCCGCGTATCTCATCAGCGATCCCCCGCGCGCTTTGACGTCGGCCGAGACGCCGCCGGGCGACGCGACCCGAGGTCGAGCGCTCGTGGAACGAGCCCGTTGTGCGTCGTGCCACGAGATTCCGGGAATGAAGCCGAAACCGGCGGATCTTCCGCTGCGCGCCGGGGCCAATCCCAGGGCGGGGTGCCTGGCCGAAGGGGATCCTGCGGCGTTCGTGCCGCGCTTCGGGTTTCCGGCGGAGGTGCGTGCCGACCTCGCAAGCTTCGTCGCCAACTTGCCGCGAACGCCCTCGCCGACAAGCCTGGAAGCGCGGGCTCAAGACGCGCTCAGCCGCTGGAACTGCCTTGGCTGCCACGTGCGCGACGGGCAGGGGGGCACCGATCTGGGTGGGCAGATTGCGTCACTGCTTGCCGAGGACCCTGCCCTGGGCGGCCTCAAGGGCACGTTGACGCCGCCGAACCTGACGGCCGTCGGCGACAAGCTTCGACCTGATTATCTCGCCGAGATCCTCAAAGGCGCCGCGCCGAGTGCTCGGCCGTGGCTGTCGGTGCGGATGCCAGCGTTTGCGTTTGAGCCCGGAGAAGCCGAGGCGATCGCGTCGCTCTTTCAAAACCACGATCAGATGCGACTGGAACCGGAAGCGCGAGAGACGGAATCGCGACCCGACGCCCACACCCTCGAACGCGCCGGCCAACTGATCGGTCAGCGCGGGTTTGGCTGCATCTCGTGCCACGTCCTGGCCGGGCGGATCCCGCCGGGGGGAGAGCCCGAGACGCTTGGCCCCGACCTGGCGCTGGCCCATCGCCGCATGAGCGAGCGTTACTTCCAGCGCTGGATTGCCAACCCCCAGCGCATCATCGCCGGGACCCCGATGCCGCAGTTCCTCCAGCCGGTAGCCACCACGCCAGGGAGCCTCGACGATCAACTGACGGCGATCTGGAGCTTGCTCGGAAGCCCGCGCGTCGGCGAGGTCGCGGCGTTCGGCACGCGCGAGTTCCTCAAACGCGAAGGGGACCGGGCCCTGGTCGTTCGCGATATGGTGCTCCTGCCGGGCGCGCCCGGAACGCCGTATACCCCGCGCGCGCTCGCGATCGGTCTCAAGAATGATCACACGCTCCTCTTCGACACCGACCGGCTCACCTGGCTCTCGTGGTGGGCCGGCGGATTCTTGTCGCGCACGAAATCCGGCCGGCTCTGGGAGTGGCATCCCGAAGGGCAGATGCTGTGGGTTGCGCCGGGGCGACCTTCGCCTGTTGCCTTTTGGGATGAGTCGGGGAAGCTCGTTCTGCCGGTCGAGCAGCGTGAACGGTTCGGTAGCTTTCGCGAACTCGACTTCGAGGGGTCGGGGGTTGTCTTGACTTATACGCTCAACCTTCCAAATGGCGGACGTGCGCAGGTGGTCGAACGCGTCCAACCGGCGCGTGACGGCTGGGATCGCGACGTTAGCGTGACAGGCGTCCCCAACTCGCTACGTCCCGTCCTGATCAAGATGCCACCGGCACCGTTGAAGGATGAGGGGGCAGACGCCATTGCCCGGTGGGAGGTCGGCGACAGACGCGTGTCCCTGCGAGTTTCGCCGGCCCGCGCTTTAGATGCCGTGGTGCCTGGGGTCTCGGAAGCCAAGGTCCTGGGCTTTGAGAAGGCGGAGCGGGGTGAGTACGGCATCAAAGTCCAACTGCGGTTCGGCAGCCCACCCTAAGCGCAAAACACGATTGAGTCACACACGACCCGTTAGCACGCAGAGTTCACTCTCAAACCGTTCTCGAATGCGAACATGTAACTCCCCCCCTTGGGAAGGGGGGGTTAGGGGGGGCTGAGAGGGAGTGGGTTTTTTTGTAACCCATTACGTGACAGGGCCTTAAGCATGGCATGGGATTTCCAGCTTTTGTGGATGTCGGTACAAGCACATCTGCATCACGGAGAGCACCGTCATGGCCCGCCATCACGCA
>DAIDJG010000415.1 GCA_027451445.1 Singulisphaera sp.
TGATTATCACGGTTTTGCAGGCGATTTCAAGGGGGATCCAGTGTGTCGCGTGGCACCATGCGCGGTACAAAAACGTGATCGCGCGGCCAGTGTTTAAGGACTTACGTCGAAAAACGACGAAGTACTGTCAAAAACCAGCCACACACGGAAGTTCGCTCGGAAGCGTGCAAGTCCTCGCGGACGAAGCATTCTTCCAAGTCTCCGAGTCTTTTGCGACGGCTCGCCGATCACCGTTAAGAGCGATTCGTGGGTGCGTTGCGCACGAGCTCCGGCAGCGCGAAGCAAAGTTTTCGCGTCTTCGCTTGCAGCTCCGACTGCGAATTGGAGCTCACTGGGCCCTTCAGAGTTTCGGAGTTTCAAAAAAACTCCGAAATACATAAGTCTTTTCCTTTAATAGACTTCGGAGTTTCGGAGTTTCGCGCTGCATGTTTTCGATCGCCTTCTTCCGTAAACCGCGCACACGGAAGCCTGCGAGCCAGTTCCCAGAGACATTCCCTGCGGTCGCCAAGGCGACGGCGGTCGAGAGGGGCAAGCCATGGCAAGCTTCGACGGAAAATGCCACGGTTCCTTGTAACCCTCGATGCACCTTGACGTTCCGTTCGCTCGCGCCAATCTCCCGGAGTGGAAAGATGCAACCCTTTGTCGTCCTTGGGTTTCCATTATTCCGCTCGATTTCCGATTGCTTCCGCGCTCGTCTACACTTGTCATCTCAACCCACTCCTCATTCATGGCCTCGGGATCGAAGAGTTCGATGACGAACCCGCCGAGGATATCGGGGCGCCAGCTCGTGGCGTGGTCCAAACGGCTAAGCAAGACGTTCCGATCTACCGTACCATTCGGTTCAATCGCGCCCGAACCGTCGACGCCATGTTCGACTTGAAGGTGAGGCGCTCGATCCGGGCCTCATCCGTCCCGACCGCCTCGGACTCTTGGAGCGCGCCATCCTCCTACCCTTATATGCTCCGGGTAACTCGATAGTTCTTCCCACCTCGGAATGTGAATTCGTGCTGTGCTCCTAACGGTTTACGAAAATCGTAAGCCGCTAGTTTTTCGTCTTCGAGCCGCACCAGCGCCTTCGTCCCAAACCACAGCAGCGACGGACGGCTGGAATCGCGCTCCCGTGGCGACACGGCTGCGCGATGCCGCCGCTGCGTCCGATACTCAACCCAACCGTCACCAATAATTGTTGATGCTGCCCGAAGATCCTGGCGTACACTCGTACGGTGCGTCGATGCGAGGCATCCATGCGAGTGCTTGCAGGGAGTCTACGATGAATGCGTATGGAGAACATGCCGAACGGGAGCCGAGGCGAGCGGGGTCGCCGAACTGGCTCGCGATTTTCGGCGTGGGATGCGTGGCTGTGGGAGCGGTCGTCACCGGTTACAACGCTTGCCGGATTGAAGTGGGAACGGGCCAGCAAGCGGTTTTGATCCGTTTGGCGGGTCTGGACTTGGACAAAGACATGGAGCTGGCCCCGCCGCGCAAGGATGGCAAGTACTACAAAGGGGTCCAGACCGAAGGACCCCACAATGGCGTCCTCACGGAAGGACGTTATTTCTACAACCCGTTCTTCTGGTCCTGGCAGGTCATGCCTCAGTTCGTCGTGCCTAACGACAAGATCGGTATCCGCGTCGCCCTGAGCGGCGAAGAGCTGCCGGCTGGCCAGATTCTGGCGGAGGAGGGACAAAAGGGCATCCGCAGAGAAGTCCTCCTACCAGGCCGCACTGCTTACAACCCATTTGCGGAATCGATCGAGCTGCATACTTTGGTCACCATCCCCGCCGGTTACCGAGGGGTCGTTACTCTGCTCGCGGGACGTGAGCCGAAGGATCCCGACGTCTTTCTCGTGGAACCCGGCGAGCGTGGCGTTCAGATGGAAACGCTCGAGCCGGGAACCTACCCCCTGAATCCGTACGAAAAACGCGTCAGCCTGGTCGATTGCCGTTCCAAACGGTTCAACCTGAACCAGGACGGTGAGATGGACTTCCTGTCCTCGGACGGCTTCCCGATCACGCTGGACGGCGCGGTGGAATTTCGGATCCTGCCCGATCAGGTCGCCGAAGTCTTCGTCAAGTACAACGAGGCCGACAACGGTGACGAGATCGATGAGGAGATCATCCGCAAGATCATCACCCCCGAGAGCCGGTCAATCTGCCGGATCGGCGGTTCCAAACTTTCCGGCGGCCAGTTCATCAGCGGCGAGGATCGCGAGAAGTTTCAGCGCTCGCTCGTGAAGACGCTCACCGAGAACTGCAAGAAACAAGGAATCGAAGTGATGGCCGTGGCGATCACGTCGATCCAGCCACCCGAGGCCATTGCCGAACCCGTCCGCCTGCGCGAAGTGGCGAAGCAAGAGCTTGCGGAGTTCAACCGCGAGAAACTGCAACAGGTCTCTGAGGCCGCCCTGAAAGTTCAGGAGATGCTGGCCGAACAGAAGAAGGCGCTTGTCGAGGCCGACCAGAGCGTGATCGAAAAAACCACGAAGGCCGAGCAGGAACAGCAAGTCGCGGTGACCCTCTCGGAACAGAAGCTCAAGGTCGCTGAGACTCAGCTCGAAGCCGCCAAGGACAAAGCCTCGGCCATCACCGCCAAGGCTCAGGCCGACGCGGACGTAATCCGGTTCAAGAACAAGGCGGAGGTTGCGGGGCTCGCAGCCCGGGTCTCGGCGTTCAGCGGCGACGGCTCAGCCCTCGCTCGCAACATCCTGGTGACCAAGCTGGCCCCCTCCTTCCGAAGTATCCTCACGAATTCCGAAGGTCCTCTTATGGATCTCTTCAGTCAATTCACCCACGACACCCAAACGACGCACACCCCGGTCGCTGCACGACCTGGCTTGTCGCCCTTAACGATCGAGCGACCAGCGTCATCGGTGTCGACCTTGCCCAATCCGCCCTTCAGCGCAACGGAGACTCGGCCATGAACCCACTTCATTTCCGCCCAATCCGAGGGGCCCTGGGAATCGCCGCGGGTGTTTTGGCCGTCCTGTTTGCCTATTTCGGGATCTGGCAGTGGGGTTTCTGCCGGATCGAGGTCCCGCCTGGTTACAGCCTCCTTTTGCGCTATCGAGGCCCCTGGCCGTTCGGCACCGTCCGCCAGGCCCCCGAAGGGACGCTCGTGCAGACCGATGCCTCGGGCAGACCGCTCCAGGTTGGCGTTCTGGAAACGATGCCTGGCCCGGGCCGACATTTCTATTCGCCCCTGGAATATGAAACCGAGCTCGTGAAGGACCAGATCATCCCGCCCGGCAAGATCGGCATCCTCTTCGCGAAGTTCGGCAAGTCGCTTCCGCCGGGCACCTTGCTGGTCGACGAGCCCGGCTATCACGGCATCCGCCGCCAGGTCCTCACGCCCGGACGCTACCGAATCAACAAGTACGCCTATGACTTGACCACCGTCGACGTCGACGCGTGCGTGGAGTCGAAGACTCGGTTGAAGCGACGCGAGGGCGACCCGACATTGATCCCCCCCGGTTACGTCGGCGTCGTCACCAATAAGACGGACGACCCTCGGACGCAGCAGACGCAGGGAATCCAGAAACGCGTGCTCCAACCCGGGATCTATTTCCTGAACCCGGAAGAGAAGCGAGTGGACGTGATCAGCGTGGGTTACACGGAAACGACGCTCATGGTCGAAACCGATCGACGGGCCGCCGGAGAATCCGTCTCTGACGAGAACCGGCCGCGCGGCGACCGCCTCGGTAAGACAACGTCTCGCGACCCCGTCTATGTCCCCGGGAAGGGAATCGAGTTTCCGTCCAACGACGGCTTCCTGATTCACCTCGACTTCACCACAATCTGGGGAATCACCCCGTTGCAGGCTCCCGACGTGGTCCGGCGTTTTGGAACCCTCAAGGACGTCGAAGAAAAGGTGGTTCTCCCGCAGATTGGTTCGATCTGCCGGCTCCACGGGTCCAAGCAAGGCGCGGTTGACTTGCTCGTAGGCGACACCCGCGAAGCCTTCCAGGATGAAACGGCGGAAGAACTCCAGACCGTGCTGGAGTCGAAGGGCCTGTCGCTTCTCTTCGGCCTGACGCGGCACATTTACGTTCCGGCCCAGGTCCGAGAGCCAATCCAGCGAGCCAAGATCGCCGACGAGCTCACCAAGACCCGGGAGCAGGAGCAGCTTACCGCGAAGGCCCAGGCCGACCTGACCGAGGCCAAGGCCAAGGTCACTCTCGAAGAACGGCGCACCCGGGCCGAAACCGAGAAAATGGTCGCTGAAGCCACGGCCGAGGGTGAAAAAAAGGCCAAAGAGATCGATGCCAATACCGAACGCCTCAAGGCCGAGATTGACGCCAAGACCGCAGCCATCGAGGCCCAGTCGACGAAGGTACTCGGCGAAGCGGAAGCCAAACGGGTCGGACTCACCCGCGAGGCCGAGGCGGAACGCTTCCGGCTCTACGTCGAAGCGCTCGGCAATCCCGAGGCCTACAACCGTTATGTTTTCGCCGAAGGATTACCTGACGACCTCCGGCTCGGAGTCTTCTACGCGGGTCCAGGCACGTTCTGGACCGACCTGAAGGGGTTCGAGCAGGCGCTGCTCGGCAAGATCGCTTCGGAGTCGCCGGGAATGAAGTCGCCCGCGGCCCTGCCTTCGTTGCGCGGCAAGTGATCGATCCCATCGCGAACGAGCTCACAGCCGGTGCCACCTGGCGCGAAGGCACCGGCTGTTTGATTCGATGGGATCAGAAGCGATTGGGCGCCCCGTGGAATGTGAGCGTGAAGTTATTGCCCGAGAATGACAGATCAACGGTTCCGTCGCTCAGCTCCTTGGCATACGCGCCGGTTCCTTTCGCGAATGTGAACTGATACGTCCCTGCCTGCGGCGATGAGAATCCAGGCTGCGATGGGCCCGTCACGTTGAGGGTCACGCTCCCCTTGACGTTGGTCAACTTAATGGTGCCGCTGGCCTGCCCCGTGGCGATTAAGCCCGTACCGGAAATCGCCCCGGATACGGTGACCTTATGCAACGGACTCACCTTGCCGTGGCCCGTCAAGCGGATCGACGACGCGAGATCGGGGAGCGGAGCTGGATTGGTGCGAAACGTCCCGGTCACCGTCCCGTTGAGGAAGAGGTCGCCCACCCCCCGAACCAACGCAGTCGGATGCACCGCGCTCATCGGATGCACCGTGGATGGTGTCTTGCGCTCTTCAAGGGACTCGACGGTTGGCCCTGTGCGTCTTTTGCGCCGATTTGCATCGCTCATGGACTTTCTCCTGTGGAGGAAGTTTGCCCTCTACGCGCCCGGGCGGGAATCCATGATGCGAAAGTTCTTTCCCGATAGGCGGGGGGGTTATTTCTACAAGTCGAAATCGCCGTGGTCCAGCGGACAATTCTAATACCGCGCGGTCAGTTCCTCTGAGCGTGGAATCGGCGTTGCTCAAAACGCCCGCTTCGTGCGCGGTTGCTCGATGCGGGCGTCGTTGCTCGGGCCGAGCCGGAGCAAGGCGTTCGGTGTCGGAGTAAATCAGGTCGCGCTCGTCGAGGCACTCGAAGGCTGGTTGAGACCGGATTGGAAATACTGGTCCATGCTGTTCAAGAGCTGGTTCGAAACCTTCGTGCCTTTGCTTGAGTGCCCGGAGATCACGGGCTGCCGCTTCTTGATTGAGACGACTGGGCCTCCGCTCGCCAATGATGCACCGTCAGGAATGGTCGCGGGAACCGTCGTGGTCGCATTGGAGCCGGTCGCCGGCGTGCTCACGCTATAGTCAACGGACATCGGAGTCGAGGGATTTGCCGTTGTCGCGTCGCTGGTTACCGACGCGGGGGTTGCGCCGTTGGCGGCGGAGTAGGTGAACGTCGCCGACGATCCTGCCTTCCGTTCGTACTTCGCCACGGTGGCGGCGAGATCGGGGATATCACCGCCTCGGGCCGCCCAGCGGGCCTGCTGCTGAGCGATGTCACCCGCAGTGTAGAAGGAGTAGTCGCGATTGAAGATCGTCTCGGAGGTCGAGAACGTCGTGCCGTCGGTGAGCATGCCGGTGACCGTCGCCTGGGTAATGCCGGGCGGCAGCTTGATCTGGTCGCCGTTGAACACGAACGTCTCGTCGAGGAACTGGTGGTGCACGACGTTGCGTGTGAAGGCAAAGATGGGGTGTGCGCCGCCGAGCGTGACGGTCGACGGAATAATCGAGTTCACATTGAACCCGGACGTGCCCAGAATCGACACGCGGACAAGCTCGGGGTGCGCGGTGTTGACGTGCTTGTTCTCGTGCGGATTGATCAGCACCGGGGGCGATGCCGGCGGGCACACGTGCGTCGGCGGTGTGGCCTGGCTCAACGTGAACGTCTGCTCGGGGAAGTACTCCTCACCGATCCCCACGTCGTTCGCCGAACCGCCGAAACCACCGATTCCGATCACCGAGTTCGGGGTCAGCGCATGGCCGGTCTCCTGGAGGTAAAGCTGCGAGAAGTGCGCGATCGAGAACTCAAGGTTCGGGTGCTGCGGCGAGTTGACTTTGTAGACATTACCCTCGAACTGAGGCAACTCCGTACCGAAGCCAGGCGCCGTGTTGGGCAGGATGGGATTGACCACTGCCTGTGCAACCTGGTATGATTTTACCGGCGCAGGGTCAGTCGGAGTCGGTGATGGAGCCACCGGCGAGAATCCGGCGACCACATCAGCAACCCCCGAATTATTGAGGTCAAGGAAGGCCCCCATCTCCTCCGAACCGCCAAACGCCGGGAAATCCATGAAGCCCGAGAAATCCGGCAACGCCAGGATTTGTGGGTTCACGGTGCCGTCGTTGCCGTTGTTGTCAGCGTCACCAGCGATCACCTGACCCTGGCCAGCGTTCTGGCTGGGCGGTTGGTCAAGGCCGATGCTGAGGGTGTCATCCGATGGCGTGTAGGTAAGTCGAATTCCATCGATCTGGAATCCGGACACCTTCACGATCGGCTGCAAGGCCGGCGCGATCACGGGAGTGATGTTCGTGGCTGGATTCGCCTGGATGACCGCAACGCCTGGAGACTCCGTAGCGGGAAAATCGATTGGGACGTTTCCGGTGAAGTTAACGCTCAGGAGTTGCCGATCATCCAAACGTTCAAGCGAAACGGCAGACCGCTTGTCGGTCCGTAGACCAACGCGACGGCGGCGCCATGATTGAACGGTCCGAAGGAGTCGTGAGATCAGGGACATCGCGCCATCGTCCTTTCTAACGGGACTTGCTCTCGCGAGGGAGCCAAGCCAACGGGGAAGGGAGAGTCGGTTGCACGAGGGCGGAGCCTTCGAGCATCCGACCTGCCAGGTGGTGCGAAGCACCCCGCCGAAGAGTTCACACCGCGGAAGGGCCAGCCTTGGCCGGCCTCACCCCGCGACCGAAGGGAATCGAGGCCATCGCCCGTGTCCCTTGATATGGTGTCCGGGACTCGGACAATGACTGAGGTTTCCGCATTTACGTGGAAGGAGACTCGTAAATGAAGCGGCGTTTGTTCTATTCGGGCCTGGCGCTTTGTGCGCTGATCGCAGCTCGGCCCGTCAGCGCGGACCCGATCACGTTCACGGGAAACGTCGCGCAGGACTTCGGCAGCGGCCCCGGCGTAACCATCACCCCCGGATTGTCCAATCCGCTCAACATCGGCCAGGCCAGTTGGATCACCAACGCCGGCGATATCTCGGGGTACGCAATCAAAAACGTGTACACGAGCTACAATTCGGCGAACGACACGCTGTACGTCGGCGTCAACACCTTCACCAACTCCCACGGAGTGCAGGCTGTCGCTGGCGACTCCTATGGCACCGGAGTGGAAGGTGTCACACCCAGCACAGCGCCCCCCGGAACGGGCATTCCGGGCGGCTCGAACCCGACACTGTTCGGCTCGACGACGCCGGGGAGCGACAAGTCGATCACCGTGGCGTTCGCGTCGAGCAACCCGACCGATCCGAGCCAGCCGGGCACGCCGATCTTCGTCGCCGGTATCCCGGCTGACAAGACCCATAACGGCCCCGGTACCGACGGGTTCAACATCGCCAGCTACGTCAACAATGGCGGCGGCATCCAGAATGACTTTGGCGCGACCATGACGAACAACATGGGCGGTCTGGCATTCGACCCGACCCAGGCGCATCCGGGCTTCGAGTTCTCGATCGCGAACTTCAGCAAGATTCCCGGTATCAATCCGAACGCGGGATTCTGGCTCGAGACGTACGCCGGTTCCGCGCTGGACGTGTCGGTGGGCGAGACCCAGCTCCCCTTCAGCCTGGTCCCAGGGCCGCATCCCCAGGAAATTCCCGAACCCGCTACCGTCGTGGCCTGGACGGTCATCGCGACCGGCGCCGCGATTCGCCGGCTTCGCCGCAAGGCTCGCGACTGAGTTGGATTGTGGCGAAGCGCCTGGCATGACGGCCATCCTTGACCAGTGTCGGTAACCCGCTCCTTGGGAAACCCTTTTGATGATCGGTCTGGTCGCGAAGTCAGGTTCTTAACATTTTTCGCCGCGGACGATCTGGGAACGGTACATCCGACACACCCTGAACGTCCGCGCCAACCACCAAAACGCGCACTCCCGCACCCCGAGCCCTTCGCCTCACCCCCAGGCGAAGGGCTTTTTCGCTGCGCTGAGCTCGGTTATGTTGGCCTAGGTGGCAGCGACGGAGGCAAGTGTTGGAGGAGTTCAACGCATGCGATGGCTCCTGGGAAGACGCCTTGGCTTCCTGGCGGTAGTGACCGTTATCCTCGTGGGCGTGTCTCCCGCCGACGAGCCCAAGGAAGAAGGCCGTCCCGAGAACGCCTCCAAGCTCACCATGTCGCCGGCTGTCGCATGCCGGGACGTGGTCGGGTTCGAGGACTACGAACCGCTCCCGGACGCCGCGCTGACGAGCGAAGAGAAGCTCATCGTCTACTATCGCCCTAGTGGCTTCGAGTGGACTCGAGACGGCCGAGGCTACAAAGCCCATCTCATCCAGGACGGCCGGATTCGCCAGCGCGGCTCAAAAACCGTGCTGTTGAAGAAAGACAAGCTCATCGACTACGAGCCCAAGAACGCGCAGCCGGGTGGACTTACCTACATCAAATGCGTGATCTCGCTGAAGGGGCTCAAACCGGGCGAATACAACTTCGACATCATCCTGCACGACGAGGTCGGTAAGGGTGCGCCGGCTACGCAGACGTTAAAGTTCAAGGTCGTGCCGGTTGAGGAAACGAAAGGAAAGAGCGAGGGGGATCAGCGGTAGACTGGTCCCGCTCGCTCTGAATGCGATGTCCGTTCGCACATTCGTGTTATCGCATCGTGCAGGAAACCCGGCCTTAACGAGATTGCTTCTCTGTTGGAGCGTCCCTGGACACACTCACTGGCTCGTCATCCTCGAACGGCAGCCGCGGCAGATTCAAATTCGTCTCCAATGACACGCCCTTCGGCTGTGCCGCTGCCCGGAGATAAACATCCATTTGCTCTCCGACGTAGAGCGGAACGGGCGGCTTGTCGGGTAGTTCGTAGACCACCTGGAGGACTCGCGTATCGACGCGTTCGGAATTGGTGCCGGTCAGGCTCTGTTTGGGGATGACATACGGTTCCACGTACCGGAACACAAGCGGAAAGCGAACCTGCGGCCGGCCTTTGAGAGTCGCGATCGCGTCAGCCCCTTTCTCGAAATAGGGGAGGTCGTTCTCGTCGATGTCGACCCGAACGTGGAGCTTTTCAATGTCGCCCAGCACGATCATCGGCTCGCGCCATGCGCTCGCGGCGAACTGGCCGAGGCGAACGTTGAGCTGAAGCACCTCGCCTGCGATCAAGGCGCGAACCGTGAGGCGTTCGAGTGTGATCTTGATCGATTCCACCTGACTTTCCGCGAGCTGAACCGAGGTCCGAGCGATTTCGATATCTTCCTTCCAGCTCCCGGCTTTCATCCGCTTCAGGTCGGCCTCCGCCTGGTCAACGGCGGCTTTGGCGGCGAGATAGCCGTAGCGATCGACGTCAAAGTCGCTCGGCGCGATCATCTCGCGCTTGAACAACTTATCGCTCCGAAGGTACTTGGCCTCGGCGTCCGCTAGCTTGGCCTTGGCCGTCTCGACCGCGGCCTCCAGGGGCGGAACGTCTTCGGGCCTGGGCGCCATCTCCAGCTTGTGCAGAGAGGCCTTCGCCGCTGCCAGCTCAGCCTGGCGGACTGAAAGCATAGCCCGTTGCTCGCGATCGTCGATGCGAAACAGGGGCGCGTCCTGCTTCACATGATCGCCTTTCTTAACGAAGATCTCGACGACGACCCCCGGGATATTCACCCCGATCGGAATATTCTCCCGACGCGCTTCGATCAGTCCCGAGCCCGCGATCGTCTGGATCTTGGGGGGACGCGTTGGAGGCGTGATCAGCGGCTTGGATGGGGGCGCCGTCTGCCGGGCCTGGACCACCGTGTAGACCACGAACGTGACACCCGCAACCGCCAGCAAGGGCAACACGTATTTCGTGAACATGATTCGTCTCTTATTCGATAAAGGAGTACGAGGCAAATGAAGAGTAGTGTCTCCAGGCGTCAATGCGAATTGGGCTGCGCGTCGTTCGATCGTTCCTCGACGCGCCGGATAGCTCCGTCGTCCATGTAGGCGATGCGATCGCCAAAATGAAAGACGCGGTTGTCGTGCGTCACGATCACGACCGCCCGGTCGGGCCGGACGGCCGCCTCGCGCAGTAATTCCATGACCGTCAGCCCCATCTCATGATCGAGGGCCGCAGTCGGCTCGTCGCACACCAGAAGCTTGGGTTCGTGCACGAGAGCACGCGCAATGGCCACGCGCTGCATTTGCCCACCCGAGAGTTGCGACGGGAGGCTCTCCGTCTTGTTGCCCATCCCGATCATTCCGAGCACTTCACGCGCTCGGCTCACCGCCTTGCCCCTGGACCAGCCGGCGATGACGAGTGGAATCGCCGCGTTCTCCGATGCAGTGAGCGCGGGGAGGAGGTTGTACTGCTGGAAGACGAAGCCGATGTTCTGGGCACGAAACCGGGTCTTGGTCCGGTCGCGCATCCGGGTCACCTCCTGGCCGAAGACGGTAAGCTCTCCGGCGTCGGCGTCGAGGATTCCGGCGATCACCGACAGCAGCGTGGTTTTCCCACAGCCGGAGGGACCGACGATGAGCGACATCTGACCGGTGTAGACGTCCCAGTCGACGCCTCGGAGGGCCATCACCATCTGGTCGCCGGACCCAAAATGCTTGGTCACCTTCCGGATGCGGACCGCCACATCGGGCGACGACGGTTTCGTCAACCGAGCCTTCTCGGGCATGACATCTTGCATGGCGAGTCCGGGTCCTTTTCAAGCATGCAGAGAGTGGAGGACAACCCGACCGTTCGCACCTTAGCCGCGGAAGACGATCGCGGGTTCGAGGACGACAACGCGCCGAATGCTGACGAGACTCGAAAGAATGCAAATCAACACGACCGCCACTCCGGTGACGAGCGGAACCGGCCACCAGCAGTAAAAGGCCAACTCCGTCCCTTTGACCCCTTGGAGCATGTAGCGATACGCCGCCGCGAAAGCGACGAGATAGCCGAGGGTCGTAACGACGCTCGCTTGCACAAAGACTGCCCGTGTGATGAGACGCCCGACGTACAGCAGCAGGTAGACGAGAACGAGGCCTCCAATCGCCCCGACCACCTCCGTGCGGAGGAAGAAGCTGAGATCGGACTTGGGACTCTGGTTTGCCCAGCCAAACATCGAGGCCAGCCCCACTCCAATCCCATAACCGAGCAGCCCCACGACCAGGGCCTGGAGGAGGATCATCTGGATGATCCGAAAGTTCGTCGCGCCCATCGCCTTGAGCGCACCAAACTGCTTCAGGTTCTCGAGCGTGAAGTTGTAAAACGTCTGTCCGGCGATGGCAGTTCCGACGAGAAACCCGAGCACTGCCGTGATGCCGAAATTGATGGGAATACCCGTATACTTCATGTAGTAGCCGATCGTCTTCCACATGAATTCATCGCTCGATGCCGCGCCGAGGCCGGTCTGCTGCTCGATACGTTTCGCAACCACGGCCGGCGAGACGCCCGGTTCGGTTTTCGCGAGGATGTACGAGAGGATCTTCCGCTCTTGAGGCGCGAAGTACTTGGCTCGCGAGTAGAGCGTGTACACGACCGGATTCGACTGGAACGTCCGTGTCGCCTCGCAGACCCCGACGATGATGGCCCGGTGGTCGTTCATCTCGAGTTCGCGGCCGAGGAAGCGTGTGTAGAACCCATTCCCTTCCTTTTCGAGCGTACGCCAGGGTTCGCCCGGGTAAAGCTTGGCCAGGCGGTTGTTATCGATGATGATCGCATCCGGCTTGCGCAGACGGCCGAGATCGCCGACCAGGATTTTGTCCGGCGGCGGCGCTCCGACGAGTGAGGCATCGTCAAGCCCGAGCAGGATCACCTGCTCGATGACGTTGATCCGTTTCCCTTCCCGATCGACGGTGTTGAGCTTCGCCCGCGCCTGCCCTTTGTACAACGGAACGGCCCAGTGAACGCCCTCCACGCCTCGCACGCGGTAGAGGTTGTTTTCGATCATCGGTTTCACGTCGTCGATGAACCGAACGTTGGGGTCCATGACCCAGAGGTCAGCCCCGGTGATGTCGGTGATCTGACCACACGTGCGGAGCATCAGCCCACAAAAGATCGAGCCTTGCTGGGTGATCAGGAGCGCGGCGAAGGTCAGTCCGAGGACGATCCCCAGGAATTTCGCCCGGTCGCCGACCAACATTTTGAGGGCGATCCACGACATGCCCATTTCCCCCGCTTCGATCAAGCCTTCACATCGGAACTCGATACGGTATGGGATTGAACCAGAGGAGGAGCCAGGCCCAATGCGGCCAGGCAAAATCCGCTGATATGATGGGACAGAAACTCCAGGTCGAGAGATTCGTAAGCGTCTTCGCCAATCAGCCGCCGATTGACCTCACCCGCGGTGCGGTAATGGAGACACTGGCCAATCACGCTGAACGCCAACGCATGGAGCCGGCGATCGTCCACATCCGGGCAAGCCCTTCGCAGGATCCCCAGCAACCGCTCGAATTTGGGACGAATCGCCTCGCGCACCAAGGTCTCGAGCGCCACCGTCGGCTGGATCATCTCTCGCAGCATCAGGGTGTGGTGCCACGTGTTTTTTTGCGCGAGAGCCACCACGTTCTTCAAAAAATGATGAATGAAACGTGCCAGTTGCTCCGCCGGAGTCCCTTGCAGCAGGAATTCCTCCGGAATCACTTGGGTGCCGCAACGATGCGCCTCGAGCAGTGCTTCGAGATAGAGCTGCTCCTTGCTGCCGAAGTGATAATTTACCGCCGCGCAATTGGCGCCGACACGGTCACAGATCTTCCGGATACTCGCGGCGTCGTACCCCTTCTGCGCGAACTCCTGACCGGCGGCTTCCAGCAGTCGGGACTTCGTCGTTGTTGCCTCGGTCACCACCATCCGTTGTTCCTTCCCCGCTTGAAACGCACGTTTCAAACAGTCGTTTCAATCAACTGTATTAAGATCGAGCGGCACGTCAAGATGAGTTTAGGGGTTTTCGCCGGGTTTTCGAATCAGCGAGCACAAAACGGCTTTGGAGGCCGACCGCGAACCGCGACAGAACGACCCGACGGAATCAAGCGCGAACCGCTTGGGCGTTACGGGAGTGCTCGGCCGCGACCAACGCCAGTAGGAGCATTGACGAGGCCGATGGTTCGTCAATGCATTGTCAATTTGACACAATAATGTCATAGGAAAATTTGATTCGACCCACTTGACTGGATAGAAAGTGATCGTTAGAAGGAGAGGAATCCCCCCTCCTTAATTCGGAATAGGGACGAGGGGGCGGTGGCAAAGGACTGCCTGCCTTGAGGGAGGGGTCCGCCTCCTCCCTCAAGGCCAATCAACCGAAGCCGTCGAGTGCCAGCGCCAAATCCGAAGCCATTATACGCTAATGAATTACGGCGAACCGTTCCGCTCGCGCCTTCCCTTTTCGATAGCGCGTCGTTGACGGACCCTGAAGGCTTTGGAGTCTCGTAGCTCGCGATTGCTCTCCGAGGAGTCCTTTGGGGTCGATGAAGCGAATTCAACACGGCCCTGAGTGCCCTCGCTGGATCGCTTGCAGCATAAGCCACTTGTGGTTACGATCGGGCGCGCGAACCGGGACATCGTGCGGTCCTGGCAGCTTCCCCTTCCAAGGAGCGACGCGACTCATGAACGAGGACAAACCCTTCGAACACAAACCGATTTGCTCCGCGCCGAATTGCAGCCAACCTGCGGTCTACAAGGTCGCGGCTCCCTGGAGTAGCGGGACGAGCCGCGAATTGAAGAATTACGGATTGGCGTGTGAGGCCCATCGCGACTCACAACTGGCGCGTGGCCAACTCCACAGGCAAGGGCTCGTGCTGGCGGACGGTGAGACCGTCGGACAGGTCGGACTGTACCGCCTCGAGCCCGGCAAGCGCGACGCTGCGCTCGCGCGCATGCTGGATCATTGATTGAACTTGATGATAGATTCGATCACCGCAGTACCTCAGGAGAAGGCGGATCCCCGATCAGTCGGAACAGCCCTCCAAGCTGACTCATGCGGCTATCTCAGGGGGTTCGCTTTCTCGCCCTTCGAACCTTCTCTCCCGCGCCTCCCCCTCTCAGCGGACGGACTCGATTGACTCGAACGGGATGGACCCCTGGCCATGCAGACTCCGCTTCGTCTGGTCGCCGTCGCGATTTTCGCGACCTTGGTTCTGTCAGGTGCTGGGCCCGTCAGCGTGGCCCCCTCCTCCGCACTGTTCGCGCAATTCGATCTGCCCGAGGAATGGAAAACACAGTTCTGGGCTGAGCCGGAAGTGAAAGCGCTCCTGGCCCTCGAGTCGAAGGCGATTGCGAAGCTGGTCCCCACCCAGGCTGGTCTCCGCTATTGCCGTTGCCCGAACTGCGACGCAACCGAGCAGGAAGACCCGCTCCGTTGGAACTTGGCAACGCCTGACGTCCTGACATGCCGGCGCTGCAAGGTCGTTGTCCCCAACGACAAGTTCCCTGCCAAGGACGAGAAGGAGAAGAAGGTCCCTGAAGAAACGATCGAAGTCCTTCCCCAGGTGATCCACCACTATCCGTATCACGTCGTCGATCCGGAAAAGCAGCGCTATCCTGACGAGCATATTTTTCTCGCCGCCAAACGCGACTATGAAGCCCGCGAGTTCCTCGCCAAGGCCGCGCTCTACGCCGCCGTTCGTGCCCACGAGCGACCGCCCGGCGTGCGCGATCCAGTCCTGACCCGACTGGCGTGCGTCGTGATTCTCCGCTTTGCCCAGGTCTATCCGGCGTATGCGACGCACTACGATCAGCCGAATCAACCGAAGTTTTTCCAGCCCGCGCACGTACCGCCGCCATACCGCCGAGGCTTCAAGACCGGCAAGTGGGACTGGACGGCGAGTCTCGACGTGCCCCTGAATCTTGTGATCGCGTATGCATTGCTGCGCGACGACCCGGCGATCGCCGACGCAGGGCGGCTCCTCGGCGACCCGGATCCCGTGCACACGATCGAGCACGACTTCTTCCGCGCCTCCGCCGATTTCGTACGCGCGCAGCCGGACGACTACAGCGAGAGGTCGCTCCAGGCCTATCGCGGTTTGCTCGCGGCCGGCCAGGTCCTTAACGACCCGGAACTGATCAAGGAAGCACACGCGAGGCTCACGACGTTTGCGGAGCGGGGGTTTTATCACGATGGCTACTGGCGCCAGGGCGACCCCCAGGCGCATCGACGGGTGCTTGGTATGATCGATGGCTGGATCAATCGACTGCTCCTTCCCGCCTCGGCGACCCCCGAAGCCAACGGACCGATCGAACGAGCCGAAGCGCCGATGCTCGCACTGGCTCGATCGGCCGGGGCGGCAGTCCTCATGGATCCTCCGATCTCGGAGATCCAGCCCGCATCCTGGCCAGCGCTTGCGTTCCAGCCCCCGCCGCGGCATCCCATACTGCTCGGCGGCGCAGGCGTCGCTCGGCTTACTGTGGGTCAAGGTCCTGACTCTCTCGATCTCGAGCTGCGCGGGCCGGACAGCTTCGGCTCGCCGCACTTTCAGCGCCTGGCGGTCCGTCTGGCGATCGGCGGGCATACGGTGCTCGGGGACCTGGACGACCTGCCCCCTCGTCCCAACGGCTGGGACCGCGCCACGGCGTGCCACAACACGGTCGTCGTCGACGGCCTGAATCAGCGCGAATCTGCCGTCCGTGCGGAAGAGCCTGCTGCCGGCGCCGACGTGTTGTTCTTCGCCGCCGATCCCGACTTCCAGGTCGCGACGCTGAGCGATGCACACGCGTATCCTCGCTCGACAACTCGTTACCGGCACACGATCGTCCTCGCAGGCGGACCGCGTGCACGCTACGCTGCCAGCATCTTTGAAGTGAGCGGAGGAGTGCAGCATGACCAGATTTACCACGCCGCGCCGGGACTCAAAGCGCGCTGGCAAGTCTCCGTGCCGACGACGCCTCCGCCGGCAACACTCCTGCCTCCTTCGATCGTTCACGTGCCGACCGCCCGCGCCGAGGATGGACGCTGGTTCGTGCAGGCGTACGGTGAGTTCACGCCCCTCTCGCAAGCGCAAATAACGCGTCCCATTCAGGCGTGGCTTACGCCGAGCAGCGGGGGCACTGGTGTCAGGCTCCACATGCTCAGCGAGGGTCCAGCGACGCTTTTCACTGCGGTAAGCCCGGATCCCAAAGCGCCGGTGATCAAGGGAGGTGAGTTACAACGAGCAGGATTGATTCTGCGCAAGCGGTTGGATGACGGCACGGGACTCAAGAGCGTCTTCGTCACCGTCTTCGAGCCGAATGGCAAGAGCCCTGCACTGCACCGGGTCGGCCGCGTCAGGTCGCCTGAGGGGACTGTGGTGATTTATCTCGAGACCGCCGACGGTCCGGAACATCTGGTGATCAATCTGAATCCCGGTCAGAGCCAGACTGCACCGCTCGCCGACGGGCGTCAGGTCGCTACCGATGGGCCGGCTGTCCGCGTTGTTGGAGAGTCGTTGATTTTGGCAGGAGGTACGTTCGCTGAATCAGCCGGTGTTCGCGTGACGCACCCGTTGACTTCCGGGACGCTCATACGCGTTGTGCGCGAGCCCTCGGAAAACAGTCGTGGTTGGTTCCAAACCGCAACCCCGATTGGGGACGCAGCGGATCTCTCGGGTCGCGTGCTGCTCATCCAGCACGGCGATGGCAGTACGCGCGGCTGGACCATTCAGCGGGCCGAAACCAGTCCCGAGGGGACGCGGTTCCACGTGGTCGAAGAGCCGGGATTCCAGATCGACGAACGAACGCGAGACGCCCAGTATTATCAATTCCCCCGCATCAGGGTGCCGGGACCGCATCAGTTCTGGGTTCTTCGAATCGCGCGTTGAGCCCGGCAATTAGCGATCGCAATGACAAATGCAAGATGGCCGATGCGAGGAGCCGACAGTCCATGACGCACGGGCGATGATGCGCGACGCGACGCGTCCCACGGCCATTTGCCCTTTCGCAACGGCCATCAGGCTTCCGCGCGTCCCGTCACGAATCGACAGTTCGGACCGCCGAAAAGCGAAGGGGATGTGTCCCCTCGGTGAGAAAAACTTTATCAGCCTGTTGACAACCGTCGGATTTCGGTTAACTTAAGTGTGTTGACCGTGATGCGTCTCCTCAGCAACGCCTCTCCCGTCAACCAAGGCATCTGCCTTGTTCATTTGGCCTCTTCTCTGTTCCGGCCTCGCCGGTTCGTAGCAATACGGATCGGCGGGGTTTTTGCGTTTCGAAGGCATGGACTGTGTGCCGGACGGAAAACGCGGCTGTGCCGTGGTCGGTGAGTTGACCATGTCAGGCATTGGGTGGCTGGGCTCAACCCCAACCACCCACGCTGCCCACTTTCGCGAACGGATTGGTGATTACTCTCCCTTGTCTTCCGACTTCGTGGAAGGAACTGGGGCCGACGCCGCCTGCCAGATCGTTTTGTCGCGATCGTCTTGAACGAAGGCGACCACCGTCAGATCCTTCAGTTCGATCCCGGGAAGAGGACTGGAGAAACCGGCCCCTTGCTTGGCGTAGTCGCTGAGATAGGTCTCCAGTTCGCGGCGAGTTTCGGCAAGATCGACTTGCACGTTCGTCTCGCCCTTCCCATCGACGAGCTTCGTTCCATCCGCGCCCCCGGGCATCGCGCGGACGACGTGGTGATGAAAGCGGAGCTTGTTGCCACCGACGTAGCGAATCTGCTTTTCGGCAAGCACCAACCGCAGTTTCAGGTCACCTTTCTTCGGGCTGTCCGCCGCCGCGTCCTTATCATCTTTTTTGCCGGCAGCCGCAGGAGTCTGTGCAGTCGCAACGACCTGAATCCGATTCCCCTTGCGCTCGACCTTGAGATCAATTTTGGCCTGCGCCTTGGTCTCCAGACTTTCGTCGACGATCTTGCGGTATTCCCCGTACTTCTCCTCGGCGTTCGCCATATAGCCGCCGCCCGCGCCATTCATTTTGCCGTTGAAGTAGGACGCGGGGGTCCCTCGGAAGTCCGGATAGTATTCCTGTCGGCGCATCGTGGCGGCGTTCGTGAGCGGGTCGGGCCCGGGAATGTGGAGGTGGTACTGGAGCGTAATCAGCTCGGTCGGCTTGTAGGTGGTGTTCAAGGCATCGAACGCGACGTCCGCGGCGACGCACGGCGGACACTCGGCACCGGTGAACAGTTCGAGGAGAACAACCCGGTTGGCGTCCTTGTCCTTTCGTCCTGTCGAGGTCTCGGGTTTGAAGGGCGGGACGTTCTTGTGATACTCCTCGTCGAGCTCGTCCTCGAGTCGTGCCGATTTTGCGGCGGCCTTTTCTGCGAGGTCGTTACGTCCTGCAAGTTTCGCTGCCGAAGCCAACGCGCTGGCAACTTCGGCCTTCGTTTCGACCGACTCGTCCTTACCGAACCCTTTCTCGGTCCGTTCCGCGAGCTCGATGGCGAGTTCCGCGTACGCCTTCTGCCCAGCCAGGGCCTTGAGCGCCTGCGTGGCGACATGCGTCGCGTACGCCTCTCCGTAGGGTTGCGCACCCTTGACTACGTCGTTGACGATCTGGCGCACTTGACCCACCGGAGACTCGGTTTTCGCGGCCGTTTTGATTAGCTCGGGATACAGCGCCGCATATTTCGGGCTGCCTGGTGCGTCGTGCACGATTGCTGAGAGTTTGTCCAACTTGGTCTTGGGGTCACGCTCGTTGGTGATGCTGAAAAGATTGCGAAAGAGCGCCTCGTCGGGACGAGCTTGATTGAGGACTTTGTCATCGGTTCTCTCCAACCGGCAGGCAAACACGGCACCCGGAGCGCGCAGCGCACCAAGGATCACCTTATCGCCGTCCTTCTCCTTGCCAAGCTTGCCGCTGAAATCCGCGATCTTGCCGGAGAGGCGGAGAGTCAGTGTCAGGGTGTCGCCTTTGAGTTCGACGGCGTTGATCACCGGTTTCACGATCGTCGGCGGCGTCGCGACGAACTTGGCGCTGAGCTTGCCTCCCTCGTCGCTAAAATCGATCACGAAGAGCTCGCTGTCGACAAGGGAAATCGTGATGAGTTTCCAGGTCCCTGCGATCTGAGCCGGATCGGCCGCGACGGCTGGCGACGGCACCAGGGCGGTTCCGAAAAGCGGCAGGGAAACCAACAAGGCCGCCCACAGGAGGGGACGTGGCGGGGTGAGCATTGAGAACTCCTCAAGAGGTAGGATCAACGAGGCGCGAAACCATGCGCCGAGTGGCCGGATGGGGGGCCTGATTTCTCTGCAACTACGGTCACGATAGTGGTCTTCACTCAGCTTCGCAAGCGATCCAGATGCCATTCCGGTGTTTATTCCGGATCGAGAACCTGGAGCTCTTCGGGGATGAAACGGCCATCGACGCGAATCGGCACGCCGTCGAAGGCAATGGTGCCGCCCCCATATTCGGGGCGCTGAATCTGAACGAGGTCCCAGTGGATCTTCGAGCGATTGCCGTTGTCGGCCTCGTCATAGGCGTTTCCCGGCGTGAAATGAAAGCTGCCGGCAATCTTCTCATCGAACAGGATGTCGCGCATCGGCTGGAGGATTCGGGGATTGCAACCGATCGCCCACTCGCCGATGAAGGACGCTCCTTCGTCACTTTCGAAGATTCGGCGCAGCTTCTTGACGTCGCCCGAGGCACAGTCGGCCCCGACAATCCGTCCGTCCCGAAACTCGAGTGCAACGCTGTCGAACGACGATCCCTGATAGATCGTCGGAGTGTTGAAACGAACCCGCCCCTGGACCGAATCGCGCACAGGAGCGGTGAACACCTCACCGTCGGGAATGTTCATCTCGCCTGCGCACGGAATAACCGGAATCCCTTCGATCGAGAACTTGAGGTCCGTGTCCGGCCCTGTTATGTGCACCTCGCGAGCCGCGTTCATGCGCTCGACCAGGGGACGAAGCGCACGGGAGAGCCGGGGATAGTCGAGGTTGCACACATCGAAATAGAAGTTTTCGAACGCTTCGGTGCTCATGCCCGCCTGTTGGGCCATGCTTGCGTTGGGCAGGCGGAGCACACACCAGCGCGTGTGTTTGATCCGGTATTCGAAGTGGACGGGCTTGAGATAGAGCGCGTTGTAGAGGCTCATCTTCTCGCCCGAGATGTCGGACATTTCGTTAATGTTGCGCGCGCCCCGGAGCCCAATGTAGGCCTGGACCTTTTCCATCCGGTGGCGTTCAAAACCACCCCAGGCTCGAAACAGCTCTTCGGAGCCATTCTTGATGAGCTCGCGCACGAGCCGCATGTCTTTCAATTCGACCAAGGGCACTGCGCCCTTGCGCGCGGCCTTCTGCACGAGCAGACGAGGGAGGGTCGGGTCGTCGAGATCGAAGCATTCGATCAGTACGACATCACCCTTCTCCAACTTCGTGGAGTGGTTGACGAGAATGTCGGCAAGAGCCTCCCATCGGGCGTCGGGCATCAGCGTAGCGCCTCGGATCAAAAGGTTGAGGGCGGAGTCGCGGCTTCAGACCACGAACCCCGCCCTCATTATGGATTGAGTCCACCGCGGGCACAACCGCGGCGACAGTTCGCCATCGCGGCCAAATCAGGGCGTCGCGACTTTCTCAGAACGGCGCCACGTGTGAACTTGGCTTAACGGTTGCGTCGTACGAGGGACGACACGAATTTCCACGATCACGTCGTTCACCGGCAGTCGGAGGACAGGCGGCCGGGACATGGTCAACGAATTCGCCTCATCGCAGCAATCGGCCGGGTCACCGCAATTCTTTGACACCTCGCACGATGACTTCAGGTTCCCGACCGTCCGCACGCTCGGATCCCTTACGATTGCAAAAATGGGTGCGGATGGGTCTCGAGACGGAGGCGGGGAGTAGCTCGCGGCTTCGTCTGAATCCTTCCGTTCCCCCTTCAGGTCGGCGGATCCGACTTCGTCGTCATTACCGACCGGAATCGAATTCTCATCCTTCGATCGCGGATTGGCGGGTTTTGATTCATCACCGGTTTCATCCGCCTTCGGTGTCGAGACGGTCGGTTGCTTGGTCTGAGGTGTCGCGACGGGCTCATCGGAGTCGGGCCGAGTCGTGGGAGCGGGGGCTTCCGGTGGAAGCGGCGGCAGGTCGACGGGCTGGCCCTGCGCGTCGGTCGCCTGAGGAAGCGCCCGGCCGGGGAGCGGTGGCGGCGGCATCGGGGGTGCGATAGGGGCAGGAGCCACGACAGGCTGCGCTAGGATCTGTTCCATCGGCGGCACCGAACCGCCAAGCGGTTCGGCCTTGGCGAGAACGAGCCGCTCGCGCACGACCGCCTTGCCGTCAGGCCCGGCCACTGAGTGAGCACCCAGGCTCACCAACAAGACGCCATTGCGAGGAATCAGCCACTCGCCGGTGACCTCATTGTGGGTCATCTCGGGCACTTCGAGCTTGGCCCGGAGTTGTTCCCAACGGTGGTCCGGATTGGTGCCGGCGTCCTTCGGCTCCTGGTACTCGGTCAGATAGACCGAATGCACTGCGGTGATGCGCGTGTCATCGAGCGCGACCTTGACGAGGACGCCCTGGTCGAGCTTGCGACCCGAAATCGTCGCGGAGAAACCGTTGGGCAACCGCTCGGTCTCGGGGGTGTACACGACCCTGGACGCGTGATTGATCGGACCGTCGGCGCGACGGGTCAAGTTCGTCACCAGTCCCCGGATGTCGCGCGCCGCGAAGTGCCCGGGCTGTTCGGAAAGGGAGCAAAGCTTGGGGGCGGCGATGACGTGGTCGGAGCCCTTGACGAGTGTTGCGGCCACAGCATCGGTGGTCGTCCAGATGGTCGCGGTGCCTTGCCGGGCCACGGGCTGGAGCGCGGAGAAGACGCCTTCGCGCCACTCGACTCCGGACATATCCAGCACTTGAAACTCGTACTTGATGACCGGCGGCGGCATCTTGGCCGGACGGTCGACCCCCAGCAGCGCGAGGGCCAGAACTCCCATGAAGGTGTTCAAGCGACGACCTCCTTTCCATCGTTGCTTCAACGTCCGAGGACGACGACCCCCGGCCCAAAAGCGGGCGGATCATACGTCGATCGCCTTTGTGCGTCAATCGAGCCTCGTCGGCTCAGCCTCTGCAAAACTTGAACGGAAATGCCGAAGACCGCGCCTCCTTGCGCGGTTTCGTAGTGCGGAACGGGCCGAGCAGACCGAGCTGGTGGAAGAAGTGAATCTTTTGACCACACCGCAGACGTCTTTGCAAGACCCTCGGCAACGCTCTCGACACAAAACGGCGAACCGGCTAGCGTTGTGCACATTCCGGCACGCGCACGTTCCCCAGGAATTGCCCATGTTCGACCCGATCAATCACCTGAAAGCGAAGCTCGCCCGCGGGGAGACCGCGTTCGGTCTTTGGGTCACGCTCGAATCGCCCTCGATCACGGAAATCGCCGTGATGCTCGGGCTCGACTGGGTCGTCATCGACACGGAACACGGGCATCTCGACTTCCGCGAAGTCGTCGAGCATCTGCGTGCGACGCGAGGGAGCCGGACAACCCCCATCGTGCGTGTACCCGAAGTTGCGCGAGGCGCGATCAAGCGAGTGCTCGACCTGGGAGCCCACGGCGTGATCGTCCCTCAGGTTGAAAACGCGGCGGAGGTGGAACAGGCCGCGCGGTTTGTAAAGTACCCTCCCCGAGGTGTGCGTGGGATCGGTGGCGAGCGGGCCACGCACTGGGGCATGGGGTTGAAGTCGCAGACGCAAATCGCCGATGCCGAAACTCAGTTGATCCCTTTGATCGAGAACGTCGCGGCGGCAAGTGCTCTCGAATCGATTCTCGACGTCCCGGGCGTCGACGCGGTATTCTTCGGCCCGGCCGACTTCTCCGCCTCCTCGGGATACCTCGGCGACTGGGAAGGCCCCGGCGTTGCGGAGCGCCTCCTCGCGCTCAAAAACCAGGCCCAGGCGCGTGGCGTCCCCTGCGGGATCATGGCAACTGACCTCGACAATGCGGTGATGCGGCAGAACCAGGGATTTCGAATGATCGGCATCGGCTCCGACACGGGGCTACTGATCCGCTCGGCCGTCGAAGCCCTCCGGCGTCTGCGGCCTTCCTCGTGACCCGTTTGAGTACCCTGCCGATGAATCGCGACGCTCTGCTTGCCCGGCTCCGCTCCACGGCGGAGTGGGATATCGTGATCATCGGCGGCGGCGCAACGGGGCTGGGAGCCGCGGTCGATGCCGCGTCTCGTGGCTATCAGACCCTTCTCCTCGAGGCCCACGACTACGCGAAGGCAACTTCGAGCCGGAGCACGAAGCTCGTCCACGGCGGTGTGCGCTACCTGGCCCAGGGAAACATCGGCCTCGTGCGCGAAGCGCTTCATGAGCGCGGACTGCTGAGCCGGAACGCCTCTCATCTCGTGCATCCGCTCGATTTTGTGGTACCCGCCTATTCGTGGTGGGACAAACCCTGGTACGGCCTCGGTCTCTGGGCCTACGATCGCCTCGCAGGAGACCGTGGCTGGGGTGAGTCGCGACGGCTCTCGCGCGAGGAAACGCTGCGGCTTGCGCCGACGCTCGCGCCTCGCGATCTCCGAGGGGGAATCCTCTACCAGGACGGCCAGTTCGATGACAGCCGCCTGGCCATTGCGCTC
>DAIDJG010000416.1 GCA_027451445.1 Singulisphaera sp.
CCAGTCTCCTTTCAGAACGCTCTCGAACTCAAGCGGGGTAGGGACGAGGCCGTGGATACGGAACTCGGTAACAGCGACAGCCGACCTTCGGGAACGACTGGGGCTCAACGGGAAGCAAACGCCCGCTCCGACATACCCCTCTAGGTTTCACGTCACGACAGTAACCTTCAAGCAAGCGAAATGCCATCGGCGTTGCCTGATATTAAGTCCGAAAGCTAGTCGTGACAGGATAAGGATTTAGGTTCTCAAGAATCCGATCGTGAACAACCGCGTTGAGGCTGGTGCTGCCAAATCGGCACCCTTGCGGTGGCGCCCAAAACTCGCTCTGTAAAAATGGCAGGCGACGGTTTTGGCCGAGCAACGGGCGTGCACGACCCCCGCTCCGTCCCTGAGTAGCGCCTAGTTTACCGGATTCTCGTCGCCCTGGAAACGGGGGCGGTGGGAGTTGTCGGGGGAATCGCCTTGACAGAGCTGAATCGTTTTTGTATCCACTTATCACGGCCAAACTTGCGACCGAGCCCGCCGGACCGTGATAACCGGTCTCTTGCCCCGAGTGGACCGATGCCGCGCAAGCCTACCAACGATACACCCGTCGCAGCGCGTGCCTCGAAGCACGCACCAACGAACCACGATGCCAAGCGCGCGCCGACTTTGGCGGGCCTTCGGAGCGAAATCGATCGGATCGATAAGGAACTGGTCACCCTACTCAATCGCCGCGCGGAAATCGCGCTGCAGATCGGCCAGGTAAAGCAGAAACAAGGGGTGGAAGTCTGGTCCGCCGTGCGCGAGGATGAGGTGATCGCACGTGCGCTCGGGTTGAGTCAAGGGCCCTTGCCCGCCGAAACGCTTCGGCTAATCTTTCGCGAGATGATGAGCGGCAGCCGCTCCCTTCAGCGTTCACTCAAGGTGGCTTATCTCGGGCCGAAGTACAGCTACAGCCACCTTGCGGCGGTTGCGAAGTTTGGTGAGGCGGTCGAGTACGTCCCTGTCGGTTCGATCGCGGCGGTCTTCGAGGAAATCAACCGCCACCACGTTCAGTTCGGCCTGGTCCCGCTCGAAAATTCAACCGACGGCCGAATTGCCGACACGTTAGAGACGTTTGTTCGTCTGCCGAGCTTGAAGATCCGCGCCGAGGTGCGACTGCGCGTACACCATTGCCTGCTTGGCCGCTGTGAGTGGGGGCAGGTGCAGCGGGTGTATTCCAAGAGCCAGGCGCTCTCGCAGTGCCGGCACTGGGTTGGGAAGAACTTGCCCCAGGCACGCGTCATCGATGTTGTGTCGACTGCGGCGGCGGCCGAGCACGCGGCCCGCGAAGAATTCGCTGCGGCGATCGCGAGCCGGGCTGCGGGCGAGTCGAACGGGCTCAAGGTGCTGGCTAGCAACATCGAGGACCAGCCGCATAACGTGACCCGCTTCGCCGTCATCGCGGAACGTGCTGAGGAACGTACTGGCCGGGACAAGACCACCCTGATGCTGCGTCTCCCCAATCAGGCCGGCGCCCTTGCCCGCGCGATCGCGCCGTTCGAGAAGAACACCGTGAACATGACCTGGATCGAGTCGTTTCCGACGGTGGAAGACGCGGCCCATCGCGATCCGACGTACCTCTTCTTCGTCGATATCGAGGGACACATGGACGACGACGTCGTGCAGCGGACCCTCGACGCCGTTCGCAAACGTTGCTCGCGGGTTGACGTGCTGGGCTCGTATCCTCGCGGCGAGTGCGTCGAGGGTTGAGTTGCGATTCACCCCATCCGGCCTCAGGCGGCTCCTTCTGACGCGCCGACTTCGGGTTCGCCTGGCATCTCCGATAACGCCGACGGCCGCGGGGCTTTGCGGGTGTGCTGGAGCTGGGAGAGCCGGTTGACAAGATCGCGGAGCACGTCGACGGGCGCCTGGTTGGCGTCGATGTCGAAGACCAGTTCCTGGGGGTAGAAGCTCAGCGTTTTGTAGGTCTCTTCGTAGTAGGTTTGCAGACGCTTCTTGATGACTTCCTCGTTCATGTCGTCGAGCCGGTTCTCGCGCAAGGCGCGGGCCTTGAGCCGTTCGGAGGCCTTCTCCGTGTCGGCGATCCTCAGGTGAAAGATCTGAATGACATTCAGGATGTGATCCATGCGTTCCGCTTGCGGGTAGTTGCGCGGGATGCCGTCGAGGATCAGAGTGTGTTGCTCGGGGAGCAGCAATTCCTGCATCTCCAGGATCTGGATGTGCCGTTCCCAGATGCGGACGGTCAGGTCATCGGGTACGAGCGCCCCCTTCGAGGTGTAACGGGCGATCTCCTGGCCGAACTTTCCCCATTTGGGGATCTTGCGGAAGACGTCGCCCATCGAAATATGGACGAGGTCGGGCAATTGGCCGAGCACTGCTCCCTGGGTTCCCTTGCCGCTTCCAGGCATGCCGAACAGCAAGATGGTCCGATAGCTGTGGTTCTTCGCCATTGTACAATCTCAACAGGGGAGGGAGTGGGGGGTCCGTATCAACGGTGCAGGCGCCACCATGCCGGGACGGTTGCCTCGGTGCGCGGGGTTCCTTGCCGTTCCATCATGAGTTAAAGTGCGCTCTTTCAGCAATCCGAATCGTGTCAAAACCATAGGTGGAACGGGGATGGGTTGGAGCGACAAAGCCACGGAGGAAACGCGAATCCTGCTGATCCGGCATGCCGAAACCGCGGAGCCGGGCCGTTTCCACGGCGCCGAGTCGGATGTTCCGCTCGGCGTCCTGGGACGTGAGCAAGCTGCGATCGTCGCTCGAGAATTCGCTCGGACGCACCCCGACGCCCTGTTCAGCTCCGCGATGACCCGCGCCCTGGAAACGGCCAACCCGATCGGTCGCGCGTGCGGTCTCGAAGTCGAAGTCGTGCCCGCGCTTCACGAGCGGCGTATGGGGCCGCTCAGCGGCGTACCCCGGGCCGAGGGGATCGCGGCGTATGAAGACGCCAAGGCGCACTGGGCCAGTGGGGATTTGAGTTTCACGCACGAGGGGGGCGAGTCCTATGTCGACATCCGCACACGTGTTGTGCCTCCATTTCTCGAGATTGCGCGGCGCCATGCGGGCCAAACGGTGATCGTCGTTGCGCATGGAGTCGTGATTCGTGTTCTGCTGACCACACTCCTCGAACGCTACTCTCCGCGCGACTTCGACCGGATCGGCATCGCGAACTGTGGGATCAACGACCTCCGATTCGACGGGAGCCGCTGGCGGGCGGAGTCGTTGAATCGGGTACCCGACGGACTCGAAAGCTCTGAGCGACCCAGCGACGGCTTCCGGTATTAGGTCGACTTGATACCTCATGCGGCTGGTGCGACACCGTCGTTCCCGTTCTTGAGGGCCTCCCATTGCTCCCACGTGTAGAGCACCTCGCGCGCCGAGCCGCTCTTGAATTCGCCGACGATGCCATCCTCGGCCATGAAATCGATGAGCCGGGCCGCGCGGCCGTAACCGATACCGAGTGCGCGTTGCAGTAGTGAGCACGACCCACGGCCTTCGCGAATGATGACCTCGATCGCCGGCTCGTAGAGCTCGTCGCGCTGCTTGAGCCGTTCCCCCCGGTCCTTGCCCCCCGGTCCGCCGCCGACCTGGCTTTGCACCAGCTCGCGGCTAAACTCGACGGGATAGCGCTGGAGGTACTCGCAGATCCGATGGACCTCGGCGTCTGACACGTACGTGCCCTGGGAGCGAACGATCAGCGACGTACCCGGATAGAGGAACAGCATGTCGCCGTTACCGATCAGCTTCTCGGCGCCCATTTCGTCGAGCACGACGCGGGAGTCGTTTCGATTCGTAACCTGGAAGGCGATTCGAGCCGGCAAATTGCTTTTGATGAGGCCCGTGATCACATCCACGGTGGGCTTCTGCGTGGCCAGAATCAAATGGATTCCCGCAGCACGCGCCTTCTGGGCCAGGCGAATGATGTGGGTCTCAACCTCTTTGCCGACCTTGGCGATCAGGTCGCCCATCTCATCGATGATGATGACGATCGAAGGCATGTACGTTGGAATGCGCTTCCGTTCTTCCTCGTCTTCAGGATGCAGCTTGGCATAGATTGCCTCGGGGCCGAGCTTGTTATACGCCTCGATATTGCGCACCTCAGCGCGGGCCAGGTAACCGTAACGCTCATCCATCTTGTCGCACGCCCAGGCAAGCAGCGACTCAGCCTTGTTGTCGTCGGTGATCACCGGGTGCATCAGGTGTGGGATACGCTTGAACGGCGAGAGTTCGACCTTCTTCGGATCGATCAGGATCAACTTCACTTCATCAGGGCGCTTGGTCATCAGGATTGAAATGATCAGCGCGTTGAGACAAACGGATTTGCCCGTCCCCGTTCGTCCGGCGATAAGCAGGTGAGGCATCGCCGAGAGATCAAAGGCCATCGGTGTACCTTTGACATCCTTCCCGAGGAAGAGGGGGATCCTGACGTTGCTCTTACTCGGATCAAGCGCCTTCATGAGCTCGCCGAGCCGGACCATCTGGCGGTGCTCGTTGGGTACCTCGATCCCGACCGTGGTTTTTCCTGGAATGGGTGCCACGATGCGCACGTGCTGCACCGCCAGCGCAATGGCGAGGTCATCGGCCAACCCAATGATCCGAGAAACGCGCAGACCCGCCTCCAACTCGATTTCGAACTGTGTGATCACCGGGCCGGTATCGATCTGCACGACGCGCACCTGGTAGCCGAAATCAAGCAGCGTTCGCTCGATGAGGAGCGCTCGGGCGTGGATCTTTGCCTCGTGCTCCTGAACCGGAAACGAGGGGGGCGGGTCGAGCAACTCCAGAGGCGGAAGCTGGTACGTGCCATCGTCCGCCGGCGCGGGCATCGGGTAGCTCGCCGGTGGAGGCACGTGAGCACCGGGGGGCGCCGCCGGGCTGAGGGCGCGCGGAGCCGCTACACTGGCTCCCCCGGAGAGCGACGGGCGATTCACGGGAGGCGCCGGGAGGACCGTATCAGGGCCGACGACTTCGTATCGGGCCGTCGGCAGCCCGAGCGGCTCTTGCCGGGGAACGACGACTTCGTCTTCGAGAGGAGGCACGTTCCTTCTGACGAGCCCGCGGACAACCTGTGCGAGCTCCTGGGCGGGCCAGAGGAACAGGACGTCGTAGCAGAGGACCAGGCCGGCGAGTCCCGCCGCGGAGAGGATCAGCAACATCCCGGCGAGCCCGAACTGGCTCTCGAGGAAGATCGCCACGAGCGCTCCGAGATAGCCGCCATTGCCGACCGGCGGCGTCTGTCGCAGGATGGGTCCGAACCGGTGCGCCAACCCCGCCACGGGCGTGATCAACAGAACGAGCCCCAGTAGACGCAGGCCTTTCTCGGGGACCGTCCGGCCTCGAAAGAGCAAGAAGTCGGTCGCCAGCAGCGCGAGCAGGACCAGGTACGAGGCCCAACCCGCCGTCGAGAACAGGGTGTGGGCGAGACCGGCTCCCACAGGACCGCACGGGTTCGCGGTGGGATTGTTCGTGGGTTCCGCACCGTGGCCCGGTGCGTCGGCCGGATCGTAGCCCAGGAGGCTGAGGGCGAGAAAGACGGTGACGAGATTGAGCGCCAACGCCGGGGCGTAATGCAGCAGCCGTTGCCGGTCGAGCATGCGGAATCACCCTCGGCGCGATGTTCGGGCGAGTCCGGCCGCTCCCCTGGCCCTGGCTTATCTGCGGCATCCTGCGCCGGACTCGTTTCCTGGTCATCGGCCGAAGAGGCCGGGCGGCTTTCACGAACCTCGATCGCTTCCGCCGCCCACCTGTGCGCCGCGACTATTCTGACGGTTGGGTGAGGTCAACGGTCCCCCCCTCCATCTCCTCCGTCGGCTCCGACGTCTGTACGTTGCCCGAGAGGTCGAGGAAGATCTTGTCCTGGATGATCTCCTGAATGACCAGCGTCATCTTGTCGGCACCACGCATGTCCACCAGTGCACGGGCGCCCTGATTCAGCGCGATCATCCGCTTCTGGATCAAGGTCGAGAGCTTGAACCGGCCGCCGACCTTGTTGACAATCGACTCTTCCTTCAGTTCATCAAGCATGGATCCATCAGCCTCCACAGCCATAGGAGATGAGCAGCGTCGTGAATTCCTCGACGCAACGGTCGAGGTCGTCGTTGACCAGGATGATGTCGTAACAGTGGGCCTTGTCGAGCTCGCTGCGCGCGATCCGCAGCCGCCGGAGCAAGGAGGCTTCGATTTCACTCCCGCGAGCTCGCAAGCGCTGTTCCAGAGCCGCGAACGTCGGCGCCTTGATAAAGACGAAAAGCGCTCCCGGAGCGTGTTCCCGGACCTGCATCGCGCCCTTCACCTCGATCTCGAGCAGCACGCATTTGCCGTCGGAGAGTGCCCGGTAAACCGGCTCGGCCGGCGTTCCGTACAGATTGCCGTTGTACTCGGCGTGCTCGAGAAACTCTCCGCGCTCGATCGCCGCACGAAAGTGCTCGTCGGGCACGAAGTGGTAATTCACCCCGTCCTGTTCACCCGCCCGAGGAGCGCGCGTGGTGCTGGAGACTGAGAGCTGGGCCGACGTCCTGGGGTTCGCCAGCGCGCGGTCGATCACCGTACTCTTGCCGCATCCGGAGGGCCCGGAAACGACGATGAGCTGACCCGGCAAATGACCCCATCCATCAACCCACATAAATGCCTAAACTCCTTGCCCCGTCGCCGGCTCACTCAATGTTCTGAATCAGCTCGCGGATTTTTTCCAGGAGCCCTTTGATCTCGACTACCGACCGGCTGATCTCGACATCGTTGGCCTTGGAGCCGATCGTGTTCGTCTCCCGGCCGATCTCCTGGACGAGGAATTCGAGCTTGCGCCCGGCGCTCTCGCGTTCGCCGATGATCGCCACATACTGAGTCAAATGCGCACGGAGCCGGATGATCTCCTCAGCGATGTCCGCGCGCTCTGCGAGGATCGCGACTTCCCGGATGAGATCCTTCGGCTCGATCGCAATCCCCTGCCCCTGCACAAGGTTCTGCACGCGCTCGGTCAGCCGCTTCTGATACGACTCGACCACATGAGGCCCCCGGGACTCGACCTGGTCGAGATGGACCGTGATCGAGCGGCCAAGCGCCAGCAGTTCGTCGGCCATCGCGCGTCCTTCCTCGGCTCGGGCGGCGTGAAGCTTCGCGAGCGCGGACGAGAGCACGGTTGAGAGCGCGGGCCAGTCGTCGTGAGGGTCGCCCGATTCGTTCTTGCGTTCCTCGACGACTCCCGGCAACGACAACAGGGCGGCCAGATCAACACCCTTGGAACCGCCGAGGTTCAGCGCCGCGAGCTGGTCGTGGTAGCTCTGAAGTGCGACCGTGTTCAGTCGATAGTCGTCCGCCTGGCGCGGCCGCTCGACGCGCAGGAGGACCTGGACAGTCCCCCGCCGCACGCTCTCGCGGATCAGCCGCTCCAGCTCCGGCTCGAGACTGCCGTAAGGCTCGCTGATCTTCGCGGAGACCTTGAGGTGGCGATTGTTGACCGTGCGCACCTCGACTTCCACGCACCAGCGCTCGTCTTGAAGGCGGGCATCGCCGAATCCGGTCATACTCAGCAGCACTGGTACCTCACGGGTCAACGTGGAAGAACGACCAAGGAAGCCCCGAGAGTCCCGCCCGGTGCGCGATCCCTACCCGTCTGCAATTCCCGTCATTTCTTGGAATCGGTCTTGTCGGGAAGCACCGGAATATCGAGCGGACTCGAGTCGGAGCTCGACCCCTTGCCTTGCGTACCCTTGTCGCTCGAGGACGGCGTCGTCCCGCCCGTGCCCGCCGGCGCGGTCTCCTTGCCCTTGCCGTCGATGCTCTTCGACTCGGTGGACTTCACCTTGCTGATGTTCGCCGATTCCGTGGCAAAGGCCAGGTCGGGGGGACGGTTGTACATAAATACAAGGAGGATGGCCAGGAAGCCCCAGAACAGCGCGACGAAGATCGTCACCCGCGTGAAGACGTCGCCCGCCTTCGTTCCGAAGGCACTGGAGCCCCCCATGCCGCCGAATGCGCCGGCGAGTCCACCCCCCTTGCCCCGCTGAATCAGGATCAAGCAGATCAAGAAGACGGACGTGAGAACGAGCAACACATTGAGCAACGAGGTAACGAACGACGCCACGGAGTGAGTCCTTTACGAGCCTGGAAGCGGGATCCTTGGGAGAGCAATTTCCTCGAGGGCAGACGGCGGGAGACTTGCCCGAGTTTACGCTTTGCCTTTGGCGGTGACGTCGCGGGCCGCGTTGATGATTCCGAGGAAGTCGGCCGCCTTGAGACTGGCGCCGCCGACCAGGGCCCCGTCGATATCCGGGCACGCGAGGAGCTCCGCGGCGTTGTCGGGCTTGACGCTCCCTCCGTACTGGACAACAACCCGCGCCGCGGTCGCCGGACCGAATTGCTCCGACAGCCAGCCGCGAATGAAAGCGTGTGCATTTTGAGCCTGCTCGGGCGTTGCTGTCAGGCCGGTTCCGATCGCCCAGACTGGTTCGTAGGCGAGCACGACGCCGGCCATTTGCTCGGAGGACAGCCCGGCGAGCGAGCCGGTGAGCTGCCCCTGGAGCACGTCCTCGGTCTGGTCGGCCAGCCGCTCGTCCTTGGTCTCGCCGATGCAAACGATCGGAATGAGCTGAACGGCGAGGGCCGCGTGCAGCTTGGCGTTGACCTGGGCGTCGGTTTCGCCCATGCCGTGGCGCCGCTCGCTGTGGCCGAGGATAACGTGCGTGCAGCCAGCGTCGACGAGCATCGCGCCGGACGTTTCGCCCGTGAACGCCCCTTCCGGCTTCCAGTACATGTTCTGACCGCCGAGCCCGATGGGGGAGCCTTCGAGCACGTGATCGATCCGGTTAAGGAAAACCGCGGGGGGACAGAGCGCCACCCGGACGTCGGCCGATGCGCCCACTCCAGCCTTGACGGCCTCGGCCAGGCTGATCGCGGCCTCGGCCGTCCCCGGATTCATCTTCCAGTTGCCCGCGATGAACAAGGTGCGCATCAGACGGTGACTCCCTCGCGAACGTCGATCGTGCGGCCCATCACTTCGGCAAGCTGCCGCAACTCGGTCATGAGCTTGGCATACTGATGCGGCAAAAGCGCCTGCGGCCCATCCGAGAGAGCCTTCTCGGGGCACGAGTGGACCTCAATGTGGATGCCGTCGCAGCCCGCCGCCACCCCCGCCCGGGCCATCGCCGGAATCAGGTCCGGCCGGCCCGTCGCATGGCTGGGGTCGACGATGATGGGCAGGTGGCTCAACCCCTTGGCATTGGGCACGATCGACAGGTCAAGCGTATTCCGCGTCGAGTCCTCGAACGTCCGCACCCCACGCTCGCAGAGGATGACCTGCCGGTTCCCCTGGGCGAGGATGTACTCGGCCGACATCAGCAGGTCCTTGACCGTCGCGCTCATTCCTCGCTTGAGCAGGGCCGGCGTGCGGGTCTTGCCGACCTCCTTCAAGAGGTCGAAGTTCTGCATGTTGCGTGCGCCGATCTGGAAGATGTCGGTATAGCGCACCACCAGGTCGACCTGCCGGGGATCCATGACCTCCGTCACAATCGGCATCCCGAACTGCTCGCCCGCCGCTTTCAGGATCTTGAGTCCGTCTTCCCCGAGCCCCTGGAAGCTGTACGGGCTCGTCCTCGGCTTGAACGCCCCGCCCCGCAGGATGTTGGCCCCCGCGTCGCGGACTTTCTCGGCGATCTCGAAAAGGATCGACTCACTTTCGATCGCGCAAGGCCCGGCGATCATCGCCAGGTGACCGCCACCGATCCGGACCCCCTTGATTTCGAACACCGACTCCTCGGCGTGGAACTCCCGGCTCGCCAGCTTGTACGGCTTGAGGATCGGCACCACCTGTTCCACGCCGGGAATCGCTTGCAAGGGTTCGACTTGCAGCTTGTCCTCGTCGCCAATCACACCAATGATGGTGCGTGAGACGCCTTGACTCAGGTGGGGGGTAAACCCGAGCGCTTCGATCCGCTCCAGGACGTGTTGGATGACCTGGGGAGTCGGATGCGGTTTCAATACGATGATCATCGAAGTCCTCGGGCTCTCCGCGTATCGCCAACGCCAACCAAGGGTTGTGCAAAAGTTCTAGCGAACCGTCGGTTTTGGAATGAACAGAACAGTTTAACGATCCGCGCGCGATTGGGGAAGGTGAACCTTGGAATCGTAAAGTTGAACGTTGGGCGGGTCGGACCGCCCGCCAGGGCCGAAGGCACACCGGGGTTGAACGGTCGTCCTCGCTGGTGCGCCTGGCGCCGCGCTGCTGTCAGGAGGTTGTTCCCTATTTGGAAATGAAGACCCCTTATTTTCCAAGGGGTTCCGAATTTCCGAATTTCCGATAAGCGATGTCGGCGAAGTTGAAGCTTTCGTAGGTGCTTGCCATTTAGTGCGTGATGGTCGTGGTGAGACAGTCGGCATGTATCGGCCCACAGACAGAGGCAATAAAAACTCTCTATTCTCCATATTTATCCTAGATCCGCTCATTTTACTTCGAAAAATGCCTCCGAGATTCACGAAATATCCGAAATATACCCTCTTGCGGGTGTCGTGAGGATGGGGCAATGTCTCATGCAGCCCGACCGTTCGAGCGGCGATTGTCGGCAAGTTAAGATTAATATGGCGACCGATTCTCGGTACGGCGGTACACAGGAAATCCTTGCCTGGCTCCCAACAGATTGTGCGTGAATGTGGGAGACCTGGGGTGGCCGGGGCAGAGGAGGCCGGAAGGCCGACGTGCCCCGGAAGCGTTTCGCGGCCCACCGGGGCACGTGGAGCTGCGCTCCCCTTTGCCCCGGCCACCCATCCCGCTCGTTGGGGCGCACGAACTGTGAGGCGCCAGGAATCCTTGGTTTCCGGAGCAGACGTCGGCGAGCCGAACCATCGCGTCGTGCGATGGAGCACTGCGGATGATTGGACTGTGTTGAGAATTGTTGGCGGCACGATGGTTCGACCCTCTCCGACCTCTTTTCCGCCGACCGTTGACTCCGACGGGTGCGCATTGGCGGTGTGAAGCGGACGTATCTGGACGAAGAACCACTTACTATACGTCTGTGGTTGATGAATATTCGAAAGAAAATCTCGCGAGCTCACGGATTTTCGCCCGCCCCCGCCTGGAGGCTGGCCGTGTGCATGCCCAGGGACGCACCCAGGTGAATTCAACCCGCGAGCTCCGCGTGTCTTTAGGCCGCGTCAATAACGCAACGGCGAAGCGTTCGAAAAAAACGAAACGGACTCCCCACATTGGCCCCTCTACGCTTTAGACTCGATGCGTTCCGGAGGGTTCCGCTTTTATGGAGAGCCGGGAAAGCAGGCATATCTTGAGGAGTGTCCAGTCACTCTTCTCGGTCGGGAGCGTCTCGGCGCTGTCGGACGGCCAGCTCCTCGAACGCTTTCTTCGAAACGAAGATGAGACGGCCGAAGACGCCTTTGCGGTTCTGGTGGAACGCCACGGTCCCATGGTGCGCCGGGTCTGCCTCGGCGTGCTCCGCGACTCGCACGCTGCCGAAGATGCCGTACAGGTCACGTTCTTGATCCTGGCGAGGAAGGCGGGGTCGATCCGCAATCACGGGTCGCTTGCGAGCTGGCTCTACGGCGTTGCCCGCCGCGCCGCCAGAGAGGCGAGGCTGGCGAGTGCCCACCGAGCTGCGCACGAGCAGCGCGTGGCAGCCATGTCGGGTAAGGTCGCGCATGAGGCGGACGCGGGCGCGCTGGTGCCCGAAGTTCAGGAAGAGGTCGATCGGCTTCCGGCCAGGTACCGGGCACCGATTGTGCTCTGTTACTTCGAGGGGCTGACGCACGAGCAAGCCGCCGTACAACTCCAGGTGCCTGTCGGTACCGTCAAGATCCGACTGGCGCGAGCGCGAGGACGGCTCCGAGGACGACTGGCACGCCGAGGGCTGGCCCCGGCGCTGGTCACCTCATGTTGCGGACCGGCCGCCTCGGCCGCCGTCCCCACGCCCCTTTTCAACGCCACGCTCAGGGCCGCGATGCACATCACGGCAGGCCGTGCGGCCGGAGTCTCGGCTCCGGTCGCCGCACTCGAAGGTTCTGTCTCCAGGAGCCTCGCGATGATCAAGTGGAAACTCGTTGCCGCCACATTTGTGTCGGTGACCGCCGTCTCGACCTGCGCCGTCCTGCTGGCGCAGCAAGCGGGTGCAGGAGGAGGCCGGCCGGCGTCCGAGCCGCCGCCCCAGGTCGTGAAAGGGGCCCCTCCCGCCGAACCGGTTGTCGCCACGCTGATCGAAGCCCGCGCCGACACCGCGCGCGCCGTCTTCGAGCAATTGATGCAGCGCTACGAACACACGCTCACGATTCCGCCCGACGACACCGCACTCTGGTCGCGCCGGTGGATGGAAGAGCAACTCCGTCTCACGCCGAAGCCGGCCGATAAGCTCGTGCTGGTGCAGGCTCACCTCGAACGCGCAAAGCGGCTCGAAAAAATCGCCGACCAGTATGCGAAGACCGGTCAAGGTTTGGTCGCGGATTCGCTGAAGGCGAAGTACTTCCGCCTCGAGGCCGAGCAGTTGTTCGCCGAGGCCCAAGCCGCATACCCGGGTGTGCCCTTGCCGGTGCCGAAGGTCGTGGAACCCAAACGCGAGCCAGGTCCACCGCCACCGCCCGCAGCGGCGGCAAAATGAGACCGGGGGACAGAACAAGATCGCAGGCCAACTGCTTCGTTGACTTCCAAGCGCGATACTCTGTAAATCACCCGTCAGCTACGATACATGTCCTCTAGGGGGTACTCGACTACTACGTTAGCTTGCGCAGGTCGTAGACTCCAGCTTCTGTGCGGCCACTGATGAAACGCTGATGAAACACGGATAAGGAACCCGTTGAACCTAAGTTCTAAGGTCCGTGTTTCATCAGTGGCCAAATCCTTTTTTCTTTTGAGGCCGATGGCTCACGCAGCCACATGGCCGTCCCTCAACTCAACCAGATTCTCGCTGCAAGCGATTCGAAGTCATTGGCTTGCGATGTGTGTGTGTGTGCGGGCTCGATTCAAGGAAAGGAATGCTCGATGGCAACTTGCGTCTGTTACGGTTGAGAAGTTAACGGAGTCGTCGTAGCACCAGCCTCGCTCGCTCTATGCGCGATAGGGTGACAGGACGCGCCGCACTCGCGCGTGTCCTTATCTTTGTCCCAGCGCATCAGGTCTATCTGCCCGTGCCTTCTCCAGCAGGTCCTTGAAGGACTGTACCCTCTTGTAGCCATTCGAGGCAGAAAAATGAAATGTGCTTTCGTCGGGAACAACGGTCGTAATTCTCCCCGCCTGCCAGGTCCAGCGATAGGGAGAAATGATTCCCGGTTCCATATCCTCGACGACGATCGGTGGGTCCGCCGCGTTCTTTTCGCCTTCAGGGACCGCATCAACTAAAGGTGGCTCCGGGATCGGAGAGAAGACCGTACGCGGGATCGGGATCTCCAACTCGATCTTGCGCAGAAGCTTCGTTGATGGCTCGATCAGCAGCCGATACTCGTATGCCGTCATTCGACCGAAGAGCAACGGGCTTCGTTGACCTTTCCTGGGCCAGCGGGCGGACAGGCACTTACATGACTTTCCATCAACGACTTGATCCGACTCGAGCGCCCATTCGACCATTGGCATGCCAAACTCGCGTTCGAGCTCGGTATTGCTCTCACTGAAGATCAAGGCGAAGCAAATGGCAAGGAGACTCGACTCTTCACAGCCGAATATGAAATCTTCCATGCGATCGTCGCTGAGCATGGCGAGATCAATCGTGCCCTTCGCGGGCATGACCAGGTATTTTTTCAACCGGTGATTGATCATGGCCAGGTCTTTCCCATCGGAAAGGACGGTCGCATCCCCGATGCTTAAAGCGATCTTGTTCGGCCGCACAAAAGTCAAGCTCGAATGCGCGGTCTGCTTCCCCGGCCCACCACCGACGCCTTTGGGAAGCCGCACCAGTTCGGTCTGGATCTCTCCCGAATCGGAATAAGCGTGGAGTGCGCGGTAGGCCGATCTAACCTCGTTGAGAAGATCACGAGCGGTTTGGGAGCGATCTCTTCGATCTGACTCGCCACCTCTTGCCCCGACTGCCAGCAGAACCATCGAGGCCATAGCACAACTAAGATTTTTAATCATGGCCAGACCTCCCTTGGATTCAAGCGTCCCGGCTCCTCAGGCCTATCGCGATCATCCAATCCTAGTCACGCCGTGCGGAGGCAACAAGAGCCGCTGGACATAAAGTGCGCCAAGCAAGCTCGCTGGAGGAAGCCCCAGGACACGCACTCTAAAGCGGGCTTCGCAAGCGCGGAAGCAGGACCCCACGACATCCACGTCGTTGACGTCCAAGCGCGATTCCATGAAAATCATCCATTCGCCAGAGCTCATGCGCTCTGAGGTTGTCCCTGCCTGTGCTCGTGTTTTGCAAGAGAGTCGCGGTCGCGCCCCATCGTGGGCAATCGGGGGACACGGTGGGGGCGGGTATGCCGACCCTGGGTGTGAGACGTCGGAGGTAACGGTGGATCTACAGATCGCCGCGGCGCGTCTCGCTCTCGGCAAGCTCACCAGCGACGAAGTGGTTGCAACGGCCTCTGCGACCTTGGATCGAGGCATCTACTCGGAATCGTTAGGGCTTCTGATGTTCGAGGAGCCGATCTGGTCCTCCGTTGGCCCCATGTTCGAACGGGCGCTTTTCGAGTTGGGTATACGCATACCGTCTCGCAATGAGGCTTCGCGGTTCCTGGCCTGCGAGTACGCGAAACAGATCGTCCAGGGAAAGATCGCGCCATACGAGGGAGCCTACCGGATCTGGTGGGAGTTGGCGAATGAGCCCGGGGCGGAGCCGTCATTGCTCTCCTTCGTCGGCCTGGCGAGCGAGTGGGAAGATGCGCCGGCCCATCGTTTATACTATGACGCGGAGATTGTCGAGGAGGCTCGGAATCTCATTGTTGGCTACGAGAAGAAATCGGTCTAAGTCGCGTTCTCAGCGGACCCCGATCGTAGGCTGTTGAATCTGGAATTTGGGCAGCCCCGGGCTTGCCTTGCACAAAGAGGAAACACCGATGGACGAACCGTGGGCTGCCCCGAAGACCGAGACCAGCAACGTAACGCTGTTGACCGGCACGCGAGGTCTTTGGCGGTGGCCTGTCGCCGGCTTCGTAATCGTCTTTGTCGGAATGGCGCTGGTGGTCACAATGTATCCGATGCTTCCTTCGGGCCAGGCCGTGATCGCCTGCCCGCTGTGGCAGTATTATCTCGTTGAGGCCAGACGCGCGCTGACGCCCGCGGGGGGCCTCGGGCCTGCCAGCGGAAGTGGCTCATCCGCCATCGTTACCGCTCTGGAACATTTCGTTTGCTCGTTGATCGGTGGGGCCGTCGCACTGGGGATCGGCTGGTCGGTTCGACGGCTCAAATCCAGGAGCTGAAGGAGGTTGTATGAACCGCGGACAGAAGTCGCCGCAACAGAAGAAGAGGGAGAGCTACGCGAAGGACCGCCGTAATGTCTACGGCGAGAACGCGAAAGCCTCGCGTAAGGCGATCCCGCGCCGCAAGGCGATCGAGCTGCGGGCATTGCGGCGGGTCTCACGCGCGCTCATCGGCGAGGCGACCGCCCATGCCGACCTCGACCAACTCGAGACACTCGAGTCGCGTGTCGAGGGCAAGCGCCGCCGCGGTTGGCGTAAGGTGGCCGATCAGCCGCTGGGCGTCGTCATTCCCTTGAGGCTGGCGCGACGAGCGCGTCAAGCCAATCGCAAAGCGGGTCGTCCGGCGGACCTTGGCTAACCAGGTGAGTCCGCGGATCCCACTGGGGGTGGACCGCTCGTTACGAGTGTGAGCCGATCGGAGTTTCTGTTGGCCGACTACCGCGTGTTCCGGGGCGATCAACTCCTCGGTACCCTGACCCGAACCGGTGGCGAAATGTTCTGGGAAGAGGGCGACTTCGTGCCGGCGCCCGGCTTTGAGGCCGTGCGCCCGTTATTCGATCGGGAGCGAACGCTGTTGGATGCCGACCGAATCGACGAATGGTGCGCCGCCTGGGATGAATTGGCCGAAGGTTTGAGACTCGAGCCTCTCGATGGCCGCGAACCGATCACTGAGTTCCTGTTGCATATCGACGGTGACGCGAAGCGCGCGACGTGGCGATACTGAGGAATACGCGGCCTGAATTGCAATCCGGCGAAGACGCCAGGACATGCACTTTGTTGACTTCCAAGCGTGATCCGTTGGAGCATGGCATCCAACCAAGACGTATATGCGTTGAGGCAAAAATGAGTGCCCTCATGGGTGCTCAATGGTAAACTTTTTGGAGCTCTCGGCATCATCCCAGAGGCGGGCCACACCAGAGTGTAAATCTCTCTGGCCTTCGCCGCATTCCTGCGCTACCCTCTTTGCATGATCGAGAAACCACCAGACGACCCCGCCGACCACGCCCAGGACTTTGCGTCCCGCTACGCCGAAGTGATGGACTACCTCACGGGCGACCGGATGACGGAGCTCGGAATTCCAACGGGCAAGATCGGCACCCGCGTTCCGGGCCAGGGGTACTTTACCTTCGTTCCCAGTGAACGCACTGGAGGCGGGAATGATCCCCGTGGAGGTCTCACGGTCGATTCGGCGATCTTCAATCCCGACCTTTACGCCGACCTCGGGGAAGAGGTCTCTTCCTTTTGGGCTAAGAGTCGACTCCGGGACCGCATGGATGCAGTCATCGCCCACGAGCACGCTGAGGCTCTCGGCGCAACTCATCTTGAGGCGGTGGAGCACGCAGCCGATACTCAGTTGCCGATTCGCGAGGGAGCACGGATACTACTTCGAGTCATCGCGGGACAGAAACCGCCACGGAGGACATGATGATCCACAATTTGACCCTCGGGCATCTCGACATCCGGGCGATCGATGAGCGCCGGGCCATCCCCTTGAAGCCTCTTGATCCGACGGTCGTTTCCCGACACCTGAACGCACTCGGCCGCAAGGAGGGTGAGCGCTGGACGCTGGGAGGCATGCCTGTCGAGCAGAGAGACGGCTACCTCGTGTGCCGGTGGATGGTCGGGCCGAGGCGGAATTTGTTAGCCGAGGAATTCGCGCTCAGACTCAGCCGCGAGACGGGATGCGAAATTGCGGATCGGGAGCATTACCGGATTCTGTCCCCGGCAGACTTGCAGGGTTTGCCCGCGGTAGCTGAAGAGATCGTTGCCTCATCGACACTCGCGACAAAGGTCTGTGGAGACGCCTCAGAACACGCATTGTGACGCGGGGGGCCAACACCGCGGAAACACACTCCGAGGGCCGCGGGAGACCCCATGGCACGCACCTCACCGATGTCCAAGTGCAATTTCCCGGAATCGATCTCTCAAGTGAAACGCATATTGTCGTCTGGGAGCCCAATGATTGGTAGGTTATACAAGACCCTTCCCACTCAAGTCGCTCTGCTTAAACGGATCGTCAAACGATAGATGGCATGAACACGCTTAGCTATCGCCGAACTGACGAGAACGGTCTGTCGTTCGAGTTGCTTGTTGACGGACAACCACTTGGCGAACTGGTGGGAGGCCGCGACAACGGGATTCCCTACTGGATTATCGAAGATGACCTGCCGCGCTTTCCACCGCGGGGTAAGAACCCGGATCCGGAGATCCGCCTCATTGCTGTGTGCTCGTGCGGCGACTACGGCTGTGGGCACACCCTATGCCACGTTATTCTCGAGGACCACACCGTCGTGTTCTGTGGCTTCGATGCTGATGTTAATCACGAGGGTCGGCAGAAGCTGTTCTGGTTTGCACGCGTCAACTTTGATGCGGTCGTCTCTGAAATGGTTCGGCTTTCTCGAGAGTACGCTGCGAAGTCGGTCTGAAACGCTGTTTCAGTCGGTGCGTCGCAGAGTCCGGTAAGCTCTATCGTTACGCTGGACGGAAGGATTTCCGTGCTCGCCAAACTTCTTGAGTTGATCACTGGACGAGACGATCTGGAGCGAGTCGCGTACAGAGACGACATCGGCCAGCTCAACGCGTATCTCGCGACGCGGAAGCTTCTGATTCCAAAGCGACCGAGGCGCTTCCTTGATGCGGCAAGCTTCACTCCGGAGGAGTTGCTCGAATTGATGCGCGAGGAGGCCGAGGAACTGTCCAGTGATCCGTTCGAGCCGTGGGTGCTCGAAGTCGATGGCCAGCGAAGATTACCGGCCTTCTCGAGTCAGAAGAAAATGGTCATTTTTTCGGGAGAAATCTCGAAACGAATGGACAAGGTATTCTCGCTCGGATGTGGCGAGGTCCTGCTGAGAGACTTGGTGGACAGCATCGACATCGACTTTATCGACCTGAACCCCCTTAGCCAAAAAAGCTGGGAGATCGGGATTGGCGTAATCCGAGGTCGAACGTAACAAAGAAGATCCCGGAACATGCACTTGGTTGACTTCCAAGCGTGATTCCGTCGAAATGATTCGCCAACTCAAATGCATGTCCATCGGGGTCCTCCGAAAACGGCGCCGGTATTCGGCGCGCGATGTCCAGATCCTACCAAGTCGGCCTAGTTGCGCACGCAGGGCCGTTTCATTCTGGGTATCGGATGGTAGACGGAGGCCGCAGGCTTTGGAGTGCGGGGGCTTGCTCCCGCTTTCGCGCTGGGATTGCGGCTGGAGAGTGGAGGTCCGGGTAGGCCGTTCGGATGCGGCAGGGTCCTTTTCGGAGCGCGACGGCGCTACGAAAGCGGGAGCAAGCCCCCGCACTCCAAAGCCTGCGGACTGCTTCGGACGAACGGCTTTCGGTGCAAGAATGAAACGGCCCTTGTTGCGCACCGAGGGTGCTTGATCGCGTTGTAGACTTCGATTAATCTGGTTTGTCGATCGAGCTGACGAACGTCGGCCGTCGATATCCGATCTTGCGTTTCCAGTCTTTTGTAGTTCGTCCGCCCGAATCCGGTGCAGCCATGCGATCCTCGGTCCAGGGAACCGTGGTGCGTTTGAGGCTCGGGGCGATCCTATCGCTCCTGATGCTTCTCTGCGCCCCGGCCTCCGCGGCACGAGCCGGCTGTTCAGGCCACTACGTCGTCTCGCGGACGCAAGCCGCGGCGAAGACATCCGCCTTCGATCCATTGATGCTCAGTGGGGCTGTGCTCCCAGCCCACGCCCCGATACCGCCTTCGCGGCCGAGGCCGTGCTCCGGGGCGCTTTGCTCCGGAAATCCGGCGGTCCCGCTTTCGACCGTGCCCCTCGTCATCACCGAGGGCGATGGCAACTGGGCCATCTCTCTTTGTCGGCCCGTCCTTGCCGATACTGGATCGAGCGCTCGCCCGGCGGAGGACGCCTGCCTCATACCCGTCAACCGTCCTTTCTCGATTTTCCATCCACCCCGCCGCTTCACCTTGCGGCCCGCGGTCTGATCGGGTGATCCGCGCTCGCAATGCGTCTCGGCCCTCGGTGGCTGCGCGTGGACTCTAGCGCGAGAATTCCCTCCGGCGCTGCGTTGGCATTCCGTCCGCCGCGCGCTCAACGATCACGAACCGCGTCGAGACCAGAGAGCTCCTCAAACGCACCTCCATGGATGGCGACCACGCTACCCACGGAGACGCCGACCGTAGCCGCCCGCACACCATCAAAACGCCATCATCGCCTCAATTTCGAGGATGGGGCGTTTGACGGTGTGAGTCTACTGGCTTGGCCCGCCAGCCGCTGAGACGCAGTCCGCAAGATGAAGCTCTGCGCGCGGAAGCTCGAATTCCATTGGCACCGCGAGAGGGACTCGAAGCGATGAACCGACCGCCCGGATCGCTACGGCGCAGAGCCACCTTGGTGGTGTCTGCGGCCATTGTGATCAGCCTGTACGTCATGACGCGCGATCGGCCGCTGTCCCAGGCCGAGTCGGAAACAGTGGTCAACAGCTTCCGGTTTCGCCGGCTCCCGTTGCCTGAAGTGGCGAACCACCCGCCGTACAAGTACGTTCGCAACGTCCATCCCAGCGTGCGGCACATCCGCGCCTACGTCTCGACGCTCGGCGCCAGCGTGGCCATGGGCGATCTCGACGGCGACGGACTGCAAAACGATGTCGTTTGGGCGGATCCAAGGACCGACAAGGTCAACTGTGGTCCGGTACCCAGTACCCAGGCCCGTTATGAAACATTCGCACTCGAGCCAGGATCGTCGTTTCCTAACTGGAACCCCGCGACGATGTGCCCTCAGAGCTCGTTGATCGCCGACTTGAACGAAGACGGCCTCCTGGACGTGCTCGTCGTCTACTGGGGTCGCAGCCCCATCGTTTATCTGCGCAGAACGCCGGCCGACTCGAAGACACCGCCCTCCCCCGCCGAATTCGAGGCCCAGGAATTACTCGAGGGGGGCGACCGCTGGTACTCCTCAACGGCGGTCGCGGCCGACCTGGACGGCAACGGCCACCTCGATCTGATCGTCGGCAACTATCTCCCCGACGGCTCCCGCATGATCGACCGGAACGCCCAGGGACTCGAAACCTTGCACGACTCACTGGCACGGTCGGGTAACGGCGGCGGTCTCCGGTTTTTCCGGTTCGTGAACGCGACCTCGGGTCCGCATCCGACCGTCCGATTCGAGCCGCAAAACGATGCAATTACCGAGGAACTGTCCCACGGCTGGAGTTATGCCATCGGCCCCGTGGATCTCGACGGCGATTTGCTGCCGGAAGTCTACATTGCCAACGACTTCGGGCCCGACCGCCTGCTGCATAATCGCTCGACCACCGGCCACTTTCAGTTCGTGGCCTTGCACGGAGAACGCGCGATGGGCACGCCGGCCTCGTGCGTGATCAACCACGACTCGTTCAAAGGTATGGGCGTGGATATCGGCGACATCAACGGCGATGGGCTGTTTGATATCTATGTGAGCAACCTGACGTCGCCGTGGGCCCTGACCGAGAGCCATTTCCTCTGGCTCAACACCGGCCAGGCGGAGCGCATGAAGCAGGGGATCGCTCCGTTCCGCCAGGCCAGCGAAGAGTTGGGCCTGTCGCGCAGCGGCTGGTCGTGGGACTGCCGGCTGGCGGACTCGAACAATGACGGCGTGCTCGAGGCGCTTCAGGCGAATGGCTTCATCAAGGGCCAAGTCAACAAGTGGCCCGAGCTGCAAAGTCTCGGCACCAGCAACAACCAACTGTTGCACAACCCGAAGTTCTGGCCAAGCCTTCAACCCGGCGACGACGTCAGCGGTCATGACACGTTCGCCTTCTTCGTCCGGGCGCGCGACGGCCGCTATTACGATGTGGCCCCCAAGCTGTCGTTGCAGGACGGTCAGTCCATGTCCGAGGCCATGGTGACGCGCGGCATTTCGCTGGCCGATGTCGACGGCGACGGCCGGCTCGATTTCGCCGTTGCGAACCAGTGGCAGCCGTCATACTTCTACCACAACGAATGTCCCAAACCCGGCAACTTCCTGGGGCTGCACGTCTTGCTCCCGCTCGAAAAGGGAAAGCCGGCGCTCGTCGAGCCCGGGATTGGCCATTCTGCTGGGGACATTCCGGGACGGCCGGCCATCGGCGCTGTGGTGACCGTGCGGCTGCCGGACGGGCGGAAGCGGGTGGCTCAGGTCGACGGCGGAAGTGGATATGCCGGCAAGCGCGCCCCGGACGTCCACCTTGGTCTCGATACGATCACCGAAGCGCCCGTTGAGATTCGTTGGCGGGACCCGGACGGCAACCCTCAGCAGGCAACTTTTGACTTGAAGGCAGGTTGGCACACCATCCGGCTCGGTTGGCCGGCAGATCGAAAGGACGCGCTTTGATGTCGACACCAACCGACGCGCTCACGACGTTGCAGTTTTACCCCAAGCGGAGCGCCCTGCGGCGCTATTTCGCCCTCTGGTATTTCACCACGTTACTGATTCTTTGGAACCTCCTCGGCCATCTCTTTCTCGGCTTCGAGCAATCTCATATCCAACCGCTCGTCGGGCTCGCGACGGCCATCGGCCTCCAGTTCCTGCTGGAGTGGATCGACGCGCGCGTCAGTGAGCGCAAGCCGCGGTACACCGGCTCATGGGCGAACCTGATCAACTTTCTGCCGCCGGCGATCATCCCGGGCCTGGCGCTCACGATGCTGCTGTATCCAACGAACGGCTGATGCCGGTGATCTTCGGCGTTGCCGTCGCCATTTGCTCGAAGGTGATATTCCGCGCTCCTGTGGCTGACGGGAAAACACAGCACATTTTGAGACTGTAGCACCGTTCTTGGTAGATTTCGTGGTCTGCCAATCGTAAAGTAAACTCTTGATGCTGCTTGCGTCAGGAGGTTGGATCGATGAATGGACCAGGCGTCTATCTGCCCGACATCACCGAAGGGATTACTCGGGT
>DAIDJG010000417.1 GCA_027451445.1 Singulisphaera sp.
GGCCGGGGCAGAGGAGGCCGGAAGGCCGACGTGCCCCGGAAGCGTCTCGCGGCCCACCGGGGCACGTGGAGCTGCGCTCCCCTTTGCCCCGGCCACCCATCCCGCTCGTTGGGGCGCACGAACTGTTGGGCGCCAGGAAAAAATGGGACGGAGGGGACCGTTCACACGGCACCGCGCGCGGCCTCGGCGTTTATCGCCGTCCGAAAGGCCGGGGGCTCAATCCGTGCTGATCAAGAGATACTTCTGACCTTCGTCCTTCGTCGGCTCCTCGCCCTCGAGGAACTGGGGCTCCCAGGCGAAACACTCTTTCCGCTTTGCCGGATCGCTTGGCAGCTTGACGGCAAACAGTGCGGTGATAACGTTCGGCCCGAGCGGCTCGGGTTCGAGAACGTACACGGACTCGGCACCTCGATCGTAGAAGCCGTTCACCATGGTCCGGGCTCGATCGTTTCCCATTTCCATCACGGTATGGTTCGGGTGCTTGGCCGCGTCGAGCCATTCGCGGGCCTCAGCCGTCTTCGGGTCGTTGACCATGTCTTCGATGCCCTTGTTCACCTGAGCGGCGATCTCCTTGAGATCCGCCGGATCAAACTCGGCCGACGCCTCCACGGGGTTGAAGGCACGATTGACCTTGGTGGTGACCCGATAGATGCGCCAGCCGAACAGGGCGATGGCCAGGACCGTGCCGAGCGAGACGCCCATGCTCGCTCCGCCGAATGTCGGCTTCGATTTCTCCACCTTCGCAGCGAGCTTGGCGATCTTCTTCTTTTTCGCGTCGGTCATCGGCTCGTAACCGGCCCGCGACGGAAGCTTTTCCTCCGCGACTGCCTCCCCGGCGGGCCGCGCTCCTGCCTGCGCCCTCGGCAGGACCGGCTCGTCGTTGAATCCAAAAAGGTCGTCGGGTGTCGGCTCAGCCGCTTTGGGCTTGGCCTTCACTGCTGACCCTGCTGCAGGGACCGAGAGCGATTGGCCGCACTTGGGGCAATTGAAGGACCGCCCCGCGTTCTCGTCCTTCGTTTTCAGGCGCGCACCGCATGAGCAAATGACGCTGATGGGCATTGGGGGGTTCTCCGCCACACATCGGATTTGAATCGCATGACAGTATGACTCTGAGATGAGGCGACGTCAAGCGACACGAAGGGCAGTGCCGGGAAAATGATAAGATTCGGGGACGCCTCAAACGAGCGGATCCGCAACGGATCAACATTGATCACCAACAGCAATTCGTCCTTGATCGGGATAGACCGCCCGTGTCGAATGAAACGTTACCAGTATCTGGCATTGGGCACAGGGCAAACGCCATCGGGGCAATCTCGAATGCAAGACGATCCGGAAACTCCCCTGGAGCAGGACGCGCGGGCCGCGTCGCCCGCAATGGCGTCTGCGGTTCGAGGTGTTTTCGGCGTCCTGTTGCTTCCGGGCGGGATCGTCGCGATGGTGGGCGGAGCGATCCTGCACTTTGCCGTAGAGGCCGGGAAGGTCGAGCTCTTCCCCTACGCGGGACGGTTCGTGATCCTGTTTGGGTTCGTTCTTGTGATCGCGGGGGTTGTGCTCGCTGGGTCGCGTCCCGCGAGACGGTTCAGCGTGATTGCGCTTGTCGCCGGCGCGGTCATGTTCGTATACGGTTACGCAAACCTCGCGGAGCCCTCGCTACGGTTTTACGCTCCGCTCGGGTTCTTCATCGCACTCGCCGGGCTCGCGGTCATCTGGGCCGCGCGGGCGTACGATGAAGAAATGCGGAAGGAACGCGCTCGAAACGATACAGGGACCGGCTGATGCGACATTGAGCGTCACGCTCGCGCGCCCTTCCGGCTTCAGCGCACGGGCAGCGGCAAAAAGTCCCAGTCGAGGATCATTTTCTCGGCGAGCGCTTCCTTGAGCGTGCGTTCGACTTCGGCGGACTCGGCTCGACCGGTGAGATTCTCGAGCTCGCCCGGATCGCGGTCCAGGTCGTACAGCTCAAACGTCGGGCGCGGGGTGGTAAAGTAAGTGGGTACGAACTCTTTGCCGAGTGCTCCGCTCCGATTGGCCGCGACCATGTCTTGCCACCCGGGATCCCGGGCGCTGTCGACCGGGCCGACCGGGTGATGGGGCGTGGCGTTGTAGATCAGTTTATAGCGTTGGGAGCGAATGCAACGGGCCAGGTCGAACGTTGCGGCGGAGATCGTCGGCGACAGTGTGCCGTCGCCGCCGTGCGGACCGCGCTCGGCAAAAACGTAGGTCCGCCCGTCGAATGGTTCCCCGCGCAACAGTTTGAGGTAGCTGCGTCCGCTCATCGACTCCAAGGGTCGCACCCCGGCGGCTTCGAGCATCGTGGGAGCGAAGTCCTCACCAGAGACCAATTCCTTTGTGGACGAGCCGGGCTTGACCACGCCCGGCCAGCGCACCAGGAGAGGCACGTGCAGGCCAGGGTCGTAAAGCGATCCCTTGCCATGCGGCAGCGCCATGCCGTTGTCGCCCATGAACACAACCAGCGTGTTGCCGGTCAGACCGCGGGCTGCGAGCACGTCGAGCACGCTCTGCACATCGCCGTCGAGGTGCTCGACCTCCGCGAGGTACCGCGCGAGGTCGCCCCGCACGCCGGGCAGGTCGGGCAGGTGCGGCGGCAGGGTGAGCTTCGACGGTTCGGGTGCCCCGAGTTTTGACTGGGTATCCCACGGATGATGGGGATCGCTGTAGCCAAGCCAGAAGAACCACGGCTTGTTGCGGGGAGCCGCGTTAAGAAAGGCGGAGAGATGACCGCCGTACGTCTTCCAGCCGCCAACCGGAGGTTTCTCGACATAGTCGACGCGGTCCTTGAACGTCCGCAATTTGTGGCGGTCGAGGACGGCCGTGCTTACAGGCGCAGCGTTCTTCCCGGCGGCGGGCGGGCCATCAAGGTGATAGGTGCGCCCGCCGACGCCCGTAAAGTACCCGGCCTGCTCGCGAAGCAAGTCCGGCAACGCGCGTACGTCGGGAGGTAGCGGCGACGTGAATCGGACCATCCGCACGGACACGGGCGACCGGCCCGTCATCAACGACGCCCGCGAAGGCACGCACTGGGGACACGTGACGAACATGCGGTCAAATCGCATTCCCTCGGCCGCAAAGCGATCGAGGTTGGGCGTCCGGACGTCCGCGCAGCCATAGCAGCCGAGGTAGGGGGCGCTATGGTCATCGGAGAGGAGGAACAGGATATTGGGCCGCTCGGCGCCTTCGGCCGTCGTCGCAAACGAACCGAGCGCAACAACAATTATTAGGGCGAATTTAGAACCGAGAGAGTACGTCTTTTCTCGCAACGAAGTGGTACTACGGGGCCGCGCCGTAGGCATGAGTCGGTACTCCCTGAACACTTTTGGAGACGTGGGAGGATGTGCGCGTCACTCGCGAAGGCAGGAACCACGATCTCCGAGCCGTCCACCCGCGTCAAGCGATTGGTAGCCCCGGAACATCTTTCATCCGAACGCGGCGTAGTCCAGCGGAGTTGCCCGGCCCAAGCGTCGTTGTCGGGCCGCGACGTTCGCGTACCGGAATTCCGCACAAGCCGTTGTCCGCGCCTCCCCTTCAGCGATCAATCCGGGCAACGGTTTCCAAACGAACAATCTCAAGTTAAATACGCGTCGCTTCGGTTCATCAGAAAACACAGATTCCAACTTGAACTCCCCAACACGGCATGATATAGTGTGTGAGATCATGACCACCAATCGAAGAAGAGCGGGTGGGAGTTGGTCCTGAGCGGAAATTCGGGATATGCATGAGGTTCGACCGATGACGGTCTTCACGCCCCATCCATGGTCATTTGCGACGAAATTCCGCTCCGGATTGGTTCTGATATTGCTGTCCCTTGCGGGCTGCGGTTCGGACGACGGCGGGGTCGATATCGAGGCATCGAAAAAAATCGCCGCTGAGCGTGGGATCGGCCCGGGGGCTCAAAATGCGAATTCAAGTGCAGCGCCGAACACGGCCAAGCCGCGCGCGAGTGTGGATCTTGTCGCACCGCCCCTCAAGAAACGCCAATAACCCGACGTCGGGAACGGTGTGAGCGCGTAAGTCACAGGCCCGATGTCGCTTTCACGCGGCACGAATCCGTCGCTTTAACCCCCCAGGATTCTTTTGTGAGGAGCCGTACATTGAGAGACGCGCGCACGGTCGCTCGGAGTACATGCCGGGGCTTCACGCTGATCGAACTCTTGGTCGTCATTGCAATTATCGCCGTTTTGATTGCCCTGCTGCTGCCCGCGGTTCAAGCGGCGCGCGAGGCGGCAAGGCGAGCACAGTGCGTAAATAACTTGAAGCAACTGGCCCTGGCGTCGGCCAATTACGAGCAAGCGAATGGTTGTCTACAGTCCGGGACGCTCTTCGGTTCGGCGGCAACCAATTACACGCCCTGGTACGGGTTCGGGCCGTTCGTGCCAATCCTCCCGTACATGGAGCAGAATCAGGTTTACAATGCCGTGAACTTTACCCAGAGCTTCTCAGCTTCTGCCAACGAGACGATCGCCGTCACACAGGTTTCGGCGCTCTTGTGTCCGAGCGATCCGATCGCGGCCAAGGGCGAACCGCTAGACCCTCTCTTTTATGTCTACGTTCCCGCCGGCGCGCAGCAGAGAGTCACGACCTACGCAGGCAACTCGGGTCTATTCTTCGTTTACGCCACGCCCAACGCCACCACCCAGTTTCAGTCCGAGCAGGCGGTGGCCAGCGGCGTCCTCTACTATCAATCCAACATCAGCCTCGCCGGGGTTGTCGACGGCACGAGCAATACGATGCTCTTCAGCGAGCGTGCCTATGGCGCACTGAACATCAACGCAAGCAACGCCTCGATCGATATGTGGTGGAGCTCCGGCTACTGGGGTCACACGACGTTCGATACCTCAGTGCCCCCGAATGGGTACAAGCAGTACCGTTCTCTCATCAACAACCAGGGTGACTGGTGGCTGGCGGAGGAAGGCGCGTCGAGCTTCCACCCCGGTGGGGTGAACGCCGCGTTCATCGACGGTTCGGTGCGGTTCATGAAGGACAGCATCGCATCCTGGCCGATCGATCCCAATACGGGATTCCCGTTGGGGGCCGTTCAGAACGCGTTGCAGGTCTGGACGCTCGGCACGGCCCAACCGCGAGTCTGGCAAGCGCTCTCGACGCGAGCTGGGGGCGAAGTCATCAGCGCCGATTCGTATTGAGACACTTCGCCGCGTCTTGCTTCGATCGGCGCGTCACTTGTCGCTGCGCGGAGGCGGCATTCGATCGTTGACGCGACGATTTCCCTGAATCGGGGAGTGTTAAGAACTCAGCCCCATCTTCGGCGCAGAGCCTATGCCGGTTCGCGGGACGGCGGTCCCTTTGTCCCACCTTACGCTCGGTAACAGGCGTGCGCACTGCGTACCTGAACCGTTGCACCGACCCATTGCACCGGACGACGGCGTGCGTTAGCCTCTCGCGCCGATCTTTTCTCCGCTTACGCGATCCCTTTGCGACGACCATGCCCGCGCGGGTCGCTCGCGGAGCCGAGGCATGTAGGGCATCGTCCCACCCGATTTCCACGAAGGCCACCGGCAAGAGGCAGGCGTATGGCGATGAGACGTCGACCGACGTGTAAGATACGGCTGCCAATCTCGGATGCGAGACGATTCCGGATCGACCGTTCGTGGATTGCGTTGCTTCTGGTTTTCGGGACTGCCTTCTGCAGCGCGGCCGGCGCGGGTGAGCCACGGACCGAGACGGCAACCGAGCTCGCGAATGCCGTCGTTTTCATCCCCGAGCGTGCTGGGCGCGTCGAGAAGAAGGCAGCGAACGTGCTCGTAGAGGAAGTCGCGAATCGAAGCCAGGTTCACTGGAAGCTTACGCACAAATGGCCCGATGATCCCGCGGCGGTCGTGGTCGCAGTGGGTACGGAGCCCGAATTGCGGAGCCAGCACCCCGGACTCGACGACTTGCTCAGCCACACACTCGCAACACGCGGAGCGGAGGGTTATCGAATTCGAGCCGCGGACGACGGACGTACGGTGCTCGTCGCCGGCAACGATCCGCGCGGGGCGCTCTTCGGCGTGGGGAGACTGCTCTGCGAACTGCGCATGACGACTGGCCACGTACGTCTTCCTCATGGATTTCGGATATCCACGGCGCCGCGTTATCCCCTGCGGGGCCACCAACTGGGATACCGGCCCAAGACCAACTCCTACGACGCCTGGGACCTCGACCAGTGGGATCGATACATCCGCGACCTTGCCGTCTTCGGCACCAACGCCATCGAACTCATCCCCCCGCGCTCGGACGACGATGCGGACAGTCCCCATTTCCCTCGCCCGCCGTTGGAGATGATGGCCGGCATGTCGCGTCTGGCAGACGACTATGGGCTCGATGTCTGGGTTTGGTACCCAGCGCTCGATGCCGACTACAACGATCCCAAGACGGTCGACTTCGCACTGCGGGAGTGGAGCGACGTCTTGCGGACCCTTCCCCGGCTCGACGCCGTCTTCGTACCCGGCGGCGACCCCGGCCACACCCGGCCCAAGCTCTTGATGGCGCTCCTGGCGAAGCAAGTGGAATCCCTCCGTCGACACCATCCCAAGGTGCAAATGTGGGTCTCGCCGCAGGGGTTCACCCAGGAGTGGCTCGATGAGTTCGTCCAGGTACTCCGGGAACGACCCAACTGGCTCACAGGAGTCGTCTACGGACCCCAGGTGAGAGTGACCGTACCGGAACTGCGGAAACTGGTCCCTGACCAGTATCCGATCCGTCTCTACCCCGACATCACTCACAGTCTGATGTGCCAGTACCCCGTCCCCGACTGGGACCTGGCGTTCGCTTCAACCCAGGGCCGAGAAGGCATCAACCCCCGGCCGCTCGGTGAGGCGGCCATCTTTCGTGCCTACCAGGACCAGGCCATCGGCTTCCTGACCTACTCCGAAGGCTGTAATGACGACGTGAACAAGTTCGTTTGGAGTGGGCTCGGCTGGAATCCCGACGCGGATGTCACCAACGTGCTACGACAGTACAGCCGCTACTTTCTGGGCGACCGCTACACCGAGGGATTCGCGCAGGGACTCCTCGCCCTCGAACGCAACTGGCAAGGACCGCTACTGACGAATGCGAGTGTCGAGACCACGTTGCGGCAGTTCCAGGACATGGAGAGAGCCGCGAGTCCGCGCGACCTGCTCAACTGGCGCTTCCAGCAGGCCTTGTATCGGGCCTACTACGACGCCTACGTTCGCGACCGTCTGATCGCCGAGACGGCACAGGAAGCGGAAGCGCTGGGCGTGCTTCGCCAAGCTGGGGCGGCGGGCAGTCTGCGAGCGATGGAGCAGGCCGAGGCGATCCTCGATCGAGCGGTGACTCATCCAACCGCGGTAGACCGGCGAGCGCGCGTCCACGAGCTGGCGGAAGCACTCTATCAAAGCATCCGGATGCAATTGAGCGTGGCGCGCTACAAGGCCATCGCCGTTGGCCGGGGCGCGAACCTCGATACCATGGACGTGCCACTCAATAACCGCGTCTGGCTCGAGCGGCAATTCGACGAACTGCGCGGGCTCCGCGTCGAATCGGAGCGCCGACGAGGTATCGACGCATTGCTCAATCGGACGGACCCAGGCCCGGGCGGTTTCTACGATGCACTCGGCGATCCGGCAAATCAGCCGCACCTCGTGCGTGGGCCTGGGTTCGAACGCGATCCCGACTTTCGGCGTTCCGCCCTGGTCGGATTCGGCACGAGACCGGGCGAACCTTTATTCTGGAGCCGAAACGCCCAGTCGCTTTACGACGGCCCCCTTGCGATGCACTACGACGGGCTCGATCGCAGTGCACGCTACCGCGTTCGCGTCGTCTACGCCGGCGACAACTTCCAGCCGCGCGTCCGTATGGAGGCCGACGACCAGGAAGTTCATCCCTTGATGAAGAAGCCGAATCCTGTCCATCCCATCGAGTTCGACATTCCCCAAGAAGCAACCTTGGATGGCTCCGTCACGCTGCGCTGGAATGAGGAGCCTGGACGAGGAGGCAACGGCCGGGGTTGCCAGGTCTCCGAGGTATGGCTCCTCCGGCAAGGGGAATGACAATCGACCCATCAGCGACGTTTCGCTCGCCACACTGGAGAATGTGGGTGAGCTAGCCCGGATTGAATTTCTCACGTTTTGCAAGAATTACTTCAAGAAACGCGCCCAATCTTCGTCGAGACTGTTGGCGACGGCAGGGAATCACCGACTGATTCGCGTCGGCAAGTTCAGAAATCACAATAGCTTGACGCCCGCAAGTGCATTCGTCGTCGATTCTGACGGTCGACATGGCACCCATGTTGCGGAGGAGTGGGCCGTCTCTTCTCTCCCTCTCGATCTTCCCCACTTGAAGGACATGTCCGGACCAATCGCTGGGGCGCAGACCTACTGGCTGCGACACCAGTCGCGCTCCGGACCTCGAACAGGAGGTTCACGTGGCAAGGATGAGATGGACGCTGTGCGCGCTCATTTTCGGTACCCTCATTGCATACGCAACCCGAGCGAATGCGAATCCCATGTCGGGGTCGCCCTGGACCTGGCGGACCTACGACACCGACGTTGGCCCGACCGCCGGCAGCTCGTCACCCAGCTCGGTCCCGTCCACCAGCGCTCCCCCGACGACATCTCCGCCGACCGGTGTCATCCCGACGACGGCCCCGGGTTCCGCGACGAAGTCAACATCGTCCGGTTCCCCCAAAGTGACCACCGATGCCTTCATCAACTTCGGCACCGCGCCTTTCCCCGAATCGAGTTCGCTGACCCAAGGGCGCGCGGAGCCGTGGTACCTGAATCCCGTCGTGGAGCGCCTATTTGGCGGTGTTCCGAATGCGCAGCAGCAGGCGGCTTTCACGAGCCAGGTCGACAAGGACATCGATCAGACGTTCAAACTGAGTGGCCTTTCACCCGTCGTAACGAGCGCTCCGAACACGCCTGCGAACCACACGATCAGCGTGGTGTCGAACGCGTCGTACACACCCGACCCCAATGCGCTCGGGATCACCGACGTGGGCAAAAATGGATTCGCCTTCATCGACAAACTCAAGCGAGCCCATACGGAGACCGAACTCGAGTGGTCGCTCGCTCATGTGATCTCTCACGAACTCATGCACGCCTTTGGTGTCGCCGTTCACCACGATCGGACAGGCAAATTCCTGGACGCGGCCGCGGCGACATGGGCGGTGTTGACGAACCCCAAATCTGTGTTCAGTCATGCGGCCGTGCAGGACATTTTGGCCCATGATTACGGCCGATCGCTCCCTTCGGGCACGCCCCGTAAGGACACGCTGGACGGAGATTCGGCCATCTCTGCTGAGCCCGTCCCGGAACCTGCAACGTGCGTACTCTGGGCCTCACTGGGCGCATTTGCCTTGCGCCTTCGGCGCCGCGCGGCGTAGTCGAATGAGACGATTGGGAGGCGGCAGTCGATTGACGCGTGCTCGGCCGCCCGCCTCCTGTCTCATTCACCATGAAGACAAGCCGGTGACGCCGCTTCAGTGTCCGTTTTTCCCGCCCTTCTCCTCGTCACGCTTATCGGTAGCTGGAGTCTCGATCCCAAACAGATCGGCCGGCACCGACTTCGGCCACGCTCCGCGATAGACCACGTTGCGCACCCGGGCCTCGGTCTCGTCCGCGTAGTGGAATAGCCCAAACTGCCGTCCATTCGTCGGCTCCAGCACCCGTTCAAACACCAGGTCGCCATTGAGCGCCAGGGACACGACGTCGCCCTTCAGGCTGAGTGTGGCCCGGTTCCAGGCATCGGGCTTGAGCGGAAGGCTTGCGACTCCGCGGCGGTCGCGAGGCTCGTCGACGACATTGTCCGGAGCCAGCTCCGTACGGTCGTACTTGCCGTCCGTGAGCCAGTGGAGCTTGACACCTTTCGGGTCCAGCATCATCGCGAGGCGGTCGAGTGCAGGGTGGACGAGCGTCTTTCCGGGCGCGTAGAAGAACTCGTATTCGATCGCTCCGTCTTCGAGCAGCGGACGATGATATTGCAGGAGGCTTTCCTGCTTGCTCCCCAACCGCGCAGCGGTCTGGAGCTTTGCGATGTCATCGCTGTCCCATTGGCTGAGAGTGGGTGCATCGTCCGAACCAAAGTTCGGAGCAATGATCTCGTCGCCTTTCTTCATCCATGAGGGATGGTCGCCGTCGATTCGCTCCTCGTAGTAGTCCGCCAGCCAGCCGGTAAGGTCGGACTGCGTGGAGAGCGACAAGGACTCCGGCACAGTGGGATTCCCCGTCAGCTTCAGCGCGCGCAAGCCGCTGGAACCGGTCGCGCGCTGGTGGATCGCCAGCCAGGGATCCGGTGATTTGGGCAAGAAGTCTTCGTAGATCTGCTGTCCCTTCATAAAGACCGTGTACTTGCCGTTCTTGACGGTCAATCGCAGGGGATACCACCCTTTGCCATCCTCCAGCGGCGGGTCGAACACGCGCTCACGCACGGGTTTCCCAAAATGTGCGATGTCGAGCGTTTTGCGGTCGGGACGGAGCGTGGTCATGATCGCGGCGTAGGCAAGTTGCATCTGGTTGGAACCGAAACCCTGCACTTCGCAAGTCAGCTCGAAATCACCCTGAATCGGGACGTTCAGGTAGAGAAAGTCTTCGCGGTGGCCCTGTTCGTGGCGCAGGATGCCATTCTCGAGCCGCCAACGTGGGGTCGGGCAGCCGGAGCCGCGGGATGCTGCCGTGGCGTGTTCAACGCGCGACCAGAGCGGCAGGCGTGTAGCCGCGTCGAGTTCAGTCCGACGGTCGGGGGGCGTGGCGAGAAGCTCGCTCCGCCTGGCGGCGTGCAGGAGGTGCAGTCCCCAGAGATCACGATTTGCGATCGCCGTGCTCTTGCCAGCCAGGTCGCTCCAATCCTGGATCTGGGCTGCGATAAGGTCGTCCGACACCTTACGGAGTGCAGGCCGTCCGAGGCTCGCCCACTGGGCGACTTGTTCCGGTGCGCGCTGCCAGACCGGTGAGTTGTCTTTGGGCCTGGCACGCACGAGCGCGAGAAGCTTCTGAAGATCGTCCCGGGCCGCGTCATCGCGGTCCTGGGCCATGTGGATCAACGCACAAAGCGCAACACGCTCGCGAACGACTCGTTCGTCGCTCGATGGATTCCTTTCGACAAGCAAGAGAAGTTCGTCGAGCTTGCCAAGCCGCTGGGCGGTGGCGACCAACTCCATGACGGGGCATTCCAAAGCGCCTCCCGTCGACACGCGCGTGTCGCTGCTGTTGTCGCGAGGGTTCGAGGCGACCGAGGCAACCGGGGGCGCCGCGCCGGTCGGCGTGTAGCTCACGGCGAGGCGGAAGTCGGGCTTATCGTCCCGAGGCAGGACCCATTCGCGCAGATAATCATATCGTTTTGAATCGGGCATGGCCCGCGCACTCTTGAGCACGAAGGAAGCGCTTTCGGAGAGAACCTCTTCGCCGACCAGTTCGTGGCAGACAACGGACTCGGCCGGATTCGTTTTTGCCGACGGTTCCCGAGCCATGAGGTCACTGGGCAAAGTCTTTGGCCAGTTCCCCGTCAAGACGACGTTGCGTATCTGCGCGGCGCTGCGATCGCGGAAGTGGAAGAGACCGAATTGGCGAGAATTCTCCGGCTCCAACGGTCGTCGTGCGACCTCGACGCCATTCACAACGATGACGGCGGTGTTACCTTCGATGGCCACGCGCGCCTGGTTCCACTCGCGCGGCTTCAGTGGCAAGCGGTCTGGACCCCGGCGAACGCCGGGCTCGTCAACGACGTTGTCCGATTTCAGGCCGCTCCACTCGTACGCCCCATCCGTGATCCAGTGCAGCTTCACGCCGTCGGGCTCGAGCAGAAAGGCAAGGCGATCGAGCGCCGGGTGGGCGATGATCTCGTTGGGTTCGTAGTAGAATTCATACGACAGTGCGTCGCCTGCTCGAAGCGGCCGAATGTAATACAGTCGGCTCTCGACCGCTGATCGGTCTGCGCTCGACTCGACCTTGCGGCACCTTATCTGGCTGTCTTGCGCGACCCAGTCATATTCATTACGCGCAGAGTCGGACGGCTTCGTGTCGGGCACAGACGTTTGCTTTGGCGGTGGCCATCGCGGAGATTGGGACTGGTCGAAAAAGCGGCTCGTCCAGCCTTCGAGGCGATCGTCTCGCGTTAATGGCACCTGGGACAGGACGATCGGCGCACCAGTGATACGGATGTTCCGGAATGTCGTTTGTCGCTCTTCGGTACAGAAGAGTGTCAACCAGGGTGACGTGGGGCTGGGCTTTGTGTCGCGATAGAACAAGTGTCCGTTGACCAGGTAGCGAACCTCGTCCGGCGCGACCTGCACGGTCAAACGGTTGAAGTCGTGATTCACAATGAACGGGCTGTTGAGGATCAGTCGCTCGGAACCGCCGATCGGAAAGACGCCGCTGAACGAGTTCGGCTCGGCGTCACACACGAGACCACCGTAGCCGACACCCCCGGCGGCCCAGGTATCCTGCCAGGCGTCGACCGAAAACTCGAACGTTCCACCAAGCGGAACGTCGAACAAGAGCATCTGGTCGCCGGACCCAGTCAGATGTTTGATGTGCCGTTCGCTCTCGACCCACCACTGCGGAGGTGGTCCTTGCGCGTATTGATGGGCGCTCGAGACGCTGGCCGTGTGCCAGTACGCCAATCCCGGCTCCGGATGATCTAGGACTGCGGACGCGCCCGCACGCTCGGCCTGTCGGCGCGCGAGGTCATAGCGCAATCGGGTCGCGATGGCACCTTCCAACGTGACCGCGCGCGTGAGCACGAGTGTTGCAAACTCCCGGCCCAGGTCCTCCGGCAAGTCGCGATTGCGCAGGCCTGCGCGGGCGATCAGCAGGTCGGCCCAGGAGACCTCGGGACGGATCTCCTCCGGATTAACCGTCGTCTTGAGTGCTTCTGCCCGCGTTTTCAGCCGGGCGTTGAGCTCGGAACTTGAGCCACGTGCGAGTTCCGCTAGCAGCCAAAGCGCATCGGCATTCTCGACCTTTTTGTCGACGAGCTCACGGGTCTCCTGGAGCAATTCGTCGAGTTTACCAGCCGCACGTGCGGCATCGATGAGCAAACCGGAAGTGCTCACGACGCCATCGTCAAACGGCTCGGTCGAGAACGCGCCGAAGGACCGCGGCGGCGTTTCGCGAGGTGCGAAGGACGCGAGCATCCGGATCGACTTGCGAGTCTTCGTCGGCATGGTCCACGTTTTCAGCCGCTCATAGCGATCCCGGGCCGGCGCCTTCGCCAGCTCGATCGCAAGCGAGGTCAAGACAGTCCCGAGCGACGGGTCGCCGCCTTCAAAGGACGGAGCGTCAACGAACTGACCAAGCGTATCGAGTGTATCGGCCCACTGGCCGGCGCGTGCAAACTCGGCGGCAACGCCCTGCAGTTGTTGCTTGCGCACGAAGCGGGCGTAGGAATCATTATCGGGAACCGCGCGGGTGACGGCCGCCCGGATCTCGCGCAAGTGTTTGCGACCTTCGTCGACGTTCCCCAGCCGGAAGTGGGCGCGTGCCAGCGTGCTGAAAAGCTCGGATCGGAAGGGGCTGTCCGGCAGACGGCTGACGGCCTGCGTGAGCAGGGTGACGGCCGCCGCGAGCGTTTTCGGTTCATCGAGTGCCGGTAGGCCCGCGAGGCAGACACGTTCCGCCGCCGTTTCGGTCGTTTCGCCTCTCATCCGCGTGCTCAAGGCTTCGAGCCTCGCGTTGGCAAAGAAGAAATCGCGACCGGCCAAACCCACGAGCACACCCAGCACATCGGCGTCGAGGGCCGCCTGCGCATCGCCGTGACGCGCCTTGATCCGCGACTTGAGATCTTCGACGCGCTGCGCGGTGACGGCCCAGCGAGCCAAATGCGCGGCCGCACTGCGCGGTTGGCGACGGGTTCCCGCGAGCGGCTGGGGGTAGAGAAAGACCTCTGTCGGCCGCGCATCGGGGAGCACCACGTCGCGGAGCGTCTCGTAAACCACGACGGGATCGGCCTCGCGACTGCGCCAGACGTATTCGAGGGCCGTGATCCGTTCCTCGACGACCTTGGTGGGTGAGCGAACCTGCTCATCGTCATCGAACCGGAAACGGGGCCGCCTTGCGAAGAGGGCATCCTCTTTCAGCGTTATCGGCGCCACGGGAGGTCCGCCGCGGAGTGATTCGCGAACGGCTCGGAGCGAGAGGTCGAGCGTGCCCTTCTGGGATGCGTTTTGTGCCACCTGCATGACCAGTTCGAAGCGATCGAGCGTCATGGCGGCTACCGTCGGTCGGCGCTCTGCGTCTTTGCGGATCTCGTCCGCGCCCGCAACCGCTTCATTAGCCGGCGCTGTGGCGAGTACCTTCTCGAGCATCTGGGCCGAAAGCCGTTGGGAAAGCGCGGAATCGCCTCGTTTTTGGGCCGTTTGGCCCCATTCGCGCATCTGGGCCAACGCGAGCAAGGGATCGACCTGCCGCTGGCCGGACTCGAGCGCGATCGTGGCAAGACGGTCGCCCAGGGAGGCCGTTTCCGCTTTTGTCCAGCAGATACGCGCCACGAACCAGAGGCCAAGACGCTTGCTCGCCTCGGCGCGTTGGCGGGAAGTGGGACGGGTGCTCTCATCCAGCCGCTCCAGCGGATTCGCATCCGCCAGCTCGACGAGCTTCTTGGCAGCGGACTCGAAATCCGTTGACGCACCCGTGTACGAGGCGGCGAGCGATTGCGCCGCGACGACCGAAAAGTCATTCGGCGACCTCGAGGCCAGGACCGCCAGTGCGGTTTTCATCTCCGCAGCCAACTCGGCCTGCTTCGACGCCGCGCGCAAGATGTCGGCCCCAAAGCTGACCAACTCCGCGCGTTCGAGCTCGCGCGGATTGACGAGGACCACGAGGTCGATCGCCTGCCCGCCGTTGTCCTGCCCGGGCCTGAGCAGGGCCCGCAATGACGGCGCAAGCGTCCGGTCGTCGAGCCCGCCGAGCGCCTGGTTCATCCCCTTATGCATCTGGTCGAGCGTGAAACGAGCCATTCCGTCGGCGCTGATTTCGCGCATCGTCTCAGGGTTCGAGTAGATCCCGTTGTAAATCGAGACGGCGTCCGCCGGGAACCCGAGAGAGAGCAAGTCCCTGGCGATCTCGTTTACCTCATGCCGGAGCTGCATGCCGGCGATTCGAGAGTTTTCCCGAGCGTTCTCGTTCGAGCGTCGGGCCAGGTCGACAATCAATTCGCGGCCATCGGCGGCTCGTCCGGCCTTCCCGTAGAGGATCGCCAGCCGGCGCGCCGGATGGCTCGAATAGTTGAAGAAATCACGATTGGAATCCTGTTTGACGGCCGTTTCATACAATCGAATCGCGATCGGCAAAAGCGTTGGATCGCTCTTGATTTGTTCGGCCACAGCGGTGCGCGCGGAGGACGGCATGGGGGCCTTTTTCGTCTCCTTGGCGAGCGCTGCCTCAAGGTCTTTCTTGGCATCGTCGACCTTCCTCTGGCGCACCTTGACCAGGGCGAGCAGAACTTCGCCACCCGACCATTGCGGAAATCGCTGGATACTCTGTGCGAGTTCCTGGGCGAGCGCGTCGAGTTTGTTCTGGGCCTCAGCGGCTTGAAGCAGCCGCTGCACCAGGGTGCCGTCTGCGCCCCCCAAAGTATTCGCGGAATCGAGTCCCGCCCAGCGTGCGATGCTTCGCTGACCGGGCGGAGGTACGATCGCTTCGTGGACGTAGTTGTAGACTTCCGGCTGCGTCCAGAACGACTCCTCGTCCATGTTCGCGAGCATGTCAAGCCGATCGTTCGGGAATGCCTGCCACATCTTGCGGAACAGCCGCAATGCCCGTTCTCGAGAGTTCGAGTCGCCGAGCTGCTGCTCGACGATCTGCTCGATCCAGAAGTAGCCGCCGACCTTGCTGAGGTCGGCCGCCTCGATAATCCCGATGAGGTCATCCATTTTCCCCGCCTTTTGAAAGGCGGTCTGGACCTGGTAGAAGGACGGTGCCATCAGTGCGGGACTCTTTGCGAGCGCGGCCTTGAAGTGCTCGACGGCCCCGGCATTGTCGTTGGTCTCCGCCAATTGGAGCGCCATCTTGAAGCGAGTCTGGGGATCGTCGGCACGGAGCTTGGCGATTCGGTCGAGCGCAGCGCGCGCTTTCGCAGGCTGTTTGGCCGCCTTGTGATAATCGGCGAGTGACTGGAGCAGTTCCACAGAGTTTGGCGATGTTTCGAGCTGTGCCTCCACACGGTCGATCAGCTCCTTCAGCTTGTCGGAGCGTGCCAGCACATCGAGTGCACGGCGACGGCCGCCGTCGTCATTTTGGAACGGCAGGCGCGAGCGCTTTGGTGCGGGCGCGCGGCGGAGGATCTGGCGGGCAATCTGCACGGCCACATCGACATTGTTCTGCGCCTGGTACTGCTCCATCAGCGCAACGAGCGTCTCGGCGTCGCTCCCCGCGCGGCGTCGCGCACGGCTGAGCACCGCCTCAGCCAGGTCGTGCATGCCGAGCTGGTGCATTTGTCCGGCGAGCTGGAGCTGGAGATTCGTATCGAGCCGAAGGTTGAACAGACGCTCGGCGGCGAGTCGGGCGCGCGCCACGTTTCCGGTCAGCGCGGCCAGACGCAGGGCCATCAACTCCCGGCGCTGCAGAATCTGTTGATCGAACGCCTCGACCCGCTCGAGCGTCGCCAGGGCGTCATCGTGCTCACCGCGCTCGGCCTGGAGCTCGGCGAGGCTGATTCGAAGCTCAGGATCGCCCTTCACCAGGTCGACCGCCTTCGAGAGCGTGCGGACCGACTCATCGCGGTCGTCGTTCCACCACTGAAGATAACCGAGCGCGAGGAGTGCGAGGCCACGCGACGACTCGGGCGCCTTCTCGACCCGCTGCCTGGCGTGTTCGAGCAGACCGGCGACCTGGTCGCCCCGCTTCGCAAACTCGAATCCCGCCCGCAGGATCTGGAGCGATTGTGCGTTGTAGTACGCGTTAACGGGCGGATACTTGATCTGGATGAATTCCCCCTTGTTGCCGACCGGCATCACGAATGCGACGCCATCGGAACTCCGCATCTTTGTCGACGGAATCGTCTGGAGCCGCCGGGCAACACGCTCCGGTTTGCCGTACCAGTCGAAGTAGTGATCGAGCACCTTCCACACGTCGGCATGCGCCTCAACCTTCGCCCGGCGGTTCATGAGCTGGATCAACGCGAGACTGAGCTGATCCATGCTCTGGCCTTGCTCCGCCTTCCCTCCCCGAGCAAGGAAGCGGTCGAGCGTGTCCAGCGCCGTATCGACATCGACACGTTCATTGGAAAGGATGCTGAAAAGTCGATTCAAATCAAGTTCCTGCTGCACGGACGAGGCGTCCTTGAAGAGGCGATCGGCCTCGTCCTTGCGATTGGCTCGAGTGAGCTCGGCAGCCACGGTCGTTGCGAGTGCGAGATCGGATCCGCCGAGTTTGCGCCGCGCGAAGGCTTTGTAACATGCGAGCACATGTTCCAGTTCCTTGGCGTCAAGCGGCGGGGTTTGATTGTCGTTCTCAGATTCCTCCTCATCGAGCAAGCGCGGATTGGATTCGCGCACCTGGCGGGCGCGTGATGGGAGCGACCGAAAGTAGGCCCACAGCGAGGACGGATCCTGAGGATCGCGCCGGCTGAGCGCCAGCGCAGTCTCGTACGCTTCGCGGTACTGTTCGCGATACGTACAGACGTAGTACCAGTCCCAGAGCGGACGCGGGTCGTCCGGCGCATTCTCCTTCGCGGTCCGGAATTCCTGGATCAATGCGTCGAGCTTGCTTTGCTTTTCGGCGAGCTGGATGAGCCAGCTCAGCGCACCCACCCGGGCCTGACCGAAGTCGCTCGGCGACCACGAGGACATGCCCCGCGACAGAAACGCGGCACGATTGAGCTGCTCGAACTGAGCGTTTCGACGGACGAACCAGACCGCCTGGACGTTCCTGGCGGCCCGTGGTGAGTCGTCGTCCTCGTCCCGCGAGTTCCTGGAATGTGCGTCTCCAACGCGACCCGGTTGCGATCGCTTCGCGGCTTTGAGACCCTCGCTCTCGGTATCCTCGGCAAGTTGCAAGTTGAAGATCGTCCGAAACCGGCGCTCAGCCTCATCGTTCTTCCCGAGCCGGGCGAGAACGATGCCCTCGCGATAAAGTCCCTCCCATGAGCCGGGATGTTCGCGCAGAAAGCGCTCGACGATCTCAAGGGCCGTCTGCGCTTTCTCGGCGTTGAGCAAGCTGTCGATGGCCTGAAAAACTCGCTCCGGCGCCTGCTTGCCACCAGCGAGCCTCGCCCATACGGTCTCCGCCTCAGTCGCCTCGCCGGCCTGGTAATAAAGCTGTGCCAGGTGGACCGCCCCGTCGTCACTCGGGGAAAGCTCGTTGATCTGGGCCTGGTACTTGGCCGCGCCGGCGAAGTCGGTCTCGGCTTCCGCCAACCCTTGAAGCTGCCGCAACAGCACGACATCACGCGGGTTCGCCGCCAGCAGCCCCTCCAGTGCAACGCGCGCCTCCCCGAAGTCGCCCGACGACTGGTATGCCTGTGCCAGGCAGAGCGTCATCTCGCGCGGTTGCTTCGCGTCGCGCTGCTCGCGCTCCAGCCGCGCGATGAGGCGGTCGAACAGATTCCGTTGAAGGTGAAGGTCCGTGAGTTTCGCGATGAGGGCGAGCCGGCTGTCGAGCTCCGGCGTCCGCTCGAAGGCCTTCCAGTAGAGCTCGATGGCCTCCTCAGTGCGGAACTCGCGAGCCAGGGCCTCGGCGAGTGTCGTGAGTGCCTTCTTGTCGTTCGGATCCACCCGCACGGCGCGCCGGAGCGCGTCGAGTCCTTCGTCAACCTCGCCAAGTTGCATGCAAAGGTCAGCGAAGAACTCATACGACTCGCGATTCCCCGGCGCCGCCGCCAGGACCTCGCGCCCGGCCTTGAGCGCATTGTCGCGCCGGCCCAGCTTCAACTCCAGCTTGGCCACTTCTCTCAGGTATGCGCCGCGCGATCGGTTGTCGAGGCTCGCGAGCTTACGATACGCCATCACCGCGCCGCCGTGGTCGCCCGAGTCTTCGTGAATCCGTGCGTAAATCATCCACGACGACACCGACTTCTCATCGAGCGCCACGGCCCTATCGATCGCCGCCGATGCCTCGGGAAACCTCCGCGCGGCTTCGTCGAAACGTGCCAGACGCCGCCAACGCGCAGCCGTCGCCTCGCGGCCCGCGTCGAGCTCCGCGCGCAGCGTTTCAATCTGTTTCTCCAACTGGCCCGACTTTTGGTAGGTCTTGATCCGAAGTGCCAGCTCCGCCTCGATTTGTTCCGGCGCGTCGGCCGCTTTTCCGACGACGTCGAGCTGCTTCAGCACGTCGTCATACTGTTCGAGTTGGAGCAGCCACTCCGCGTTCTTGAACTGGAGGTTGAAGTCGTCAGGCGCCATCCGGCAAGCTTCCATGCTCGGGACCAACGCCTCTTTGACATAACCGAACCCCGCCAAGACTTCGGCAAGCCGCCCCAGGTTCTTCGCGTTGCGGTTCTTTCCGTCGGCGATTTTGCTCCACGTCTCCAGGGCGTCTTTCGGCCGTTGCTGTCGGTGATAAAACTCGCCCAGATATTCATAATATTGAATCGAATCCGGCGCAAGCGCAATGGCCTTTCGATAGAGTGCTTCGGCCTCGTTGGGCATGTCGGCCTGCCGGAACAGCTCAGCCGTCAGCACGACGGTCGGCGCATCGTTCGGCCGTGCCTCGATCAGCTTCCGCCACACCGCGCCAGCAGTGGTCTTACGCTCCGCATCCGACAGGGCCGTGTCTCTCAACAGCAAACGGCCCCAGTCGCGGATGATGTCGGGATTGTTCGGATCGGCCTTGGCCAGCGCCTCGTACTGCGCCGCGGCCTCGCCAATCTTCTTGTCGTGAACGAGCTGATCGATCAGCGCCTGGCGCAGTGCCTTACGCGTCGGTGCCAGCTTGACCGCCTTGTCGAACCAGCTTCGAGCCTCTTGATTCCGACCCAGGCCCGCCAGTGAGCGGGCCAGGCGGGACATTGCTTCAACGTCCTCGGGCGACTGCTTCACCCAACCTTCGTAATACGCGGCAAGGCCGGCCTGATCGTCGTTCCGAAGGAACGCCTCCTCGATCCGGCGGCGCACGTCGCGATAGAGCCAACTGTCGGGATTGAGCTGGCCCAGCAAAGATTCGAAGTCGCGCAAGGCGTCCTTTGTCCGGCTCAGCCGCACCTTGAGCTCGGCGGCTTCGATGCGGAACTGCACTTTGCGGTAGGGATCGGTCGTTTTCTTGGCGAGCGATTCGTAGCGCGGGAGCGCCTTGGCCGGTTCGTTCTCCTCCGCCAGGGTTGCCGCGATTTGTTCCTGGACACGCACGTCGTCCGGGAACAGCGCTTCCAGCCGGTTCCAGACCTCCAGAGCCTGCGCCGTGTGATAGGCACGCTGGTGGACCCGGCCGAGTGCCTGGAAAATGGGCAAGAGGTCGGTGCGCGTCGGCTTGCGCTCAATCGCACGCTCGAATGCCGCGGCGGCAGCGTCGGGCTGGCCGACGAGTACAAGGGCCTGTCCCAGGTAGTAGGGGGCCAGGGGATCGTTCGGACGAGTTGACTCGGCCTTCTTCAAGGCGGCAACGGCCGCAGCGTCGCGACCGCGTTGAGCTTCGAACAGACCCAGGAGTAGCCAGGCGGTACCGTCGTTGGCGTCACGGGCCGTACGGTCGTGATAGTTCTTGAGGAAGGTTTCAAGAGAGCCGCGTTCGATGTGATAGCCGTAAACGCGCTCGAGCGCGATACCGCGGCGGGGGTTCTTTTCGAGGAGTTCGAGAAAGCGTTCCATCGTCTGGCGGTCGCGCGCGCCGTTGTCAGCGGCCGTCTTCGCTCCAGGCACCCCTTGTGCATGAGCCTCAATCAACGCCAACGCAAAACCCAATGCCACGACCAGCCCCCAGCAGACCTCGATCCGGGCCCGTGTCATCGTTCCCCCCCGTTCTGCCGATGATTGCAGACTCGACGTTGAGCCGGGTACTCGAACAGTCCCGACAGACTGGCTCCGCGAACCTCCCGAACCAGGTAGGCTAGCCCATACGAATTCCTACGTCAACTTATGGCAAAAGTAAATGTTCGCCATCGTCCCTCTTGCCGTGATGGTTATCTTGCATGTTAAATCATCAGCGATCAGCCACGAGGCGTATTCGAGGAACGCCTCTGCGCTGGTCAGCAATGGGGCAACGTGGTGGCCGATCTTGACTGACGCACCGCACCGATCCAAAGCTCGAATCATCCGGGCTTGCCGAGTGTACTCCACGCAGTGCCCGACAAGCCTCGCTCGCCTTCTTCAGTGCCAGGCCGTCACTCCGCAACGTCCTTGGCGACAGGCCGACGTTGCAATCCGACGGTCGCGCGCGGCCCGTTAGAGCGCCTCGCAGTTGCATTGCGCACAGCCGGGAGGGCGAGGCTCCGTCCGAGCCAGCCTTGATCCGTCGGCGAGTCTTCGAGCCGAGGGATCATCGCGCGCCGCTCAGGGTCCTGCGTCATCACACGCGGTGTTCAGAGGACTCGAAGACTCTTCCTCCGAACGAAGCTGGCTCGGACGGAGCCTCGCCCTCCCATAGGTATGTCGAAACCAAACATAAAACGATCACGGCAGGGCGTGGCGTGCGCAATGCGAGTGAGAACCGCTCTAATAGCACTCGATCGGCGCCAAATCCGCACCGTCAGCATCATCCATTTGACGACGACCGGGCCTATTTCGTTCGCGTTCGCGAGGACTTCTTGTTCCACACCCTCGGCGCGCGCTCAGCGTCGCGCGGCGAGATCGAGGAAGACGACCGCTGAAGGATTGCCGACGGCCGCGTAGTGACCTGTGAACTCAAGGCGACCGGAGTCGCGTTTCACGCGAAAGACGGCGATGTTGTCCGCCCTTTGATTGCAGCAGTACAAGAACGCACCAGACGGATCAAAGCTAAAGCTCCGCGGATAATTCCCGCGTGTCCATTCTTCCCCAGCGTAGGTCAGCTCGCCATTCGATCCGACAGAAAAGATGCCGATGCTGTCGTGGAGCCGATTGCCCGCGTAGACGAATCGGCCATCCGGCGAGACGAGAATCTCGGAGCAGAAGTTGCTCCCAGCGAATCCAGGCGGCAGGGTCGAAATGGATTGGCGAGGGGATAACCGTCCGGTTGCGGAAGCGTAGTCAAACAGGACGATCGTCGAGCCTTCCTCCTGAATGGAGTAGAACCATCGGCCGTTGGGATGAAACGAGAAGTGCCGCGGACCGTCGCCAGGGGGAAGCGAAACCGACGGTGGATCATTGGGCGTGAGCACGCCTTTCCGATCGTCAAACCTCCAAACGAAGATCTGATCCAGTCCCAGATCGACGTGCAGCACGAATCGTCCCGAGGGATCGGCCTGAATCATGTGCGCGTGGGTTCGGTCGTGACCGCTGAAGGCAAAAGTGCCCGGGGGCGCGTTCTTCGCCTTGGTCGGACCGAGCTTCCCGGTATCCTTTTTGACATCGGTCGCCTCGCCCAGACGGCCGTCCGGTTGAATCGGCAACACGGCCACGCTGCCGCCGAAATAGTTGGCGACCAGGACGAACCGGCCGGACGGATGGATGCTCACATACGTCGGGCCGGCGCCGCCGGAACGCACGGTATTGAGCGCCGATAGGCGTCCATCGGACGGATCGATCCCGAATGCGGTCACCGTCCCTTCCTTCTCATCACCCACCCGGTCGGTCTCATTGGCGGAATAGAGACGGGTTCCCTCGGCGTTGACGACGAGGCAGCTCGGGCTGGTGCCCAGCTCGTGGATGCCGGCCGGCGTGAGTGCCCCGGTGGTGCGATTCACCTCGAAGAGGTGAATGCCACGGCCATTGCCCGGCGGGAGGTCCACCTGCGTCGGCAACACGTCCCGGAGCGGCGAGCTGAAGGTCCCTACGTACGCCATGAGGGGGCGTTTGGCGTCATCCGCCCTCGCGCGGAGCGTGCCGCACGAGAGCGGGATCGGCGCGGCGAGCGCAAGCGACGTCTTGAGGAATAACCGCCGGGAAGCGTCGTGTGGAGTCATGATGATCGAGCAATCCGATGGGTCGATAGGTTGCTGAGGGTCGTCAGTTCGTGGTTTTCGCAGCGGGGGGGTTGAAGCTCCGCTCCACCTGGTCCTTGGGGTCGGTGGAGACCGGGCCATCGCGCCAGAGCCAGCGCATCATATCGGGAAGGATCGCGCCGCCGAACTTTTGACCGTGGCCGTTCATGCCCCAGGCGTAGTTCACGTCGTAGCCCTTCTGCGACAGGGCCTTCATCAGCCGCACGTTCTGAAAAAACCAGTCGCGCGTCTCATCATACCGATCGCCGCGGAGTCCGCGATTGTCGTTGCGGCCGTCGCAGAGGTACACGCGAATCGGCTTCTTTTCGGTGGCCAGTACCTTCTCGGGGTAGACGTGTCCGCCGCGCAGGTTCACGAAGCTGCCGACGTTGCTCAGCACTTTCCGGAAGTCGTCCGGGCGCTCCCAGGCGACGGTGAACGCGGCGATCGCCCCCGAGCTCGACCCACCGATCCCGTGCATCTCGGGATCCTTTGAGATGTTGTACTCCTTGCGCAGGGCGGGCATCAGCTCCTCGGTGATGACGCGGGCGTACTTGTCGTCGAGCGAGTTGTATTCGGTGGGCCGGTTGGTGTCGCGGTCGCCCCAGTTCCTGGGCGTTGGCTCAGGCTGGTCTGGACGCCGGCCGGGGTTGATGAACACGCCGATCATGACCGGAATTTCGCGCCGATAGATCAGGTTGTCCATCACGTTCTGAGCACGCATGTCCCCTTTCTCGTCCTTGAACGCCTGCCCGTCCTGGAAGACCATCAGGGCCGCGGGAACGGCCGGGTCGTACTGTGCGGGGACGTAGACCCAGTACGTGTGCTGCGTGCCGGCATAGACCTGGCTCGGGAGCGTGTATGGCCCGCGGATTTCCCCCTTCGGCACTCCCTCCTGCGGCGACGAGTCCGGCCCCAGCCGGTACTGTGAATCGGGGTTCGGCCCGGCGGTGGCTTTTTTCTTCTCCTGCGCGAACGCGGTGACGGCCAGACACACACACCCGAGCCCGATCGCGACGAGAACGACTCTTCTCATTGGAAAACTCCGCGGCAGGACCACCACCCGAGCGCACGCAACAGACAGTAACGGACGCACGATCCGACCAGTCGACGCTGGGACAGAATAGTCGACGCGGCGGGCCGCCGCCAGCGGCGCCCCGTTGTTTTGGATCTCGCTCACGACTAACTTACCGGTGCGCGTGGCCGGGCCACGTGTTGACACCCGCGCAAACCGAACAAAGTCCACCGAGGCCGCCTCCACCCTCGTTTTCACCGCACCTGAAGGGCTATGACCACACCCGCGCACAAGCTGTTGTTCCATTTCTTCGACACGAAAGGGCGATTCGCGATCGCGTTCCTGGTCGCCGGGACCGTTTATGTCCTGGCGTCCCCTTTCGAAACCGGACTCCGGATCTCGTTCGCTTACGACCTGTCCGT